>NZ_MUMF01000667.1 GCF_002155905.1 Streptomyces tricolor | reverse complement strand
CACGGACCTGCCCGGCGACCGCGGTGCCCCCGTCCTGCTACTTCTCCGTGACCCCCGCCGAATCGAACGTCGCCACCTCGTGCATCGCCCGCGCCGTGCTCTGCACCAGCGGCAGGGCCAGCAGGGCGCCCGTGCCCTCGCCGAGGCGCAGGTCCAGGTCGACCAGCGGGCGCAGGCCCAGCTTGTTGAGGGCGGCGACCTGGCCGGGCTCGGCGCTGCGGTGGCCGGCGATGCAGGCCGCGAGCACCTCCGGCGCGATGGCGCGGGCCACGAGGGCCGCGGCGCCGGCGCTGACGCCGTCCAGGATCACCGGCGTACGCAGTGAGGCACCGCCGAGCAGCAGGCCGACCATGGCCGCGTGCTCGAAGCCGCCGATCGCCGCGAGGACGCCGATCGGGTCGGCCGGGTCCGGCTGGTGGAGTTCCAGGGCGCGGCGGACGACGTCGGTCTTGCGGGCGAGCGTCTCGTCGTTGATGCCCGTGCCGCGCCCGGTCACCTCGGCCGGGTCGGCGCCGGTGAAGACGGAGATCAGCGCGGCGGAGGCGGTGGTGTTGGCGATGCCCATCTCCCCGGTGAGCAGCGCCTTGTTGCCGGCCGCGACCAGGTCGCGGGCGGTCTCGATGCCGACCTCGATGGCCGCCTTGGCCTCCTCGCGGGTCATCGCGGGGCCGGTGGTCATGTCGGACGTACCGCCGCGGATCTTGCGCGGCAGCAGGCCGGGGGTGGCCGGCAGGTCGGCCACCACGCCCACGTCCACCACGCACACCTCGGCGCCGACCTGGTTGGCGAAGGCGTTGCAGACGGCTCCCCCGCCGAGGAAGTTGGCCACCATCTGGGCGGTGACCTCCTGCGGCCAGGGGGTGACGCCCTGGGCGTGCACGCCGTGGTCGCCGGCGAAGATCGCGACGGCGGCGGGCTCCGGGATC
Source organism: Streptomyces tricolor (assembly GCF_002155905.1). Taxonomy (GTDB): domain Bacteria; phylum Actinomycetota; class Actinomycetes; order Streptomycetales; family Streptomycetaceae; genus Streptomyces; species Streptomyces tricolor. Next base: position 621 of record NZ_MUMF01000667.1, on the reverse strand, counting down.
GGCGGCGGGCACTGCCGGGACAGCCCGCACAGCTGCGCGGAGATGATCTCCAGCATGCCGAGCGCGCCGGCCGGCTTGGTCATGCGCTTCTGGCGCTCCCATGCCTCGCCGAGCGCCTTGGCGTCGAGCGGGCGGATCTGTGCGACGGTCTCGGCGAGCAGGTCGTGGGGTTCCTCTCCGGGCAGGGCGCGGCGGCCGTACGTCTCCTCGTGCACCACCCAGGACAGGGGGCGTCGCTTGGACCAGCCGGCCTGCATCAGCTCCGGCTCGTCCGGGAACTCGTCGACGTACCCGACGCACAGGTAGGCGACGACCTCCAGGTGCTCGGGCAGGCCGAGCGCGCGGACCATCTCCCGCTCGTCGAAGAAGCTGACCCAGCCGACGCCGAGGCCCTCGGCGCGGGCGGCGAGCCAGAGGTTCTCCACCGCGAGCGCCGAGGAGTAGGGCGCCATCTGCGGCTGGGTGTGACGGCCGAGCGTGTGCCGGCCGCCGCGGGTGGGGTCGGCGGTGACGACGATGTTGACCGGGGTGTCGAGGATGGCCTCGATCTTCAGTTCCTTGAACTGCTTGGCCCGGCCCTTCGGCAGCGACTTGGCGTACGCCTCGCGCTGCCGCATGGCC
>NZ_MUMF01000666.1 GCF_002155905.1 Streptomyces tricolor | reverse complement strand
GGCAGGTCCTCGGCGGCCCGCCGGTCCATGATCTCCGCGGCCTCCGCCCGGCGCTCGCTCTCGGGCCGGTCGTCACCGGGGGCGCGGTGGGCGACGTGCAGGTCGATGACGTGCTGCCGGTAGTTCGCGCCCGACTGGAACACCTGGCGCGGAGCCACGGGCGCGTGCACGCGCAGCTCCGTGGCGGCCGTGCGGGCCAGGCCGGTGTCGGCGGCCACCGCGCGCAGCCGAGGCAGGGTCGTCTCCCAGCGGTCCAGCACGTCGAGGGTGGTCAGCCGGTCGTCGCCGAAGACGTCCCGCAGATCGACGGCCCGGCCGTCGGGAGTGACGAGGGCGGGGAACTCCGGCCCGTCCGGGGCCGAGAGGGTGGCGAGGGCGAACGGTCCGGCGAAGAGCGCGGACGCGGGTTCGGGTTTCACGGACGTGTCCTCCTGATTGCGGTGCGACCAATCTGGCCCCGGCAGCCGCAATCAGGGAAATAGATTGTGTGGATACCTACCATCCACCAGGGTTATTCCCCCTGTATCTCCCGCTCGTCGCCGCACCGTAGGGGCCTGATCCGTGAACCTCGCCCGTCTGGACCTCAACCTCGTCGTCGCCCTGCGCGCCCTGCTGGAGGAGCGCAACGTCACCCGGGCCGGGCAGCGCGTCGGTCTGAGCCAGCCCGCGATGAGCGCGGCCCTCGCCCGGCTGCGCCGGCACTTCGACGACGACCTGCTCGCCCGCGTCGGCGGCCACTACGAGCTGACCGCGCTCGGCCAGGTGCTCCTGGACCGCACCGCCACCGCCTACGACGTACTGGAACGCCTCTTCTCCAGCCAGGCCGACTTCGACCCGGCCAAGGAGAACCGCGAGTTCCGGCTGATGGCGTCCGACTACGCCGTCGCCGTCTTCGGCACCGAACTGGCCCGCGTCGTGCACGAGGAGGCCCCCGGCATCCGGCTCCGCTTCACCCAGACCCCGCCGACCGTCGTGGACGACACCGCGACGCTGCTGAGCGCCACCGACGGCCTGCTCATGCCGCACGGCATCATCAGCGACTTCCCCGCCACCGACCTCTACGACGACCGCTGGGTGTTCCTCGTGGCACGCGACCACCCCGGTGTCGGGGACCGGCTCACCCGGCGGGACCTGGCCCGGCTGCCCTGGGTGACCTACCAGCGCACCTATGACGCCCCCGCGGTACGGCAACTGGGCATGCTCGGCATCGAACCGCGTGCGGAGGTGTCCGTCGACAGCTTTCAACTCCTGCCCCTGATGATCGCCGGCACCCGGCGCATCGCCCTGATCCAGGCACGCCTGGCCCGGCTGCTCACGCCGATCGCCGCGGTGCGGGTGGTGGAGCCGCCGTACGAGGCCGTGCCGCTGCGCGAAGCGATGTGGTGGCACCCGGTGCACACGCACGACGCGGCCCACATCTGGCTGCGCGAGACGGCGGCGCGGGTGGGGGCGCGACTGCCCCGCACAGCCGAGGAATGACACGTCCGCAGCTGGGCCCCTCGACGGCGCGGAGGCGCTGTTCCTCGAACGCCTCTCACCACCGCACACGGCGCTCAACTGCACCCGGGTCGCCGCGGGCACCTGCCGCGGCTGTGTCCACGAGGGCACACAGCCCCGGGGCGCGCGGCGCGGACGGTCCGGTCCTGGGCATGCCCCGGGTCGTGGGTGCAGGTGGGGTTCCGGGGCGTGTTCGGATTCCGGGGCACGCGCGGCACCCCCGACGACGCGCGCCCGAGCGGCCGGTCCCATCACCGCCAGGCGTGACGGAGCATTCGACGCGCCCCCGAGCGGCGGTCCCGTCACCACCGGGCGTGACGGAGCATCTGTCGTCCGAGCCGCGCATCCGGGCCGGGCCGGTCGTGACCGGCTCGGCACGGGAGGCCGGCCGGCGGGTCAGCCGGCGTCGTCGAACATCGCCAGCAGCGCCTGCTCGTCCGGCTCCGACGCGGGCTGCTCCGGCTGCGGAATCTGCTCGGCCCACACCGTCTTGCCCTGCGGCATGAAGCGGGCACCCCAGCTCTTGGTGAACTGGGCCACGAGGAACAGACCGCGCCCGCCCTCCTCGGTCGTGGCCGCCCGCCGGATACGCGGGGAGGTGTTGCTGCGGTCGGAGACCTCACAGATCAGCGAGTCGTCGCGCAGCAACCGCAGGCCCACCGGCCCCTGGCCGCCGTACCGCACGGCGTTGGTGACCAGCTCGCTGACCACCAGCCCGGTGTTGAAATCCAGCTCCGACATGCCCCAGGCGGCGAGCTGAGCACGGGTCAGCTCCCTGGCCCGGGCCACGGCCGAGGGCTCGGACGGAAACTCCCAGGACGCCACCCGGTCCTCGGGCAGCGCGTGCACGCGAGCCAGCAGGAGGGCCACGTCGTCGTGCGGGCCGCCGGGCGGGAGGGTGTCCGCGACCCGGTCGCAGATGTCCTCCAGCGCCGGACCGGCCTGGTTCAGCGAGTCCAGCAGCCGGCCGGTGTGCGCTTCGGTGTCGCCGTAACCTCGGCTCTCCTTGAGCAGGCCGTCGGTGTACATCGTCAGCAGGCTGTCCGCGGGCAGGTCGACGGTGGCGGACTCGTACGGCTGGATCCCGCCGAGCCCGAGCGGCGGACCGGCCGGAAGGTCGATCAGCTCCGCCCGGCCGCCCGGCTTCAGCACGGCGGGCGGCGGATGACCCGCCCGTGCCGCCGTGCAGCGGCAGGACACCGGGTCGTAGATCACGTACAGGCAGGTCGTCCCGGTCGCGGGGTCCTGACCGCCGGCCGAGTCGTCGGGGGCCCGGCTGACCAGGTCGTCCAGATGGGCCAGCACCTCCTCCGGCAGCAGGTCCAGCCCGGCCAGCGTCCGCACCGCCGTCCGCAGGCGGCCCATGGTGGCCGCCGCCTGCAGACCGTTTCCGGGCACGTCCCCGACGACCAGCGCCACGCGCATCCCGGACAGCGGGATCGCGTCGAACCAGTCCCCGCCCACCCCTGCCCGGGCGTCCGCGGGCAGATAGCGGGAGGCGAGGTCGACGGCGCTCAGCCGGGGCAGGGCGCGCGGCAGCAGACTGCGTTGCAGGGTGAGGGAGGCCTGATGCTCCCGACGGTAGCGGCGGGCGTTGTCCACGCTGATCGCGGCCCGGGCCGCCAGCTCGCCCGCCAGCGTCAGGTCGTCCTGCTCGTACGGCCTGGTCCTGCCACGGCGGTAGAACCCCGCCAGGCCCAGGACGGATCCCCGCGCGGACAGCGGAGCGCCCAGGTAGGAGTGCACGCCCTCGCCGAGCAGGTCGACGGGGTGAACCCGGTCGGCCGGGTGCCCGGCCAGGGCGGCGGTCATCACCGAGTCCGTCACCGGCTTCCCGGTCTCCAGGCACCGGGCCTGGGGCGTGCCGGCGGGGTAGCCGACCGGCTCGTCCGCACCGGCGATCGCGAAGTCGCGGGACTCCTCACCCGTCCGGGCGGCCACCCGGCGCAGCGCCACGTCGGGGCGCAGCCGTCCGGCCGGTGGTTCCTCGCCCGCCAGGACGCAGTCCATCAGGTCGACGACGACCAGGTCGGCGAAGCGCGGCACGGCGATCTCCGCCAGTTCCTCGGCGGTGCGCCGCATGTCCAGGGTGGTGCCGAGGCGGACGCCTGCCTCGTTCAGGAGGGACAGCCGCCCGCGTGCCTCGGCGGCGAGCCGGCCGACGCCCGGCTCGCCGACCAGCAGCAGCCACGCGTCGGCCGGTCCGGCGGCCTGTGGTTCCGCCGTCGCTCCCCGGTCATTCGCCTCCGCCGCCTCGGCGGGACGGTCGAGGAGCGGCACACGACGCCCGTCGGGGCCGGTCGCGGTGGTCCGGCCCGTCAGACCCGTGCCACGGGCCTCCTCGAAGCTGACCTCGACCGCCGCGCCCTCCGCGTCGCCGTGGTGCAGCTCCCGGCGGCGCAGCAGGGCCGTGCGGCTGCCCGCGAGGGGCACCTCGGCGAACGTCTCACCCGTGGAGGAGATCAGCTCGACGGCACGCTCCAGCAGGATCAGCCGCTCCTGCGAGGTCAGCCGGGGCGCCGGCCCGCCGAGCCGGGACAGCTCTCCCGAGCCGAGTTCCAGCTCGGCATGCCCGCCGCGCTCCCTGGCCCGCTGGAAGGAGCGCATGAGCTGGACCTCGCGGGCCGTGCTCAGCTCCAGCAGGCGTTCTTCGATGCGTTCGGTGGCGTCCTGCAGGACCAGTGCCATGCCGGGGTTGGCCAGCTCGCGCGGCACGGAGAGGTTGACCGCGCCCCGCACGGTGCCGCCCACCGGGTCGCGCACCGGCGCGGCCATGCAGGTCAGCTCCTTGAGGTCGTGCAAGAAGTGTTCGTGGCCGACGACCACGAACGGTGCCCTGGTGCTCAGCACCATGCTGACGCTGCTGGTCCCCATGAATCGCTCATCGACATTGGCGCCCGGCACCAGCGAGGCGGCGTCCATCAGCCTCAGCCCCGCCGGGTCGCCCCACCGGTCCACGATGTTCGCCCGTGAGTCGGCCAGCGCCACGGTCACCGGGACCCCCGCGAACCGTTCGTACAGGTGGTCCAGGACCGGCGTGGCAGCCCTGATCAGCCGGGAGTCGGGATCCAGGTCACTCTCGATCGGCAGGGCCGCCCGCTCGCGGTCGATGCCGAGAGACTGCGAGCGCTGCCAGGACGCGAGGATTTCCGGGCGCACTCCGGTATCCGGCAGCGCCCCCTCCCCGTGACCTCTGCCCGAAGGAGTGGGATATACCTCCACGGAACCAGGATAGTCGCGCAAACAGGGCATTCACGTCGAGGATGGCAGGGGCCCCGGGCCGAGTACGGTCCCGCGGCCGACCGCCTGAGGAACTCGGTCGAGGGCGAGCGGCTCGGTTGCCAGCCCCGCCGAGGAGCAGTGGGTGGCACGGGTGCGCGGACCGCCCGACGGATGCGGAGGTCGGACCCCCGGCGGATTCGGGGGTCCGCGCCCCGCTCGGCGCCCCTGACTCACTCAGGTCCGAGCGGTCAGGACCACAACGATCCGGCCTGGCTGTTGCAGGTCCACTGCTGGGCCCGCGCACCGTTGCGCCTGGAGGAGTTCTCGATCTCCAGGCACTTGCCGCTACGGGCATTGACGATGTACAACCGGTCACCGCTGGTCTCGACGAAGCGCCACTTGGCGCCGTCCTGGCCGTTGCAGGTCCACTGCTGGGCGCGGGCGCCGTTGCGCTTGGAGGAGTTCTCGATCTCCAGGCACTTGCCGCTACGGACATTGATGATTTCCGCGCGGTTCCCGCCGAGGTTCCGGAGTTTCCACTTGGCTCCGGCTTGGCCGTTGCAGGTCCACTGCTGGGCGCGGGCGCCGTTGCGCTTGGAGGAGTTCTCGATCTCCAGGCACTTACCACTGTGGTTACGGATGATGAAGACGGTGGCCCTGGCGTCGATCGCGCCGTCGGCCGTGCCCGCCAGGTGCGTGCCCGTCATGGGGCGCTCGGGCGCGGCGGCCGGGGCCGCGGCGGCCGGGCCGGGAGCAGCGACTGCGGACAGCGCCATCGTGACTCCGGCGGCGGCGAGGGCACGTGAGAACCGCATGAACACATTCCCTTTCGTCGGTGTGCTGGTTCGTGCTCGACCGGGCCCGCTGCCGTCCCCCGTCATCCGTGGCAGCTGCGAGCCGTACGGCCGTGCCCCATCACAGTGGCCCGCCGACCGGCTGCCTGTCGTTAGCAGCGGGTCCACACTTCCTTGGCACCGAGGCCACCTCGCCGCGAGGGTGATCCCACCGAGCCGGTCGAGCCGCACGACCTCGGACCTCCTGGGCGCCCTCGGCCCGGTAGCAGCCGTGATCGGGTACCTGGCGGACGACGAGGGAGAGCACGACGTGGTGGCGGACACCCGCCTCCTTTCGGCCTCGCCGGGGCAGGTACGCCACTTCCAGCGGCCCGTGGCCGCTGACCGCGTCCTCGCCGCCGGCGTAGGTGCCGCGCTCGTCGCGGTCAGCGTGTCCCCGTCGTACTTCTTCCCAGAAGGAAGCAGATCACCGCTGACGTCACAGCACACAGCACGGCGCTGGCCCACAGCACGGTGTGCCAGGCGTCGGTGAGGCCGTGCGTCACCAACGCGGTGAAGTCGGGCCGTACGGAGGCGGGCAGCTCGGAGAGCGGGCCGGAGAGGTCACCGGCGTTCACGCTGTTGGCGAGCCGGCCCGAGCTGCCGTCGTACGACGGGAACTCGTTCAGCCTCGCGTCGAAGGGCTTGCGCACGAGGTTGACGAGGGCCGCGCTCACCGCCGCGATGGCCAGGGCCTCGCTGCCGAGCCGCAGCGTGTTCAGGAAGCCGGCGGCTGTGCCCGTGCTCTCGGGTGCCACGACGTCGAGGACCGCTCCGTCCACCAGCCCGAAGTTGAGGCCCAGCCCGACCCCCAGCGTGATCAGCGGACCGGCCAGCGTACCCGGGGCCAGCCCCGGTTCGAGTACGGCGGCCAGCCACCCCACGCCCACGGTCAGGCACAGCAGACTGAGCCCGAACACGCCGCGGAGCGTCAGCCCCCAGCGCAGCAGCCGCGTTGCCGCCAGGGGGGTCACCAGGATCGGCAGTGTCATCAGCAGCATGACTCCGCCCGCGTCACGGCTGGAGTAACCGTTCGCCACCATCAGGTAGTTGGGCAGCAGGGGCAGCAGGATGACGAAGGACAGGGTGGCTACGACGGGTATCAGGCACAAGGCCGTGAACTGGCGGTTGCGCAGCAGACGCAGATCCAGCATGGGGTGCCGCACCTGCCGCTCCACCAGGGCGAAGGCCGCCAGCAGCACCACCGATCCAACCAGCAGTCCCAGCACTTCGGCGCTGCCCCAGCCCCGTTGCGGGCCTTCGACTGTGCCCAGCATGAGGAGGAACAGCCCGCCGGAGAAGGCGGCGGTACCGGCCCAGTCGACCCTGACCGGGCGGAAGCCGTCGGTGCCGTCTTCCCCGGCTGGCCGGCGGCCCCGCACGGCGTGCTCCTCGGCCCCGTCCCGTGGCAGGAGGGGCACCGTGCACCACACCACAGCCATCAGCGCCGCGTGCAGCCCGAAGAAGGCGCGCCAGCCGAGTGTGTCGGTCACCAGCCCGGCGGCCATCGCCCCGAGCGCGAGCCCCGCGCCCGTGGTGATGCCGACCGCTCCGAAGGCGCGACCGCGCGCCTTCCCCTTGAATGTGGCGCCGATCAGTGAGCTGCCACTGGTCAGCAGCGCCGCCGCGCCGACCCCGGCCAGAGCACGCGCGAAGTCGAGCAACAGGATGTCGTCCGCTGCCGCACTCACCGTGGACGCCACCGTGAACAGGGCGGCACCACCCGCGAACGCCCGGCGCCGGCCCCACCGATCGGCCAGCGAGCCGCAGGCCAGCAGAAAGCTGGCGAAGGTGAGGTTGTAACCGTGCACCACCCATTGCAACGCCGCCAGCGACGCGCCGCTCTCCCGCCCGATCGCCGGCAGTGCCACACCCGAGCCCGTCACCGATGTCGGCAGCACCAGCAGGGCCAGCAGGACGGCGACCAACACCGGCACCGCTCTCCGCTGCCGGTCCGCCTGCCGGGGTGCGGCGTCGCATGCCGTGCTCATGCGGCCGGTACCGATCCGACGAGGCCGCCGTCGACGACGAGGTCCTGGCCGGTGATGTAGGCGGCGTCCTCGGAGGCCAGGAAGGCGACGGCGGCTGCGACTTCGTCGGGATGACCGAGCGCGCCCAGTGCCACCTCGGCGCTGTTGCGGGCCTCGGCGTCCGGGTGGGGGTTGGCCTCCCGCCACATCGCCGTGTCGATGTATCCGGGGCTGACGGAGTTGACGCGGATGCCGCGGGCCGCCAGGTCGGAGCCCATGGTCCGGGCGAGGTTGTGCACCGCTGCTTTGCTGGCGGAGTAGACCGATGCGACGGGCAGTCCGCGGTGCAGGGTCCAGGAGGCGTTGATGACGACGGCGCCCCCGCGCGGCATGAGCCGCAGGGCCTTCTGCACGGTGAAGAAGACGCCCTTGAAGTTGATGTCGACGGTGCGGTCGAAGTCGTCCTCGGTGATGTCCGCGGTCGGCTTGAAAATGCCGGTCCCGGCGTTGGCGAAGACCGCGTCCAGCGAGCCTCGCCAGGTCTCGATACGGCGCATCAGTGCATCGAGGTCGGACAGGGACGCGGCGTCGGCCCGGTGGGCCAGAACCCGGTCGCCCACCGCGTCGAGGTGTGCCACGGCCGCGTCGAGCCGCGTCTGGTCACGGCCCGTGATGACCACATAGGCGCCTTCGTCCAGGAGCCGTCGTGCCGTGGCGAGCCCGATGCCGCTGGTACCGCCGGTGATCAGGGCCGTCTTGTTCGTGAATCGCTGCATGGCAACGATCTTGGAGCGGGGCGAGCGGACCCGGCAGTGTCGGCTGAGCCTGGGTCTGTCACCACCACCCTCGACGCGGGCCCCGGCGTGCGGCCAAGGCCAACCGGTCCCCGATCGGACGGATGAGCAAGCCCTTGAACCGGGAGTCGACCCGGCCGAGTACGCGCGAAGACCGGAGCGGAGTATCCAGCTCCTCTTCCACTGTCGCGGCACAGCCACTGGCCCGTCGTCATGCCCGTCGACCACCGGAGCACCGCCCCCGCTACGTCGGCCGCCGCCCCAGACCCACCGACTATGCCGGCGCCGCAGTGTCCCGGGCGGTGACCGCTCGCGGAAGAACGCGGCAGCCAGGGGGCATCGCGTCCTTTCCGGGGTACACGACGATCACAACCGGAGAACCGATCACGGAAGGAGACGAGCCGTGCGGAAGGGCGAACAGATCACCGGTACGGCCCGCGAGAAGCTCGCGCGGGAGATGAAGGAGCAGTACGAGGGGGGCAGGTCCATACGGGCCATCGCCGAGGCATACGGCCGGTCGTACGGATTCGTCCACCGCGTCCTCACCGAGACGGACGTCTCCCTGCGCGGCCGGGGCGGGGAGCATCCGCAGCGGCGCCTCGGCACGGCCGCCCCCTCAGGCCGGTAGCCATCCTCCAGCGGGCGGCGGCCGGTCGTCCGTGGCGGGCGGCCGCCGCGCCGGTGCAGCGACGGACCCCGCCGCGCCATCGAAGCGCACCGCCACGCGGCCCGGCCGTCCCGGGCTGATCCCGCCATCGCCGAAGCGGTGGAGCGGCAGACCACCGCGATGCGGGAGCGAGACCGCCACGCGTGTCCCAAGCCGGACATCGCCCCGATCGAGCAGGCCCGCACACAGCGCCGTCGCCAGCCGCGGCGACCGAGGCCCCTGCCCTGCGCCGGACCCGTACAGAGCTGGACCCACTCCCGTTCGCAAACCCCGGCTCGCGCGGGGACGCCCCCGGGCCGGCGTGCCTACTGCCTTGAGCTAGCCCCGTGGGCCCACGGACGTGCGCCTCGTGCGCCCTGTCCGACCGACTCGCCCGGTCCCAGCGCCGAGGCTGTCCGCCGGCGGCGTTCCCGCGGCCCGCCGACTGGTCACGGCCGGCGCCTGCGCAGGGCACGGCCAGGCGCTGCCGCTGCCCCGGGCCGCCGCCACGCGCAGCCCGGAGGAACGTCTGGTCGGCAGCGCCCGGGCCGCCGACGCGTGGGTGCTCGCCTACCAGCTCTCCGTCGAGCAGGCCGCACCAAGGCCGCCGGCACATACGCGGAACGGGCCGCCGCCCCGGCCCACCGCCCCGGCAGTGCTTGCCACCGCGGCCCTCGCGGCGGCGAACCGCTGCGCACTGGCCGAACAGGAGAGGCCCTGCACCTGCTTGAGCGGTGCGCCCACCTGACGGCCGGCTCCCGGCCCCCGGCCCCCGGTCGCCGAACTGGATGCGCGGGCATGGCGGTGCTCACGCCACCCACACCGCTGCCCCACCCCATCAGTCCGCTCTCGCCCGGCGACTTCGTGGCTCAGCCTCAGCG
>NZ_MUMF01000665.1 GCF_002155905.1 Streptomyces tricolor | reverse complement strand
GACCACCGAGATGGAGCCGGTGCCGAGATTGCCCTGGAGCGAGACCAGACCCAGCGGAAGGGTGTAGTTCTGGCCGGAGGTCTCCAGGATCAGCGGGCGGAAGAACTCGTTCCAGTGGTAGTTGAAGGCGAGGACGCCGACGATCGCCAGGCCCGGCCGGGCCAGCGGCGCGTACACGGACCGGAAGATCCGCCAGGGTCCGGCGCCGTCCAGCATCGCCGCCTCGCCCAGGTCCTTCGGCATGCCGAGGAAGTACTGGCGCATCAGGAACGTGCCGAACGCGGTCGGGAACGCCGGAACGATCAGACCGAGCAGCGTGTCGGTCAGCCCCATCGACTTCAGCACGAGGAACACCGGGACGATCGTGACCTGCAAGGGGACCATCATGGTGGCCAGGACCAGACCGAACAGCGGTTTCTTGAAGCGGAAGTCGAGCCGGGCGAACGCATAGCCGGCGAGCCCCGCGGTGATCATCTGGCCGAGGGCGATCAACGCGGTCACCAGGGTCGAGTTCAGCGCGAGCAGCCACACGTCGAGCTGTGCGAAGACATCGTGATAGGCGGCGGTGCTGGGCTGCGTCGGCACGATCCGCGGCGGCAGGTCGAACGAGTCCGCCGGGGTGCGCAACGAGGTGGACACGGTCCAGACGACCGGTCCGAGGGTCAGCAGCGCGCACCCGGTCAGCCCGGCGATCCGCGCCCAGGGCCCGAGCGAGTACCGGGCGCGGCTGAGGGTCGAGGTGGATCGGCTCATGGGACTCACCCGGCTCACTGGTAGTGGACGAAACGCCGGCTGAGCCGGAACTGGACGGCGGTGACCGCCATGATCAGCACGAACAGCAGCACGCCCACCGCGGACGCCTCGCCGAACCGCAGCTGCTCGAACGCCTTCTCGTAGATGACCATCACGACGGTGCGGGTGGAGTCGCCGGGCCCGCCGTCGGTGAGGACGTACGGCTGCTCGAAGACCTGGAGCGCGTTGATGATGCCGACCACCGAGGCCACCAGCAGGGTGGGGGAGAGCAGCGGCAGCGTGACGGCGAGATGCTTGCGCAGCCCGGTCGCGCCGTCGAGCGCGGCGGCCTCGTGGATCTCCTTGGGGATGTTGTTCAGTCCGCCCACGAACAGCAGGAACGAGAAACCGAACTGCTGCCACACGTACACGAGGATCACCGTGGCCATCGCACCGTGCTCCGAGGTCAGCCAGGGCACGGGAGCGACACCGAACACCCCGATCAGCCAGTTGACCACGCCGAAGTCCTGATTGAACAGGTACTTCATCACGACGGAGACGGACGCGGCGGAGAGCACCAGCGGAAAGAAGAACGCCGACCGGAAGACCGACCGCAGCCATCCGGGCATCCGGCCGTTCAGGGTGAGCGCGAGCGCCAGCGCGATCAGGAGCTGCGCGGCGACCGCGAAGATCATGAACACGAGCGTGTTGCGGAAGGACACCAGAACGGTCGCGTCGCTGAACACCTCCCGGTAGTTGGCCGCCCCGGCGAAACCGGGCGCGTCGATCACGTTCCAGCGGAAGAGGCTCAGCACGACCGAACCGATGATCGGTACGACCGTGAAGACCACGATCCCGACCACGGTCGGTGCCAGGAACACGGCCGCCAGCAGTCGCGTCCCCCGCTCGCGCGCCGGCCGCCGCACGGCCGCCGCGGCAGGGCGCGCGGCCCTCGTCCGGGCGGCGGGAATCCGGGTGTCCGTCATACGTCACGCTCCATGGCCCGCTCCAGGTCCCCCTGCATCCGGCGCAGCGCGGGCCCCACCGATCGCGGGCTCGCCAGCGCCGTCCCGGTGTGCTTGAGCAGCACCTGCGTCACCTCCGCGACCTGTGGCGGGGCCGGAATGGGCCCGGTGTCGGGAAACCTGTCGAGGGTGTCGTAGAAGACCCGCCAGTGCGCCGGTCCGGTCTCCCGGTACCGGGCCGCGGTCAGCATCGAACGGCGGGCCGGGGTCGTCTGGTTGGTGGTGAACAGCCGGCTCAGGGTGTCCCGCCGGGCCGAGTACTTGATGAACTCCCAGGCCGCGTCCTGCTGTTTCGAGGTGCGCAGCAGCGCGTAGCCGGCCGCGCCGAACTGGTGCCGCTGGGTGTGCCGGCGCGGGAAGTACTGCACGTCGAAACCGTCGGCGCGCATCCCGGCCAGATGGAGACCGCCCGCCCAGAAGCCGCCGGCCGGGGTGACCCCGACCCGGCCGGTGGAGAACACCCCGATGAGGTTCTGGCCGTTGCCGCCCTCGGGACGGGTGCACAGACCGTCGCGGACCAGGGCGGCGAGGTAGTCGTACGCCTCGACCACCCCGTCGGCCGTGGCCTGCGGGGTCGTCCAGCGGAAGCCGCCCCCGCGGCCCTGCCGCCGCTGTGCCGGGTAGAACGCGTCCCACAGCCAGGACCCGCCCGGCGCCTTGGACTCGGCGAGCAGGTTGGTGCCGTTGGCGAACAGCCAGGGGACCACCCCGCCCCACAGCCGGTTGGTCCAGAAGTACGGCGTGAAGCGGGAGTCGCTCGCCTGCTTCATGCGGCGCAGCAGCGCGGTGAAGTCGTCCCGCGTCCAGTCGGCGGCCGGGAAGTCCGCGCCGGCCCGCCGCAGCACCCGGGTGTTGAGGTACATGTCGGCGGCGTTGAACTCGATCGGCAGCTGGTACAGGCTGCCCTCGTACATCATCGACTCCACCAGCGAGGGATGGACGTCGGCGAAGTACTCCCTCAGTTCGGCCGCGTCCCGCCGTACCCAGCGGTCCAGCGGGACGCCCAGGTGCCGGGCGAACAACTGCACCCCCTCGGTGGCCACATAGACCAGGTCGGGCGCGGTGCCCGCCGCGATCTGCGTGAGGATCTTGGCGAAGAAGTCCGACCAGTCCACGGCCTGCACCGCGTTGATCCGGAGCTTGATGTCGGGGTGCAGCGTGCGGAAGCCGTCGACCAGGGCGCGGACCCCGGCCGGAGCGAACGCGGAACCCAGGGTGGCGACGACCAGTGAGCCGTCGTCGCGGCCGGGGATGTCGGCCCCGGTGAGCCGGTCCCAGCTCGCGGCGGTACCGGCCAGCGCGGCGGCCCCCGCGCCGTAGGCGCCGTACCGCAGCAGGGCGCGGCGGGAGAAGAGCGAGTCGGTCATCCAGACGTGCCTAACTCGTGTTAGCCAAGGGGTGATGCCCAGATCATGAGAAGCGGGTCTCCTCCGTGTCAAGGCGCGGGACGGCTTGACCTTTAACGAGTTAGGTCTACAGTCCTTGAGCCGACGACCCGTCATGAACGAGCGAGGGACGACCCGTCCCGAACCGGACGGGCGACCCGTCACGAAGGGGACGACGCGTGATGCGTGGCCTGAGCAGAAGAGCCCTGTTCGCCTCGACGGCCGCCGGAGCCGGCACGGTGCTGCTGCCCGCGGCGTCCGCCCGGGCGAGGCCGCGGCCCGAGCCGTCGGCCGGATGCGCGCATTACCGCGCCGACTACCACTTCACCGTTCCCGCCCAGTGGAAGAACGACCCGCAGCGCCCGGTCTGGATCGACGGCACGTACCACTGCTACTACCTCTGCAACACCGACTACCTGGACGGACAGGTCGGCACCGCCTGGGCGCTGGCCACCAGCACCGACCTCGTCTCCTTCACCGACCGGGGCATCGCCGTCCCCAAGGACACCACCGTCAACGGGGACGTGTGGTCGGGCTCCGCGGTGGTCGACACCGGCGACACGGCCGGCTTCGGCGCGGGGGCGGTCGTCGCCCTCGTCACCATGTCACCGGGCGGCGGCACCGACCACCAGGAGCAGTTCCTGTACTACTCGACCGACGGCGGCCGTACGTTCACCCACCACGGCACCGATCCGGTCCTCGCCAACCCCGGCGTGGCCGACTTCCGCGACCCGAAGGTGATCCGCGACGACGACCGCGACCGCTGGGTGATGGCCCTCGCCGAACGCCACAGGATCGGCTTCTACCACTCGGCCGATCTCCTGTCCTGGACGTACGCGGGCGCTTTCGCCGAGGACGGCATCGGCGTGCTCGAATGCCCCGACCTGTTCCGCATCACCGCCGACGACGGCACGCCGAAGTGGGTGCTGGGCGCGAGCGGGGACGGCACCGGCTCCGGGCGGCCTCCCACCTACGCGTACTGGACGGGTTCGTTCGACGGCGGCGCGTTCACCGCCGACTCCGCCGAGCCGCAGTGGCTCGACCACGGCTGGGACTGGTACGCGGCGGTCACCTTCGAGAAGCGGGACGCGGACGGCACGCCGGACCCGGCCGGGCGCTACGCCGTGGGCTGGCTCAACAACTGGGCCTACGCGCACACCACACCCACCATCGACTGCGACGGATTCAACGGCACCGACTCGATCGTCCGCGAGATCACCCTGAAGCGGTCCGCCTCCGGCGGCTACTACCTGGCCTCGCGCCCGGTCGCCGCGCTCGACGGGTACGTCTCCCGCACCGTCCGCCTCGGCGACCTGACGGTGGACGGCACCCGCGTGCTGGACCACACCGGTGTCTCCTACGAGCTGAGCACGGAGATCACCTGGTCCGGGGCCACCGGCGCGGGCGTGCAGGTCCGCCGCTCCCCGGACGGCGGGCGCCACATCGACGCGGGCGTGTACGGCGACTACGCCTTCCTCAACCGGCGCGGCACGGTCAACCCCGACACCGGCGGCGCCCGGCAGGAGAGCCGCACGCCGTTCGACGCGTCGGCCGGACGGGTGCGGCTGCGCATCCTCGTGGACCGGACATCGGTCGAGATGTTCGTGGACGACGGCCGGTACGTGCACTCCGCCGAGGTGTTCCCGTACCTGATCGACAACCGTCTGGCCCTGTTCGCCGTCGGCGGCACGGCCGTGTTCCGGAACACGGTGATCAGGGAGTTCGCCGTGCCGGGGCCGGGGCCGGGGGCGTGACGCTCTCTCCGGCCACCGGGTACGGACGACCGCCGCGCGCACGACGTACCGCCAGGGCGGCCGGGACCGGCGCGGTGCCCGCCGCGGGCGTGGCGGCGGAACCGGTCACGGGTGCTGCGGTGGGGGCTCAGGAGGCGGGGCGCCAGCCCAGGGCCGGGCCCAGTTCGGTCGCCATGTCCGTCAGGATCTGTACGTAGTCCTCGTGCTCGAAGGTGAACGGCAGGGCGAACGCCACCTCGTCGACCTCGCGGAACGCGGCGTGCGCGTGCAGCCGTTCGGCCAGCTCCGCCGAGGTGCCGACCAGGTCCGGCGCGAACAGCAGGCCTGCCGGGCCCTGCGGGGAGGCCGTCCTGGGCAGCCGCCGTGCCGCGTACTCCTGGTACTTGGCGCGCTGCTCGGGGCTCGCGGAGTCGGTGGGGATCACCACCAGTCCCTGGGAGACGCGGGCGGCCTCGCCGTCGGGGTGGCGGGCCCGGAACTCCCGGATCTGGGACAGCTGGATCGCGGCGAAGTCCAGTGGCCCGTCGCCGTCCCCGGCCTTGACGACGCTGCTGGTCAGGAGGTTCATGCCGTGCTCGCCGGCCCAGCGCGCCGAGGCGAGGCTGCCGCCGCCGTACCACAGCCGCCGGCCGAGCCCGGGGGAGTGCGGCTGCACCACATCCGAGTAGACCTCGAAGCCCTCCGCCCCGCTGAAGTCGGTGGCGGGCTCGCCGCGGACGAAGTCCAGCAGCCGCCGCACCCGCGCGTACCCGAAGTCCTCGGCGTCCGCGGTGTCCGGGTACAGGGCCGGTCCGACCCGCTCGTAGTGGACCGGCGGGCCCACGCTGACGCCCGGGTTCAGCCGGCCGCCGGACAGGATGTCCACGGTCGCCAGGTCCTCGGCGAGCCGCAGCGGGTTCTCCCAGCCGAGCGGGATCACCGCGGTGCCCAGTTCGATGCGGCGGGTGCGCTGCGAGGCCGCCGCCAGCACCGCGACCGGGGACGAGATGCCGTACTGGAGGTGCCGGTGGCGGACCCAGGCGCTGTCGAAGCCGAGCCGCTCGCCCAGCTCGATCAGCCGCAGCGTGGACTCGTGGCCCCGGCCCGGATCCGCCGCGTCGAACAGACCGATGGTGAGGAAGCCCAGCTTGCGCAGCGGGCGGGCGGTGGACGGCACGGGCTCCTCCAGCGGTCGTACGTCGCTCTGCCCCGATTCTCGCAGCCGAATGTGACAACCGTGTGATCACTTCAGCAGGATGGTGACCTCGTCCTCGACCGGAGGCTGAAGCTCCTGGGCGCGGTTGCCGGTCGCCGCGTAGCAGCGCAGCCGTACCTCCTCCGGGCTCACGTCCAGCCGCAGGAAGCACTTGAAGAACGGCGGGCTGTAGGTGTCGGAGGAGGGCGAGAACAGCTGGGTGTAGATCTTCCGCACGGGCAGCCGGAACCGGGCGGGCCGGTCCGGGCGGCGGCCGGTCCCCAGGAGGCTCGCGACCAGACGGGTGCGGCGGGTGACCCGGACGCCGGCGCCCGGCGCGCGGCGCGGTGCGATGCCGAGCCGTTCGGCGACCACGGCCGCCGCCTCCGCCTCGGTCAGACTGAAGAAGCGGCGCAGCCGCAGCCGCCGGCCGTACAGCCGGCTGTAGAAGGCGAGCGAGTCGCCGCGCAGCGGATAGCAGCGGAACTCCCGCTCGGTGACGTTCGCGACCGACACCCGCGGGATGGTGTGCGTGGCGTGCATGAACGCCCCGCCGCCGCCCGCGACGACGTACTGGATGGTGCGGCCGTCCACGTCGACCGGGTA
Source organism: Streptomyces tricolor (assembly GCF_002155905.1). Classification (GTDB taxonomy): domain Bacteria; phylum Actinomycetota; class Actinomycetes; order Streptomycetales; family Streptomycetaceae; genus Streptomyces; species Streptomyces tricolor. The sequence continues at coordinate 739 of NZ_MUMF01000665.1, read as the reverse complement.
CCGCTGGTAGTTGTGGATGTCGCCGCCGATCGCGGCGACGTAGTGGTGATCGGGGTCCCGGACGATGTCGTCCACCGTGCCGCCGCCCTCGACGGGGCAGGGGTGGTGCTCGCCGTCGACGTACAACGGGGAACCGGTGACGAGGATCTTCGGTCGCGGTCCCCGCGACACCTCCCGCAGCCAGGCGCCCTGTTCGGCGTCGACCGTGCCCAGCAGGCCGGTGTCGATGCCGACGATCCGCACCGGGCCCGCGTCGATCGCCCAGTACGGGCCCGGCTGTTCGGCCAGCTGCCCCGGCGCCGACCGCAACGTGCGTGCCTGCGCGAGCCGCTGTCCGTCACAGGGGCGCGGCCGGTGCCACAGCAGGGTGCGCCACCAGGCCCGGGTGAGCGGGCGGGGCCGGGGCTCCGGGTCGAGCGGCGGGGTGTCGGCGCAGAAGACGCGCATGAACGCGCCGAGATCCTCGTACCAGTCGTGGTTGCCCGGTATCGCGTAGATCGGCGCGGGATAGTCCTGGTAGGGGCGGAAGAACTTGTCGTCGTAGTCGTCGGCGCCGCCCACGGGATAGACGACATCGCTCGCGATCACGGCGAATTCGGTGTCCTGACCCACCTTCAGCAAGCCGGGCACGACGGCGTACTGGGAGTCGTCCCCCTCGCCGGTGTCCCCGATGACCAGGAAGGAGAACCGTTCCGGCACGTCCCGCCGACATGGTGGTCCGGCGGGACGTGCCGGAACG
>NZ_MUMF01000664.1 GCF_002155905.1 Streptomyces tricolor | reverse complement strand
ACGCCGTCCGCCCCGGCGCCTGGATCGACCTGCGCACCGAGTTCGGGGCCCGTTCGGTGGTCTGGTGGCTGAACGGCGAGGAGGTGTTCGTGGACGGGCGGGGTGTCGGGCACCGGTGGCACGCCCATCTCATCGTCAATCTCTCGGTGAGCGCGGGCCGTTACCACCCGCGGCCCGCGGCCGAGACGACCGAGATGTCGTTCGAGGTCGCGGACCTGGTCGTACGGCGTCCTTACGGGAGCCGGCCGCACGGCGGGGACGCCGCAAGCGGCTAGCGGACGGAACCCGTCCCGTCGCCCCCTCGCCGGTCCCCCTGCTCCTGCTCCCTCTCCTTCTCGCGCTCCTCCCGGCCGACGCCGCGCAGCGGCTCGCCGGCCACGGTGCCGTCCTCGGGCTGGTAGCCCTCCTTCGCGCTCGCCGTGCCCGGGACCGACCGTTCACGAGCCTGGCTCTCGCCGCCCGAGTGTGCTCCGGGCTCCTCGTCGCCGCGGGCCCGGGCGTACGGGTCGGCGGGCTTGTCGGTGTGTTCCGTCATGGCCGTCCTCACCGTCCTTGATCCGCTCGTCGACCCGCCGGGTTCCCCCCGGCCGGTCGGGGAAACGGGAACGGACGCGGTGCCGCGGTGGTGCGCTGACAGGCACGGACCGGTGCACGCACACGTCATCCGCGACACCTCACCACTCCTAGCGTGGAGGCGCCCGCTGCTCACCTGCAGAGAAGGAACGACATGACCAGCCGTACGACGACGCGGACGCGCACCGGTCTCCTGGCCACGGCGGTGGCCGCCGCCCTCGCCGTCACCGCCACCGGCCCGGCCGGCGCCGCTCCGGTCTCCACGAACGGCCCGGCAGCCGCCGTACGCTTCGTCGCGCACCTGGACCTGAACGACGGGCAGCGACCGGAGAACATCACCCTGGAGCCCGGCGGCGGTGCCGTCGTCACCTTCGCCTACAGCCGCCAGGTCGCCCGCATCACCCCCGACGGCCGGGTGCACGTCCTCACGACGCTGCCCGAGCCGCCCGCCGGCTCCGTCACGCCAGCCCTCACCTCGCCCTTCCTCGGCGGCGTCGTCCGCACCCACGACGGGACGCTGTACTTCCTGTACGCCACCGGCAGCAGCGACCTGACCGGTCTGTGGCGCCTGCGTCCGGGCGGCACCCCGCAGCGCATCGCCGCGCTCCCGGCCGACGGCCTGCCCAACGGCCTGGCCCTGGACGAGCGCGGAGGGCTGCTCTACGCGGCGGACTCGGTCCTGGGCACGATCTGGCGCGTGCCGGTCAGCGGCGGGACCCCCACCGCGTGGTCGACCGCACCCGAGCTGGCCGCCGACGGGTTTCTGGGCGCCAACGGCATCAAGGTCCACGACGGCGCGGTCTGGGTGTCCAACCTGGACCGGGGGACCGTGCTGCGCGTTCCGGTCACCCGCCGCGGCACGGCCGGTCCGGTGCAGACCCGGGCCACCGGGCTGGTCGACATCGACGACTTCGCGTTCACCGGCCGCGGCGACACCCTGCTGGCCGCGATCAACAAGGACAACGAGGTCGCCAGGGTCGAGCCCGGCGGCCGGCACACCGTCGTGCTCACCGCCGCCGACGGTCTGCAGGGCCCGACCTCGCTCGCCGTACGCGGCAGCACGGCCTACGTCGCCAGCGCCGCGTACTTCACCGACGACGACCCCAACCTCCTGTCCGCCCGGATCGTCCCCGGCGCGTAGGCCCGCAGCGTTCCTCGTCGCCGGGCCGGGGCACGCCCGCGCTGTGTGGTCAGGACGCCTCGTCCCGGTCGGACGCCGGCCAGATGTAGGGCAGGTCGTCGGGGACGCCCGGGAAGACGGGCGCGTAGGTCTCCCGGTCCTTGCGGACGAGCGCGGACCGGTGGCTGCGGTGGAAGGCCTCGTCACCGAGCCACGGCGGCAGTTCCCCGGCGGCGGCGAGAGCGGCCTGGTCGCGCACGTGGGCGTCCGGACGGTGTGCGGCGTATCCGGCGATCAGTGAGGCGGCGCAGCTGTCCTGGTGGCCCTGCTCCCGCCACACGCGGCAGATCTCGAGGCCGTAGCGGACCAGGGCCTCCTCGTACCCGTGCCACATCCGTACGGCCGGGTGCCTGCGCCAGCCGTATCCGGGGACGGTGAGGCCGCGCAGCACCTGGAGCGCCTCGACCCGCTGCTTGCCCAGGCGACGGCGGTCCAGGAGCAGGGCGGAACGCCGGAAGTCGGCATCGGGGAGGAAGGTCTGCATGGGTGCCGTCCTGGGCTGGGCAGGGGGCGGGTGAGGTGTTCCCCGCCGCGCGCCGGCTCGGCACGCGGCGCCCCCGGGAGGCGCGGGTCAGGGCTCCACGGCCGGGGGGCACGCCGTGTGGTCCGGGTGCCCGGGGGTGCGGCGGGACTCCTTCAGCTCCGCCTCGTACAAGTGCTCCCGGCCCTGGGCGAGTTCCCTCACCACGGCGCGCTCAAGCTCCAGGAACGGCCGGTAGTAGGTCTCGTTGTAGGCCTCCAGGATCTGGAAGGTCCAGTGCCCCGGGATCACGTTGCGGCCCATGATCTCGGCCTCGACCATGTCCGCCCACTCGGTGTGCCCGGCCTCGCGCAGCAGCAGGACGGCCCGGTCCAGTTCCCGGTCGGCCCCGCCGGTGAGCTGGTGGAAGCTGTAGAGGTGGCCGCGGGCGCGCTCGGTGGTCTCCAGCGCCTTCGACAGCGATCCGAGGGCCTCCACGGTCAGGTCGTCGACCCCCTCGGGGCGGCGGTGCCGGGGGTCGGGGCCGTCCTCGTACTCGTTCATGGCACTCCCTGGATGCTGTGGCCGGATGCCTGCCGGGTATCTCTTCCCGTTGCGCCGGGCGACCGGATGCACCGTCGGCCGGACGTGTGATCACCGCGTCATCCCCCTTCGTGAAGTGGGGTGTTTCCTGCCTTACTCCAGGTAGGGCTTGCGAGCCGTCGGGGGACGTGTGATCGAATCTGCCGATGCGTACCCCCCACACGAAGACGCATCGACCCCTCCAGGGCCGGCCACCCGCAGAGGACGGCGCTCCGGCCGCGCACGGCGACGACGCCGGGAGGCCCCGGACGCCCCCCGGCCACAGGCGGCGCGGTCGCCGCCGCAACCGTGCCACCGGACTGCCCACCGTGACGAAGGCTCTCGTCTGGGTGCTCACCCTCGGCTGCCTCGTCACGCTGGCCGACCGCTGGGCGGTGCTGTACGCCGAACGGCAGGCCGCCGAGCGCCTGAAGGACCACCTGCACCTGGCTGCCGCCCCCGAGGTACGGATCGGCGGCTTCCCGTTTCTGACGCAGCTGGCCGCGGGGCGCCTGGACTCGGTCCGGATCACGGTGCCGGACGTACCGGCCCGCCGGGTCGCCCTCACCCAGGTCACCGCCACGGCTCACGGCATACGCATCCGCGGCGACGCGCCCACCGCGGTGCGCGGCGCGCTCGTCCCCCAGGTACAGGGGGATGTGCTGCTGTCGTTCGCCGACATGAACCGTCAGCTGGGCGCCTCGGAGGTGTCCTTCAGCGCCGGCGGGCCGGGCCGGGTCCGGGCACGCGGCGCGCTGCGTGTCGCGGGACACGACGTGCGCGTGCGCGCCGACGCCCGGGTCCGCCGCGACGGGCAGCGCGGCATCGCCACCGCCGTGGAGGGCATACGGCTGGACATCGGCGACCTCGCGACGTACCGGCCCGGCACCGGGCCGAGCGAGGGTCTCCATCTGACCCGGGCCTCGGCACGCCGGATCACGCGGGAGGCGGGCAAGATCAAGGCGTTGCTGGGCGTCCCGGAGATCGCGCGCCGTCTGGGCGTACCGGACGGCACGGTGCGCGCCGCGCTGCGCGACGAGGACCGGCTGCACCGGCTCACCGGCGCGCCGCGGTTCCTGCGCGGCCTGACCGGGGTGAACCTCGTGGACACCGCGCTGGCCCATCCGGCGCTCCTGAAGCGGCTGGGGCTCGATCCGTCCCTGTTCACCGCCCTGACCCGGCTCACCCGGCCCCGGATCGCCGACCGCTTCGCCTTCTCCTTCCAGCTCCCGGAGCCGCCCTCGGGTTCCCTGCGGCTGCGCCAGGTGACCGTGGGCCGGGACGGCATCCACGCCGATGTGCGGGGGACGGGACTCCTGCTGGGCGGCTGAGGCGCCCCCCTCAGAGGCGGGCGGCCGGGGCGCGGGTCACACTCGGTCCTCGGGCGGGAGCGGCACGGGATAGGGCTCGCCGAAGTCGGCCGACCGGCTCACCTTCTCCCAGGCCGTCGCCTCCGCGAGCCGGCGGCGGGAGTGGTCCACCGCCATGGTCACGGCGTTCACGCCGAGCAGGAGGTGGCCGGGGACCTGGTCGCGCCGCACGGTTCGCACGATGATCTCGGCGGCGCGGCGGGGGTCCCCGGCCGCGCCGTCCGTGCCCTGTCGTACCCGCCGGTTCATGGCGCCCACGGTCTCGTCGTAGGCGTCGGGGATGGCGTGCACCGTCATGGAGGAGCCGGCCCAGTCGGTGGCGAAGCCGCTCGGCTCGACCACCATGACCCGCACGCCGAACGGGGCGGTCTCCGCGGCCAGGACGCGGCTGAAGCCGTCGACCGCGAACTTGGCCGCCTGGTACGAGGCGATGCCCGGCGATCCGCCGACCCGGCCGCCGATGGAGGAGAACTGCACGACGGTGCCCGAACCCTGCCGGCGCAGGGTGGGCAGGGCGGCCTTGGTGACGTGGTAGACGCCCCAGAAGTTGGTCTCGAACTGGGCGCGGAAGTCGTCGTCGTCCGCCGTCTCGATGGGCGAGACGTTCGCGTACCCCGCGTTGTTCACGAGGACGTCGATGCGTCCGAAGTGGGCGACCGCCGCCTCGACGGCCTCGCGGGCCGCGTCCGCGCTGGTGACGTCCAGGGCGAGGGGAAGGACGCGGTCGCCGTGCTCGCGGAACGCTTCCGCGAGCGTCTCGGGGCGGCGGGCGGTGGCCACGACGCGCTCGCCCGCCTCCAGGGCGGCGGCGACCAGGGCACGGCCGAGGCCGCGCGACGAACCGGTGATGAACCAGACCTGTGGATCCTGTGCGCTCATACGGGTTAGTACAACACCGTTCTCTTATTAACGCAACGCCGTTCTGTTAACGGTTCCTATGATGTTCCCCATGAGTGACCCTGCCTTTCAGCGTGCGCGCAGCGCCGAGGCCAAACAGGCCCGGGAACAGGCGATCCTGGACGCGGCCCGCACGCTCGGTGCGCAACGCGGCGTACGGGACGTCACCCTCACCGACATCGCCACGGCCGTGGGCATGCACAAGTCGGCGCTGCTGCGCTACTTCGAGACGAGGGAGCAGATCTTCCTCGCACTGACCGCGGAAGGCTGGCGGCAGTGGTCCGCCGACCTGCGCGAGGACCTCGCGCGCCGGGCGCACGCCACACCCGCCGAGGTCGCCGCGGCCATCGCCGGGTCACTGGCGGGGCGCCCCCTGTTCTGCGACCTGCTCGCCCAGGCCCCGCTCAACCTCGAACGCAACGTGTCGATCGAATCGGTGCGCTCCTTCAAGCTGGTCACGCTCCACGAGATCGAACTGATCGGCGCCGAGCTGGACCGGCTCCTCGGGCTGAGCGAGCTCCAGACCGTGGACACGATCGCGACGGCGACCGGCATGGCCGGAGCCCTGTGGCAGATGGCCACCCCCGGGCCGCGCCTGCGGGAGCTGTACACGAGCGACCCCCGGCTGGGCCATGCCGTCGTGGAGGTGGAGCCCCGCCTCGACCGCGTCCTCACCGCCTATCTCACCGGACTCGTCACGGCACCGGCCACCACCGTCTGAGCACCGCCCGGCCCCCGGGAGCAGGCTGGGCAGGTGTGCCCGTACCGGGCGGGGGAACTTGGTTCGACCGGGTGGCGGCCCTGGCGAGAGGAGTCCAGGTGACAGCGGCGGCAGCGGCGGCGGACGGTCGGGGCCCGGACGCTCAGGAGAGCGGGTACCGACCGGATCCGCACCGGTGGCGGGCCCTGTGGGTCACCCTGGTGGCCGGCTTCATGAGCCTGCTGGACGTGACCATCGTGGCGGTCGCCCTGCCCACCATCCAGCGCGACCTGCACGCCTCCCCCGCCCAGGTGCAGTGGGTGGTCTCCGGATACGCCCTGGCCTTCGCCCTCGCCCTGGTCACCGCCGGCCGCCTCGGCGACGCCCTGGACCGGCGCCGGATCTTCCTGCTGGCCCTCAGCAGCTTCGTGCTGTGCAGCGCGGCCTGCGGAGCCGCCCCCGACATCACGCTGCTGGTGGTGGCCCGCCTCGCCCAGGGGCTGGCGGCCGGCTTCATGGCGCCGCAGAACTCGGCGCTGATCCAGCAGATGTTCCGCGGCGCCGAGCGCGGGCGCGCCTTCGGCTTCTTCGGTGCCACCGTCGGCATCTCCTCGGCCGCCGGCCCCCTCACCGGCGGCGCCATCCTCGCGCTCGCCGACGGCGCCCAGGGCTGGCGGTGGATCTTCTACGTCAACGTGCCCATCGGCATCCTCGCCGTCCTCCTCGGCCGCCGCCTGCTCCCCCGCACCCGACGCTCCGAGCGGGGGCACATGGACCTGGCCGGCGTGCTGCTGCTCGGCCTCGGCGTCCTCGCGTTCATGTATCCGCTGGTCCAGGCGGACGCCGGCGGCCTCGGCCGGCTGTGGTGGCTGTTCCCGGCCGGTGCCGCGCTGCTCGCCCTCTTCACCCGGCGACAGCGCCGTCTCGTCGCGCGCGGCGCCGAGCCGCTGCTCGACCCGCGCCTGTTCACCACCGTGCGCGGTTACGCCGTCGGCGCCGGCATCGGCACCCTGTACTTCATCGGCTTCAGCGGCGTCTGGCTGGTCTTCGCCCTCTTCTACCAGCACGGCCTCGGCTTCTCCCCGCTCAGGTCCGGCCTGGCCGTGACCCCCTTCGCGCTCGGCTCGGCGAGCGCGGCCGTGGTCGCCGGGCGGCTGGTGGAGCGGTTCGGCCGCCTGCTTACCGTGTGCGGGCTCGCGGGCGTGATCCTGGGCCTGGGCGGCACGGTGCTGCTGCTCCGGTTCGCGCCCCTGGCCGACGCGCCCTGGCTCGCCGCTCCGGCCCTGTTCCTCGGCGGCATCGGCGGCGGCTTCGTGGTCTCCCCCAACATCACGATGACCCTGCGGGACGTGCCCGTACGCATGGCGGGCGCGGCCGGCGGCGCCCTGCAGACCGGGCAGCGGCTGGGCGCCGCGCTGGGGACCGCCGCCCTGCCCGGCCTCTTCTACCTGGTGCTCGGCAGGAGTCACGACTATCGCGGCGCGCTCGTCACCGCGCTCGGCGCCGCCCTCGCCGGCATGCTGGCGTCCCTGGCGCTCGCGACGGCCGACTGGCGGCGCGACCGACGGACGGGCGCGGGGCGCCGGACGTGCCCGGAGGAGGTCGCCAACGACCCGGTGCACGCCCGGCAGACCTGACGCGTCAGGTCCATCAGGGTGGCCCGGGGCCGTGTCGGACGGCCCGCCGCGTGAACCGTTGGCCATGCTGGGCCGGAAGCGGCCCCCCTGAGCGGCGACAAGGAGCACTGATGGCGAAGGACCCCGTGGAACGTTTCCTGGCGGCGCTGGATCCGGACCACCGAGAGGCCATCGGCGCGAAGCCGCGCGAGGAACAGGAGCAACTCGCCGCGGCCTGGGAACGGGAACTGGAGTCGGACGACGAGCTGGACACGCTCGACGAGTTGTCCCCGCCGGCGGCGGAGGCCGAGGCGGCCCGCCGCGTCCTGAACCGCGAAGCCGGTTAGCGGGGCCTGGACCGTGAAGCCGGCCGACGCGGCCCGGACCGGGAAGCCGGTCAGCGCGCCACCCCCTACGGCTCCGGTCGGCTCCGCGCTAGGGTCGGCCGGATGACACTCTCCCGGCGAGAACGAGAGCAGTTCCTGGCGGAGCCGCACATCGGCGCACTGTCGGTCGTCGAACAACCGGACCGCGCTCCGCTGACGGTGCCCATCTGGTACCAGTACACCCCGGGCGGCGAGCTGTGGGTGCGCACCGGGCCCGATTCGCGCAAGGCGCGGGCGATCCGCTCCGCGGGACGCTTCAGCCTGATGGTGCAGCGCACGGAACCCACCGTGCGCTATGTGTGCGTGGAGGGACCGGTCACCGGGACGGCGCCGGACAGCCGCGAACTGTCCTGGGAGATGGCCGCGCGCTACCTCCCCGAGGACAAGGTCGCCGCGTTCGTGGAGTACGACCGCGCCCGGCTCGGCGAGCACGTCGTCATCCGCATGCGGCCGGAGCACTGGGTCTGCGCCGACCTCGGAGCGTTCTGACGCCTCCGTTCCGAGGCGGCCCGGTCCTCGACGTGCGACGGGCGGCCGACGGCCTTTCACTCGCAGGAGGGGACCGACCCCGAGGGTGAGCAGGGAGGCTGCGGCGTGTCCGGACAGGTGAGGCGAAGTGCGACGGCGGCTGTGCTGGCGGCCCTGACGGCCGTGGCGGGAAGCGGTTGCTCGGACGACGGCGGCCCGGCGTCGGACGCCGCGAGCAAGGCGGCCTCGGCAGCCGCCTCCGTGGGCTCCCGGGCGGCGGAGGGCCTGGCATCGGCGACCGCCGAGGCCAAACGCAGGCTGGACTCGGTCAAGGGCGGCGTCGACGCCAAGAAGGATGTGAAGCTCGGTGCCACGGGGACGGACGACCGCGGGCGCAGCACCGTCACCGTGACGGCGGACAACACCGCGGACACGAAGAAGTCCTTCGCCGTGCAGGTCGACTTCCGCGACGCGGGCGGGAACCTGCTCGACGTGGTCGTGGTGACGATCCCCGACGTGGCGGCCGGAAAGTCCGGCACCGCGACGGCGCGCAGCACGCACAAGCTGGCCGGACCGGTGACGGCCGGCCTGGGGACCGCCCTGCGGTACTGACGGCGCCACGCGCACCCACGACCGCCGGCCGCTAGCCGTCCTCCCGGTGCAGTTCCAGGCTCGTCGCCAGGTGGACCTGGGCCGTCACCCAGCGCGGGGCGGCGGCCGGGGCGCCCTCGTCGTGGAGGGTGCGGGCCAGGTCGTCCAGGAGGCGGGCCGCCGACTCCAGGCCGGTGCGGCGCAGGCGGGCCGCGCTCCCGGCGAGGGCGGTCCGGGTCGCGGGGGTCAGGTGGCGCAGACCTTGGTGGGCCGCCTCCGCCAGCGTCGTGAGCGCCGCCTCCAGGGCCGCTGTGATCGGGTCGGCCGACGGCCGCGCGGCCGTGCCGAGCGTGGCGCCGCCCGCGCCGGGGGCCAGGTCGGGGACGGTCACGCCCTCGGCGGTCAGTACGGCGAGCGGGTCCAGCACGGTACGGCCGCGGGCCCGGCCCAGCGTGCCGCTGACGGCGCGGACCGTGTCGTCGTTCAGAGCGGCGGCCAGGGAGTCGAGGCCGCCGGGGCACAGCGGGTTGTACTCGGCGTGGACGTGGACGCCGTTGCCCGCCGGGTCGCGGAGCACCGCTTCGAGGCGCTGCGCGGCCGGGTCGTAGCCGATCTCGTCGACGGCCTCCACCATGATCACGCGTACGGCGTCCGCCTCGACCCGCGGGCGGATCAGCCGCGGCGGGCGCTCGCCCCTCGCCCGCAGGTGGGCGGCGGTGTCGCGGACCAAGAGGCTCTCGGGGAGTTCCGTCCAGGCCGAGCCGACCGGCGTGATGCTCGTCGCGGCGATCCGGCCGCGGGAGAGGACGACCGTGCGGTCGGCGGCACGCGTGGTGTGCTCGCTGACGACGTTCGCGGTGGCCAGCGCGTGCAGCGGGGAGCCGAGCAGGCGGCGCGTCGCCAGGTCGTGCCCCGTGGGTGACCGGTCCTCCGCCACGTCCCAGCGTGTGCGCAGGACCAGGGCGATGCCGGCGTCCGCGTGCGCGAAGTACGTCTCGGCCGTGCGGTCCCGGACGCTGCCGCCGATCCGGCAGCCGAGCGCCACCAGGCGCACCCGCCGCAGTGGGGTCGTCGCCGCCTCCGCGGTGCCCAGCACCCCGGCCGGGTCGTGGCCGGCGGCGCGGTGCCGGGCGTGGAGTTCGGCGAGGAGCAGGGCCAGGCGTTCGGGGGTGTGGCGGGTGGCGCGGGCGGTGTACGCGTCGAGTTGTTCCCGCAGGTCGGCCACCGCGCCGGCGGGCCAGTGCAGGGAGGTGGCGGCCAGGGCCCGTTCGACGCGGCGGAGGGAGCCGGTGAACACCGGGCCCGCTTGCCGCACGCCGTCCAGGAGGAGTTCGTCGGCGAGCGCCACGGCGGCGCGCAGCGCCTCATCGGCAGCGGTCGTGGGAGCCGTACGGCCGCTCGCGGCACGGCCGCCGACGGTCACCTCCGTTCTCTGTTCGGCGTCCGCGGCGCGAAAGGCCCACACGGCCAGGATGATGACCTCGCCGCGCAGTGCGGTGGCCGCGTCGGTGAGGGCGTAGCCCAGCTCGTGCGGGACCGGGAAGCGGACGGTGCAGCTGGGCAGCTCCACGCGGGGCGCCGGGTCCTCGGCGGTGGGGCGGTGCACGCGGGCCGAGTAGCCGCGGGCGCGGGTGCGGTGGGCGGCGGTCAGGGCGGTGCGGCCCAGCGCGGCGGCCAGCGCGTCGTCGTCGAACTCACCGGGTGACCAGTCCGCCGACGGCTCGTCGGCCGTCGGCGCCGCCTCGTCGGGCGCGCCGCGCTGGTAGGCCAGCACCAGTGCGATCCGGTGCCGGCACATCCCCGCCGCGGGGCAGGTGCAGTCGGCCGCGTCCAGGCCGCGGCCCGGGGGCAGCGCGGTCGCGGTGCCGTCCGGGAAGGTGCCGCGTACGGTGCCGTCGGCGCCGACGGTCACCTCGGGGCCGGAGCCGGCCGCCACGTCCTTGTCGGCGCGCTTGATCAGGCCCCGGTTGGCGAGCGAGGCGAGCGTGTCGGGTGTCAGGGCCAGCAGGTCGGAGCGGGTCATCGGGTCTGCCCTCCGCCGCCGATCCGCTCCGCGACGAACTCCGCGAGCCGGCCCGGCGTCATCGCCCCCACCGGCGCGCCCGCCGCGGCCAGTCGTCCGGCCAGGTCCCGGTCGTAGGCGGGGTCGGCGGCCTCGTCCAGGGCGGCCAGGCACAGCACGGTCGTGCCCTGCTCGACCAGCTGCCGCACGGTGCGCACCAGGCGGAACGGGTCGCCGCCCTCGTAGAAGTCGGAGATGAGGGCGACGATCGTCCGCCGCGGGTTCTCCACGAGGGAGGCGGCGTAGTCGACGGCGCGGGCGATGTCGGTGCCGCCGCCGAGCTGGACCCGCATCAGCAGCTCCACCGGGTCCGTCACCTCCGAGGTCAGATCCACCACCGCGGTGTCGAAGGCGACCAGATGGGTCTTCAGGCCCGGCAGGCTCCACAGGCAGGCGGCCGTGACCGCCGAGTGGATCACCGAGCCGGCCATGGACCCCGACTGGTCCACCAGCAGGACCAGCTGCCAGTGCTCCAGGTGGCGGCGGGTGCGGGAGTGGAAGTGCGGGCGCTGGATGAGGACGCGGCGTTCCTCGGGCTGGTAGTGGGCGAGGTTGGCGCGGATGGTGGTGCGGAAGTCGAAGTCGCGGGCGAGCGGCAGGCGGCTGGGGCGGCGGGAACGGGAGCCGGTGAACGCCCGGCGCACCTCCGGCCGGAGCCGCTCCATCAGCTGCCGTACGACCGTTTCGACGATGCGCCGGGCCGCCGCCAGCACCTGGGGGTTCATCAGGTGCTTGGTGCGCAGGACGGCGCGCAGCAGGGTCTGGCTGGGCTCGACGCGGGCGAGGACGTCCGGGTCGGTGACGATCTCGTGGATCTCGTACCGCTCCACCGCGTCGCGTTCCAGCCGCTCCACGGTCTCCTTCGGGAAGAGCCGGTGGATGTCGTCGAGCCAGTCCACCGCGGTCGGCTGGGACGGTCCGCCGCCGCCCTCCCGGGAGTCGGCCGCCGCGCGGCGCACCCCGCGGCGGCGCAGGTCCTCGTCGCGGCCGTACAGCCACTCCAGCGCGGCGTCCCGGGCCGCGGACGCGCCGTGCAGGGGGCCGGTGCAGCGCTCGGCGGCGACACCGAGCACAAGCCGCCAGCGCTCAAGACCGGGGTCGGGGGTGGGT
>NZ_MUMF01000663.1 GCF_002155905.1 Streptomyces tricolor | reverse complement strand
GTTCGGGGTGGCCGGGCCGTCGGGCAGGCCGTGGCCGTACGACCCGTCTGGCAGGTCCGCGTCGGGTGCGCTGTCGGGTGGGCTCTGGCCGTCGGGCAGGCGTGGGCCGGACGAGCCGTCGGGCAGGTCCGGGCTGGGTCCCGCCGCCCGCGCGGCGCGGCGCAGGGCGGGCTCCTCCGGGCCGCCACCGACCAGCAGCAGCACGCAGTCGGCGGGCAGTTCGGCGAGGGCGCGGATCAGGACGTCGAAGCGTTTGCCGGGGACGAGCCGGCCGACCCCGCCGATGACGAACGCGTCGGCGGGCAGCCCGAGGTGCGCGCGGGTGCGCCGCCGGGCGTCGGGGTCGTAGGCGAACCGGGTCAGGTCGATGCCGTTGGGGACGACCGCGATGCGCGGCTCGGGCACCCCCCAGCGGGCGAGCCGCCCGGCGACCGTGGGGGAGACCGCGACGGTGCACCGGCCCAGCCGTTCGCCCAGCAGATACAGCGCGCGCACTCCCGCGGTGAGCGGCCGGCCCTCCATCTGCGAGTCGCCGAGGGAGTGTTCGGTGGCGACGACCGCGCGGACCCCGGCCAGCCGGGCGGCGATCCGGCCGTACAGACAGGCCCGGTACAGGTGGGTGTGCACCAGGTCGTACCGGCCGCGCCGGACGATCCGGGCCAGCCGGGGCAGCGCGGCCAGGTCGCGGTTGCCGGCCATGCCGAGGTGGGTCACCCGCACCCCGTCGGCCGCCAGCCCGTCGGCCACCGGCCCGGGGTTGGTCAGCGTCACCACCTCGCTCTCGACCGGCAGGTGGCGCAGCAGCAGCCGGAGTTGCTGCTCGGCACCGCCCACCCCGAGCCCGGTGATGATGTGCAGCGCCTTCACCGCAGCCCCTCGACGGGCCGCCGCCGCAACCGGTGCAGCCGGCGCTTCAGGAACAGGCGCACGGCGGTGTCGTTCTGCCCGATGTGCACGCGCGGCAGCACGTGCGGGCCGCTCAGCCGGCCGGGGTCGATGGCGCAGGCGTAGCCGTAACCGGCCTCCCGCACGGCCGCCACGGCGCGCCGGTCGACCGTGCCGTACGGGTAGCAGAACCCGGTGACCGGGGCGCCGGTCAGCTCCTCCAGCACCGCCCGGCTCTCGGCGGCCTCGGCCTTCAGCCGGGTGTCGTCGGCCCGGGTCAGATCGACGTGGGTGAGGCCGTGCGAGCCGATCTCCATGCCCGCGGCGGCGGCCCGCCGGATGCCGTCGGCGGTCAGCAGCGGCTTGCGCGGGCCCAGCGGGTCCCAGTCGTTGGCGCCGCCGAGCCGGCCGGGCAGCACGAACAGGGTGGCCGTGCACTCCCAACGGGCCAGCACCGGCAGGGCGTTGCCGAGGAAGTCGGCGTACCCGTCGTCGAAGGTCAGCCCCACCAGGTCCCGCCCCGCGCCGCGGGCCCGGGCGGCGAGCAGCTCGGCCACCGACACGCCGCGCAGCCCCCGCCGGCGCAGCCAGCGCAGCTGCCGCTCCAGCCGGTCGGGGCTGACCGTGACGCGGTAGGGGTCGTCGGAGCAGTCGCCGACCGAGTGGTACATGGCGATCCACGGAACCGGGCCGGGGACGAGGGCCCGGGCGCGGGCCGGGAACTCAACGGAGGACGGCATGGGCGAGCCTTCGGGAGAGGGTGCGTACGGAACGGAGTGCGGGTGCGAAGCCCTGGGCGCCGAGGGCCCGGCCGAGCAGGACGAACACGACGGCCACCGTGGTGCCGCCGGCGGCCAGCCCGGCGAGCGGATCCGACGGCAGGCCCGCCGCCAGCCCGCCGGCCAGGGCGGCCGCCACCGCCGCCCCCAGCGGCCGGATCAGCTCGCGCAGCACGGGCCCGGTCCGGATGGGCACGCTGCGCCGCCGCATGCCGGCGAGCAGCAGGGCGGCGGTGAGGGTGATGCCGGCGGCGTTGGCCGCGGCGATCCCGGTGGTCCCCCGGGAACCGACCGTCCATGCGCCGATCCAGGAGGTCGCGACGATGCCCGCGGCCATCGCGGCCACCGGGTACCAACTGGCGCGGCCCGCCGAGAAGTAGGAGCGGACCAGGACGCCGGTCAGGGTCTGGCCGAGCAGGCCCAGCGCGTAGACCCGCATCACACCGGCGGTCACCGCGGTGTCCCGGGCCGTGAACGCGCCGCGCTGGAACAGCAGCTCGATCAGCTGCGGGGCACAGGCGACGATCGCGGCCGTACCGAGCAGCACCAGGCAGCCGGCCAGCGCGAGATCCCGCTCCACCCGGTCCCGGGCCCGCTCGGTGTCGCCGTCGGCCAGCGCCCGCGCCAC
>NZ_MUMF01000662.1 GCF_002155905.1 Streptomyces tricolor | reverse complement strand
CCGGCCGGCCGGGCCGCCGGGGCCCGGGGCGGTGCGCTCGGCGCGACGGCCGCCCCCGCCGTCCACAACGCGGCGGCCACCCGCCGGAGCTGGGCCAGGCCGCTGTGGTGGGGCGAGTTGGCGGCCACGGCCAGGTGGTCGCGGTCGCCGAGGGTGTCGCCGATCAGCGAGGGCAGCCGGCCGGGGCCGGTCTGCACGAGGACGCGGTGGCCGGCGGCGTACAGGGCCTCGGTCAGCTCGCGGAACCGGACGGGCTCCAGCAGGTGCCGGACGAACAGTTCCCGGACCGCCGCCTCGTCCCGGGGAAAGGGTGCCGCGGTCGTCCCGGACCACACCGGCACGGTGGGCGGGTGGAGCCGGAAGCCGTCGGCGGCCTGCCTGATGGGTGCGAGGAACGGTTCGAGCATCGGGGTGTGGAAGCCGGACCGGAAGGGCAGCACCTGGCAGAGCACGCCCTCGCCGCGCAGTACGCGGACGAACTCCGCGACGGCCGGGCCGGGACCGCAGACCATGGACTGGCGGGGCGCGTTGTCGTGGGAGAGGACGATTCCCGAGTCCGCCCGGGGTCCGGCCAGCGCCGCGCGGACGCGGGCGGCGGAAGTGCCGACGGCGGCGAAGACGAGGCCGGGGACGGTGAGCGAGTCCGGGTCGAACCCGGCCATGAAGGCGTCGACGTCGGCCGCCGCGTAGAGCCCGGCCGCGGCCATGGCCGTCCATTCACCGACGCTGTGCCCGGCGACCGCGTCCGGTACGACGCCCATGCGGCGCAGCGCCTGGTCCAGCAGGCGGCCCACGCCGACGACCCCGAAGCCGTGCCGGCCGATGTCGCCTACCCGGACGTCCTGGCCGGTGCCGGCGACCGGGGGCAGGCCGAAGTGGGCGGCGATGTCGTCGGTGCGGGGGGTGAACTCGGCCTCCAGGCCCGGGAAGACGAACGCCACCTTGCCGCCGGCCCGGCCGAGCAGCGGGCCCGGCCGGAACCACACGTCGTTGCGGCCGTGCCAGGGGCGGCCCTTGGCGACCGCGCGCCGGGCCAGGGCGAGCCGTCGGGCGGTCGGCTCCACGACGGCGAGCCGGACCGGGCCGGCGTCGGCGTGCGCCCCGACGGGGTCGAGCCCGGCGGCGCGCACGGCCGGGT
>NZ_MUMF01000661.1 GCF_002155905.1 Streptomyces tricolor | reverse complement strand
TCGCCGACCTGGTCCAGGCCCACCGGTCCACGATCGTCTTCGCCAACTCCCGCCGCCTGGCGGAGCGGCTGTGCAACCGGCTCAACGAGATCGCGTACGAGCGCGCGACCGGCGAGACCCTGGAGGAGCACCACTCCCCCGCCCAGCTGATGGGCGGCTCGGGCGCGGCCCAGGGGGCGCCCCCGGTGATCGCCCGCGCGCACCACGGCTCGGTCTCCAAGGAGCAGCGCGCCCTGGTGGAGGAGGACCTGAAGGCCGGCCGGCTGCCCGCGGTGGTCGCCACCTCCAGCCTCGAACTCGGCATCGACATGGGTGCCGTGGATCTCGTCGTCCAGGTCGAGTCCCCGCCCTCGGTGGCCTCGGGCCTGCAGCGGGTGGGCCGCGCGGGACACCAGGTCGGCGCCGTCTCCACCGGTGTCGTCTTCCCGAAGTACCGGGGCGATCTGGTCCAGGCGGCCGTGGTCACCGAGCGGATGCGCTCGGGCGCGATCGAGTCGCTGAGGGTGCCCGCCAACCCCTTGGACGTGCTGGCGCAGCAGCTGGTCGCCATGACGGCGCTCGACACCTGGCAGTTCGACGACCTGCTCGCCGTGGTCCGCCGCGCCGCCCCGTTCGCCTCGCTGCCCGAGTCGGCGTTCACGGCGGTCCTGGACATGCTGGCGGGCCGCTACCCGTCGGACGCGTTCGCGGAGCTGCGCCCGCGCGTGGTGTGGGACCGCGTGGCCGGCACGGTCACCGGCCGCCCCGGCGCCCAGCGCCTGGCCGTCACCTCCGGCGGCACCATCCCGGACCGCGGTCTGTTCGGGGTCTTCCTCGCCGGTTCCGACCCCAAGAAGGGCGGCGGCCGGGTCGGCGAGCTGGACGAGGAGATGGTCTACGAGTCCCGCGTGGGCGATGTCTTCACGCTGGGCACGAGTTCGTGGCGGATCGAGGACATCACGCGCGACCGCGTCCTGGTCTCGCCCGCGCCGGGCGTGCCGGGCCGGCTGCCCTTCTGGAAGGGCGACCAGCTGGGCCGCCCGCTGGAACTGGGCCGTGCGGTGGGCGCGTTCCTGCGCGAGGTCGGCTCGCTGGCCAGGGACGACGCGCGGCTGCGGCTGCTGGCCGCGGGCCTGGACGCGTGGGCGACGGACAACGTGCTGTCGTACCTGGACGAGCAGCGGGAGGCCTGCGGCCACATCCCGGACGACCGCACCATCGTGGTCGAGCGGTTCCGGGACGAGCTGGGCGACTGGCGGGTCGTCGTCCACTCCCCGTTCGGCGCACAGGTCCACGCCCCGTGGGCGCTCGCCCTCGGCGCCCGCCTGTCGGAGCGGTACGGCATGGACGCGCAGGTCATGCACGCGGACGACGGCATCGTGCTGCGGCTGCCCGACGCCGATCTGATGGGCCTGGACCTGCTCGACCAGGAGCCGGTGAAGGCCGGCACCGAGTACGACAGCGAGCAGGCCCCGGTCGGCGTGGCCGACGTCGCCTTCGACAAGGGCGAGGTCGATCAGATCGTCACCGACCAGGTCGGCGGCTCGGCGCTGTTCGCCTCCCGGTTCCGTGAGTGCGCCGCCCGCGCGCTGCTGCTGCCGCGCCGCAACCCCGGCAAGCGCACCCCGCTGTGGCAGCAGCGCCAGCGAGCGGCCCAGCTGCTCCAGGTGGCGAGCGAGTTCGGCTCGTTCCCGATCGTCCTGGAGGCGGTCCGCGAATGCCTCCAGGACGTCTTCGACGTCCCCGGTCTCGTCGAGCTGATGGGGGACATCGAGTCCCGCAAGGTGCGCCTGGTCGAGGTCACCACCCCGGAGCCGTCCCCGTTCGCCCGCTCCCTGCTCTTCGGGTACGTCGCCCAGTTCCTGTACGAGGGCGACTCCCCGCTGGCCGAGCGGCGCGCCGCCGCGCTGTCCCTGGACTCGCGGCTGCTGGCCGAGCTGCTGGGCCAGGCGGAGCTGCGCGAACTGCTGGACGCGGAGGTGCTGACCGAGCTGGAGCGCGAGCTGCAGTGGCTCACCGAGGACCGCCGCGTCAAGGACGTGGAGAGCGTCGCCGACGTGCTCCGGCTGCTCGGCCCGCTGACCGACGCCGAGCTGGTCGCGCGGGGCGCGGACGCGCAGTGGGCGCGGGAGCTGGCCGGGGCCCGCCGGGCCATCAAGGTGCGGATCGCGGGCGCCGACCACTGGGCGGCCGTCGAGGACGCGGGCCGGCTGCGCGACGCGCTCGGCACGGCGCTGCCGGTCGGTGTCCCCGAGGCGTTCACCGAGCCGGTCAAGGACCCGCTGGGCGACCTCCTCGCGCGGTACGCCCGTACGCACGGCCCGTTCACCTCGGCCACCGCGGCGGCGCGGTTCGGTCTGGGGGTCGCGGTCACCGAGGGCGCCCTGCAGCGGCTGGCCGCGGCCGGCCGGGTCGTGCAGGGCGAGTTCCACCCGGCGGGCATCGGCCAGGAGTGGTGCGACGCGGCCGTACTGCGCCGGCTGCGCCGCCGCTCCCTGGCAGCCCTGCGGCATGAGCTGGAGCCTGTGCCGCCCGCCGCGCTCGCCCAGTTCCTGCCGCAGTGGCAGCACATCGGCAGGGGCCACGGTCTGCGGGGCATCGACGGACTGGTGCGCGCGATCGAGCAGTTGCAGGGTGCCTCGGTGCCGGCCTCCGCGCTGGAGAAGCTGGTCCTGCCCTCCCGCGTGGCGAACTACACGCCCTCGATGCTGGACGAACTGACCGCCGCCGGTGAGGTGGTGTGGGCCGGCGCGGGCGCCCTGCCCGGCAAGGACGGCTGGGTCTCCCTGTATCTGGCGGACGCGGCTCCGCTGCTGCTCCCGGCTCCCCATCCGCTGGAGCTGACCGCGCTGCACCAGTCCGTCCTGGACACCCTGTCCGGCGGTTACGGCCTGTTCTTCCGGCAGATCGCCGACCAGATCCGCGCCACCACGCACCCCGACGTCACCGACCCCCAACTCGCCGACGCGCTGTGGGACCTGGCCTGGTCGGGCCGGCTCACCAATGACACGCTGGCGCCGATGCGCGCCCTTCTGGGATCGGGTCGTACGGCGGGCTCGACCGCGCACCGCGCCAAGCGTGCCGTCCCGCGCGGGCGCTACGGTTCCCTGACGGCCGCCGCGCGCACCGCCTCGCGCACCGGTCCGCCCACCGTGGCCGGCCGCTGGTCACTGCTGCCGGCGGCCGAGCCGGACACCACCGTGCGGGCGCACGCCCTGGCCCGCACGCTCCTGGACCGGCACGGTGTGGTCACCCGGGGCGCGGTCGCCGCGGAGGGTGTCGAGGGCGGCTTCTCCGCGGTGTACCGGGTGCTGTCGGTCTTCGAGGAGAGCGGCCAGGCCCGGCGCGGTTACGTGGTCGAGGGACTGGGCGCGGCCCAGTTCGCGATGGACGGCGCGGTGGACCGGCTCCGCGCGGTGGCGAACGCCCGGGAGCGGACCGAGGGCCTGCCCGCCCCGTCCGGCCGGGGAGGCTTCGGCCCCCCGGACACCGCTTACGGCTTCGGCACTCCGGGCGCCGCGAACGGCTTCGCCGAGCCGGGCTTCCCGAACCCGTTCGACGGCACAGACGGCACAGACGGTACAGGCGGCACGGCCGGCAGCGACGACATCTACGGCACCCCGCACGGCCACACCTCCCCCGGCGGTCACGACACGGCCGACGGCGGTCTGGACCACCCCGGCCTGGACGGTGACTTCACCTGGCCACCGGAGGACCACCGCGCCGACGGCGGCCACGCCGCGTCCCGCGACCTCGCCGACCCGTTCGCCTCCCCCGGCTACGGCGGCCCCCGCGGCGGCAGCCCCGCCCGCTCCGGCTCGTCCGCCCCCTATGGCCCGGCCTCCTACGGTCCGGCCGCCTACGGCACGACCCCGCACCGCGGCTACGGCACCGGCCGTGCGGGCGCCCCGGCACCCGACCCCCGCGCCGTGGTCCTCGCCGCCGCCGACCCCGCGAACGCCTACGGCTCCGCGCTCGCCTGGCCGGAGCCGCCGACCGGAGCCGGGCACAAGCCGGGCCGCAAGGCGGGTTCGCTGGTCGTCCTGGTGGAGGGCGAGCTGACGCTGTACATGGAGCGCGGCGGCAAGACGCTGCTGGCCTGGCCCGCCGCCCCGGACACCGCACCCGCGGACGATCCCCGCCTGCGCATGGCGGCCGAGGCGCTCGCCGCGGCGGCCCGGGCCGGCTCGCTCGGCACGGTCACGGTCGAGCGGATCAACGGCACCCAGGCTCTGACCTCCCCCATAGGCACGCTCCTGGAGGCGGCGGGGTTCGTCGCGACGCCGCGCGGCCTGCGGCTCAGAGCATGACCGGCACGGCCGCGGGCCTCCGCCCGCCCCACCCCGCGAGGCACCCGTGGCACCCTTGACGCATGCCCGAAGGTGACACGGTCTGGCAGGCCGCGCGGCGGCTGCACGAGGCCCTCGCGGGCAAGCCGCTGACCCGCAGCGACTTCCGCGTGCCCAAGTACGCGACGGTCGACCTCACCGGCCGCAGGGTGCTGAACACGATTCCGCGCGGCAAGCACCTGCTCACCCGGTTCGAGGGCGGCCTGACCCTGCACACCCACCTGCGCATGGAGGGCACGTGGAAGGTGTTCGGCGCGGGCGAGCGCTGGCGGGGCGGGCCGGCGCACCAGATCCGGGCGGTGCTCAGCACCACCGACCGTACGGCCGTCGGCTACCGCCTGCAGGTCCTTGAGCTGCTTCGCACGACCGAGGAGGAGCAGGTCGTCGGCCACCTGGGCCCCGACCTGCTCGGTCCGGACTGGGACCCTGAGCGCGCTCTGGCCAACCTCCTCGCGGACCCCGCCCGGCAGCTCGGCGAGGCCCTGCTGGACCAGCGCAATCTGGCCGGCATCGGCAACGTCTACAAGAGCGAACTGTGCTTTCTGCTCGGTGTGACCCCCTGGCTGCCGGCCGGCGCGCTCCCCGCGGACCGTGCGGAGAAGCTGCCCGGTCTGGCCAAGCGGCTCCTGGAGGCGAACCGTGACCGCCCGGTCCGGCAGACCACCGGCCTGCACCGGCACGACCTGTTCGTCTACGGCCGCGCACCCCGCCCGTGCCTGCGCTGCCACACCCCCGTGCGGGTGGCGGACCAGGGCGACGGCTCCCAGGAACGCCCCACCTACTGGTGCCCCACCTGCCAGACGGGCCCCGCCCCCGCACCGGGCTCCCCCCAGCGCTGGCGGGACAAGTACCCCCGAC
>NZ_MUMF01000660.1 GCF_002155905.1 Streptomyces tricolor | reverse complement strand
GGCCGGTAGCCGGTCACCGTGCGGCGGGCCAGGGTGCGGACGGGGTGGGCGTACGGCTTGCGGGACTCGAAGGGGTCGGGGTCGGGGCGGTAGACGTAGCGGAAGATCTCGGTCCCGTTCGATGCCTCGACCGCGAGGTGCTCGCCGTGGAGATGGCGGACGCGGATGGTCATGCGCGCTCCTTCGGGGCCCAGTCGGGGTGGCCTCCGTGCATGGCCGTGTAGTAGGGGTCGCCGGGGCCGATCTCGCCCGCGCGCACCGGCTGCCCGGTGAACGCCGCCTTGTACAGGGCGGCGGCGAACTCCAGGGCGGCGCGGGCGTCCTGGCCGCTGCCGGGGGGCCGGACGCCGCGGTCGTAGGCGTCGAGGAGGTGGCCGAGCTGGGCGGCGTGCGAGCTGGGGACGTCCTCGCCGGGGGTGCGCCAGGCGGCGGCGCGCTCGGGCCGGACCTGCGGGGCCGGCGTGTAGACCCAGTCGCCGTTGCCGTGCCCGTACAGGTGGGTCAGCTCCACCGTCGCGTCGGCGCAGTCGATGCGGATGCGGCTCACCTCGTCCGGCGAGAGCACGCTGTTGACGACGGTGGCGAGGGCTCCGCAGCGGAAGCGGACCAGGGCGGTGGAGACGTCCTCGCTCTCGATGTCGTGGACCAGCCGGGCCGCCATGGCCCGTATCTCCTCCCATTCGCCGAGCAGATGCAGCAGCAGGTCGTACTGGTGGATGCCGTGCCCCATGGTGGGCCCGCCGCCCTCGGTGGCCCACCGGCCGCGCCACGGCAGGGCGTAGTACGCGGCGTCCCGGTGCCAGGTGGTCTGGCAGTGCGCCACCAGCGGGGCGCCCAGCTCGCCGCGGCTGATCAGGTCGCGGGCGTGGACGGCACCGGAGCCGTAGCGGTGCTGGAAGATCACCGAGGCGTAGGCGCCGGACGCGTCCTCCGCGGCGGTGATGTCGTCGAGTTCGGCCGGCGACAGGCACAGCGGCTTCTCGCACAGCACCCAGGCGCCCGCCTTGAGGGCGGCCACGGTCTGCTCCCGGTGCAGCGCCGGCGGGGTGCCGATCAGCACCAGGTCCGGGCGTACGGCGTCCAGCATGGCGTCGGTCGAGGTGTACGCGGCGACCTGCGCGCCCGCGAGCTCCCGGAAGGCGTCCAGCCGGCCCCGGTCCACGTCGACGGCGGCGACGAGTTCGACCCGCTCGGCATGGGCTCTGAGCGCGGGCAGGTGGCTGCCGGTGACGATGGCACCGGTACCGATGACGGCGACCCGGCTGCGGGCTGCGGGCAGGGACATGCGGCGCTCCTCGGAGTTCGGCAGGACGGAAGCAGCCGTGGAAAGCGCTTGCTCCCGTAGCGCACGACCCTAGGGGCGGAGGGATTGTCAGGACAACCCCTGTGCGGGGCGGGGCGATTGAGGGCATGACGGGCACCGGTCCGGGCTGTCCGGCCCGCGCGCTCCCCTGGCCGTCGGGGAGGTGCGGTCGGTTGCCCGTCGGGGAGGTGTGGTCCGCTGCCCGGTCGAGGAGGTGTGGTCCGCTGCCCTTCGGGGCGGTGTGGTTCGCGGCGGAACCGCCGTTACGAGCGCACCAGGCGGGCGATCGCGTCGGACGCCTCCTTCAGCTTCCGCTCCCGTTCCTCGCCGCCCTCGGCGACCGCGCGGCTCACGCAGGTGGCCATGTGCTCGTCGAGCATCTGCAGGGCGAACGACTGCAACGCGCGGGTCACCGCGGAGACCTGGGTGAGGATGTCGATGCAGTACGTGTCCTCGGCCACCAGGCGCTGCAGGCCGCGCACCTGCCCCTCGATGCGACGGAGCCGCATCATCACGTCGTCCTTGTGTTGCTTCTGCGCCGCCATGACGTGGTTCTCCCTTCCCTCGGCCGAGGGCTGCCCCGCACCCGCGGCGCGTTCCCCTGGGAAAGATACCCCCGCCCGGTACGAAGCACCTGTGACCGACCGAGGCCGCCGGCGAGGCATCCGGCCCTCAGTCCAGGGACGTCCGCATCCGGCGCAGGATGTCGTGCAGAATGCTCCGGGACGTACCGAAGTTGAGCCGTACGAAGCCCTCGCCTTCGGTGCCGAACGAGCGGCCGTCGTTGAGCAGGACCCGGGCGTTCTTGAGGAAGAAGGTGTGCGGGTCGGTGTCCAGGCGCAGAGCGCGGCAGTCCAGCCAGGCGAGGAACGTCGCCTCCGGGACCCGGTAGCGCACGCCGGGCGGGAGTTCCTCGCGCACCAGGGCGGCGTTGCGCGCCAGGACCTGCTTCAGCTCCGCCAGCCACGCGTCCCCGTCCCGCCAGGCGGCCAGGGTGGCCGCGACGCCGAAGGTGTTCGGTTCGCCGTACAGATGGCTGGGGTGCGCCAGCGCCTCGCGCACCTCGGCGGCACCGACATGGGCGACGGCGCAGCGCACGCCCGGCACGTTGAACGCCTTCGTGGCCGAGGTCAGGGTCACCGTGCGCGCGGCCGCCTCGGCCGAGAGGGAGGCGAACGGGATGTGCCGGTGCGGGCCGTGGACGAGATCGGAGTGGATCTCGTCCGAGACGACCAGCAGGCCGTGCCGGAGCGCGAGATCCGCCAGCGCCTGAAGTTCCTCGCGCCGCAGCGCCCGTCCCGTCGGATTGTGCGGGTTGACCAGCAGCAGCACCCGGGCGGGCCGCTCGCGCAGCTCCCGGTCGAGCCGGTCGGCGTCGAACGTCCAGCTGTCGCCGTCCGGCGTGTACGGCACCGGGTGGCGGCGCCGCCCCATGCTCGCGATGGTCTCCAGGAACGGCGGGTAGGTCGGGGTGTGCACCACGACTCCGTCGCCCGGCCATGTCACGACGTTCAGTACCGCCTGCAGGCCCTGGTTGATGTCGGTGAACTCCCGTACGTGTGCCGGGTCGAGCACCCAGCCGTGGCGTGCGCGCATGCGCTCGGCGAAGGCGGGCCGCAGCGGGTTCCCGGCGCGCCGTCCGTCCCAGGCGGGGTAGCCGAGGTCCTCGTCCACGCACCGGATCAGGGCCTCGCGCACCGGGGGCGGGGGCGGGAAGTCCATCTCCGCGACCCACGCCGGAAGAACGTCCGGCTCGGCTCGGCTCCACTTGACTCCGGGGCGACGGGACAGGGCGCGGACGTCGAGGTCGTCGAACATGGGGCGCCTTTCTG
>NZ_MUMF01000659.1 GCF_002155905.1 Streptomyces tricolor | reverse complement strand
CACCGCCAGCGCGCGGGCCACCTCCGTGGTGGTCGTGCCACCGGTCAGGCCCACCGCCTCGCCGGGGGCGACCAGTTCGGCCACGGCCTTGGCGATGCGCTGCTTCTCCGAGGCGCGCCGGGCCGTCTTGTAGCGCAGCGGGAGTTCGTACGACACCCCGTGCACCACCGCCCCGCCCCGGGTGCGGACCAGCATCTGCTGCTCGGCGAGCTGGTCGAAGTCGCGGCGGATCGTGGCCGCCGACACCGCCAGCTCGGCCGCCGCCTCCTCGACCTCCAGCCGGCCGCGCTCGACGAGCAGTTCCAGCAGCGCCTTCCAGCGGGCGTCCCGGGACATCCGCGGCCTCCCTTCCCCGATCGTCGCCTCCGGCCGTCCGTGCGGTCGTACGCCGATCGTCCTTCGATCTTCCGGCGACCCTAGCGCACCCGGACCCCGCGCTCGAATGCTTGATTGTGCTCGAAAGCTCGCTATATCTTGCAGGAACGATCAGCTAGGGGAGGGTGTGGGCCGTGACCCATGTCGAGAACGAGCTGAACAGCCAGCCCGAGTGCTGGATACGGGCGGCCGAGCAGGCGGACCGGCACCGGAGCGCACTGCCGGAACCGGGGGAGCGGGTCGCCGTCGTGGGGTGCGGCACCTCGTACTTCATGGCCCAGGCGGTGGCCGCCCTGCGGGAGGGCGCCGGGCAGGGCGAGACCGACGCGTTCGCCGCCTCCGAGTTCCCGCACGGGCGGTCGTACGACCGGGTCCTCGCCCTCACCCGGTCCGGCACCACCACCGAGGTGCTGGACCTGCTGGGCGGGCTCACCGGGCGGACACGCACCACCGCCGTCACCGCCGACCCGGACACCCCCGTCCGGACGGCCGCCGACGACCTCGTCGTCCTGGACTTCGCCGACGAACGATCCGTCGTCCAGACCCGGTTCGCGACCACCGCGCTCACCCTCCTGCGCGCCCACCTCGGCCTGCACAGCGACGCCGTCGTCGCCGACGCGCGCACCGCCCTCGCCGCTCCCTTGCCCGAAGGACTCGTGGACTGCACGCAGTTCACCTTCCTCGGGCGCGGCTGGAGCGTCGGTCTCGCCCAGGAGGCCGGACTGAAGATGCGCGAGGCCTCCCGCTCCTGGACCGAGGCCTACCCGGCGATGGAGTACCGGCACGGCCCGATCAGCGTCACCACCGCGGGCACGGCCACCTGGATGCTCGGCACGGCACCCGACGGACTCGCCGAACAGGTCCGCGCCACCGGCGCGCTGTGGATCGAGGGAGCACTCGACCCGCTCGCCGAACTCGTCCGGATACAGCGCCTCGCGGTCGCCGTCGCCGCCGCCCGGGGGCTCGACCCCGACCAGCCGCGGCACCTCACCCGCTCGGTGATCCTCGCCCCCTGAACCGCCGGCCCCGTCCCGGAAGGACACCTCACGTGCCCCTCGCGTCCACCGGCGAGCTGGTCACCCGGGCCGCCGCCGCCCGTTCCGCCGTCGCCGCGTTCAACGTCATCACCCTGGAACACATCGAGGCCGTCGTCGCCGGCGCCGAGTCCGCCGGATCCCCCGTGGTCCTCCAGGTCAGCGAGAACGCCGTCAAGTTCCGCTACGGACGGCTGCTGCCGCTGGCCCGCGCCGCCGTGGCCGCCGCCGAACGCGCCACCGTACCCGTCGCGCTGCACCTCGACCATGTGCAGAGCGACGACCTGCTGCGCCAGGCCGCCGGCGCCGGGTTCAGCTCGGTGATGTACGACGCGGCCCGCCTGCCGTACGCCGACAACCTCGCCGCGACCCGCGCCGCGGCCGACTGGGCGCACGGCCAAGGGCTCTGGATCGAGGCGGAGTTGGGGCAGATCGGAGGCAAGGACGGCCGGCCCCCGCTGGACGCGCACGCGCCCGGCGCCCGCACCGACCCCGACCGGGCACGGGACTTCGTGACCGGCACCGGCGTCGACGCCCTGGCCGTCGCCATCGGCAGCGTGCACGCCATGACCACCCGCACCGCCGTCCTCGACCTCGGCCTGCTGAAGCGGCTGTCCGGCGCGCTGACCGTACCGCTCGTCCTGCACGGCTCCTCCGGAGTGCCGGACGAGGGGCTGGTCGCGGCCGTCGGCGACGGCATCGCCAAGGTCAACGTCGGCACCGCGCTCAACGCGGCCATGACCGGCGCGATCAGGGACTTCCTCGCCGCCCGCCCCGAGGCCGTCGACTCGCGCACCTACCTCAGCGTGGGACGCGAGGCGATGGCGGCCGAGGTACGGCGCATCATCGGGGTGCTGTCCGGGAGCGGGGGCCGGCCGGCGCCCGAGGAGCCGTCCGCCGCGCCGGGGGACCGGCCGCCTAGCCCCGCTTGACCGCCCGCAGCACCACGAACTTCGGGTCCGACGCCACCAGCCGGCTGTTCCCGAACAGGCGCCTCAGCTTCACGTGGTACCCCAGGTGCCGATTCCCGATCACCCACAGCTCACCCCCCGGCCGCAGCGAGCGCAGCGCCCCCGTGAACATCCGCCACGCCGTCGCGTCCGTGGTCGCCTGGTGGGAGTGGAACGGCGGGTTGTTCAGCACCAGGTCCACACTGCCGGGCGCCACCCCCGCCAGCCCGTCCCCGACCCGGAACTCGGCGTGCCCCGGCACCCCGTTCGCCTTGTACGTCGCCTCCGCCGAGGCCACCGCCTGGAACGACTCGTCCACGAACAGCACCTCGGCCGTCGGATCGGCCAGCGCCACCGCCGTACCGACCACGCCGTTGCCGCAGCCGAGGTCCACCACGCGCCCGGCGCCCGGACCCGGCAGGTGCCGCAGGAAGAAGCGGGTGCCGATGTCCAGCCGGTCGGCGCAGAACACGCCCGCGTGGTTCACGACCGTGCGCCCCGACACCGCGCCGACGTCGTCCGGCAGGGCGTAGCTGTACGGCCACGGGTTCGCGGGCCGCTCCAGCGCCGGGTCCGGGGTGCAGAAGATCAGCCGGGCCTTCTGCCGGGCCAGCGAGGTCCGGGTCGGACCGAGGATCCGCTCGAACAGCTGGAGCGTCGAGGTGTGGATCTCCTTCACCATCCCGGTGCCGACCACGACCGTGTCCGCGTGCACGGCGGGCGCCAGCCGCAGCAGCTGGTCCTCCAGCAGCGCCAGGCTCTTCGGCACCCGCACCAGCAGCACGTCCACCCGCTCCGGCGGCGGATCCTGCGTGGTGAGCAGCCGGACCGCACCCGGCTCCACCCCGGCCCGCGCCAGGTTCGCCCGGGTCGCCTCCTGGCCGAGGAAGGAGTCGGTGATCTGCGCCGGCCGATGCTCCGCGAGCGCGGTGACCAGCGCGCCCCAACGGTCCCCGAGCACCACGACCGTGCCCGTGAGCGGCACCTTCTCCTCGGCGAGGTGGCGCAGCAGGTACGCGTCGGAGGCGTCCCAGGCACGCAGCCGGTCGCGGGGATCCTCGGGGAAGCGGGTCAGCTCGACCTCGCCCCACGGTGTCGTCATACGGTCGCTCATCGTGCGTCCAGGCTAGCGGAACCGCAGATCAGAGGCCGTGGGGCAGGATGGGGGCATGGAGGACGAGCTGTTCCCGCGGGAGCGCGCGGAGGTCGCGCCGGGCGCCGTGCACGTCGTGGACTGGCTGGACGCCGAGCGGCAGCGCGCCCTGCTCGCCGCCTGCCGGGACTGGGCCCGCCCGCCCGCCGGGCTGCGCACGGTCCGCACCCCGGGCGGTGGCACCATGACCGCCCGCCAGGTCTGCCTGGGCTGGCACTGGTACCCGTACGGCTACGCCCGCACCGTCGTCGACGGCGACGGCAGCCCGGTGAAGCCCTTCCCGGACTGGCTCGGCGAGCTGGGCCGCCGCGCGGTGACCGACGCGCTCGGCCCGGACGCCGTACCGGACACCCCGTACGACATCGCGCTGATCAACTTCTACGACGGCGACGCCCGCATGGGCATGCACCGCGACGCCGACGAGCGGGCGGACGCCCCGGTGGTCTCGCTGAGTCTCGGCGACACCTGCGTGTTCCGCTTCGGGAACAGCGAGACCCGCGCCAAGCCGTACACCGACGTCGAGCTGCGCAGCGGCGACCTGTTCGTCTTCGGCGGCCCCGCCCGGCTCGCCTACCACGGCGTGCCCCGCGTCCGCCCGGGCACGGCACCGCCCTGGCTGGGCCTGGCCGGACGGCTGAACATCACCCTGCGGGTGAGCGGCCGGTAGCCGGCGGCGCGGGCCGTCCCGGGCACGGATCATGGGAGACTCGCCCTCATGAACGGCAAGGCGGATCCCCGGACAGCGGGGGAGAGGACCACCTCGAGGGCGCGGCTGGACCGGGGGCGCGGAGCGCTCGGGCCCGCGCTGGAGCTGGTGCACACCGGGCGGGCGCCGACCCGGGCCGTGCTCACCGCCGAACTCGGCGTCACCCGGGCGACGGCCGGCGCGGTGGCCGCCGAGCTGGAGGCGCTGGGCCTGATCCGGGTGGACGCCCGTCCCGGCTCGGCGGCCGGCTCCCAGGGGCGGCCCTCGCACCGGCTGGCGGTCGCCGAGGACGGTCCCGTCGCCCTCGCGGCGCAGATCCACGCCGACGGCTTCCGGGCCGCGCTGGTCGGCCTCGGCGGGCGGATCGTGGCGACCGCGCCCGGCTGCGAGACCGTCGACGCCGACCCGGCGAAGGTGCTCGGCTCGGTGGTCGAGGCGGGCGCGGAACTGCTGCGCACCACCGGCCGGCGCTGTGTCGGCGCCGGACTCGCCGTCCCCTCCGCGGTCGCCGAACCCGCCGGCCTGGCCCTCAACCCCCTGCACCTGGCCTGGCCGGTCGGCGCGCCCGTCCGGGAGATTTTCGCGGAGTGCGTGCGCGCCGCCGGCATCGGCGGACCCGCGTTCGCCGGCAACGACGTCAACCTCGCCGCGCTCGCCGAACACCGGCACGGCGCCGGCCGGGGCGCGCGGGACCTGCTGTGCGTGGCCACCGGGCACCGGGGCGTCGGCGGCGCGCTCGTCCTGGACGGCCGTCTGCACACCGGCAGCTCGGGTCTCGCGCTGGAGGTGGGCCACCTCACGGTCAACCCGGAGGGCCGCCCCTGCCACTGCGGCAGCCGCGGCTGCCTGGACGTCGAGGCGGATCCGCTGGCCCTGCTGGTGGAGGCGGGCCGCGAACCCGGCCCCGAGGTGTCGCTGCTCCAGCAGGCCAACGACCTGCTGCGCACGCAGTACGGCGATCCGGCCGTGCGCAGGGCCGCCGAAGCCCTCATCGACCGCCTCGGCCTCGGCCTGGCCGGGCTGGTCAACATCCTCAACCCGGACCGCATCATCCTCGGCGGCCTGCACCGCACCCTGCTGGACGCCGACCCCGGCCGGCTGCGCGCGGTGGTCGCCGACCGCAGCCTGTGGGGCCAGAGCGGCGGCGTCCCCATCCTGCCGTGCACCCTGGACCACAACAGCCTGGTCGGCGCGGCCGAACTGGCCTGGCAGCCGGTCCTGGACGACCCGCTGGGGGCGCTGTCCGGGACCTAGGCCCTGTCGTTCGGACCATGCCGGCGTCGCGGGGCATGCCACGCACGTCTGCCGCGTTGTCGTCCCTCGCCCGCGTCGACTCCCGCTCCGCCTTGCAGCTGCACGCACCACGCCCCGCCCGGGTCGGCCAAGAGGCGACGTGCCCCACATCCGACCTGATCCGCACGTCAGGCCCTGGCACCGGGGCGCCGGTCAGCCGGACCGCCTGAGGTCGGCGAGGAGGGCGTCGAGGGCCTCGGTCAGGGACTCGGCGTTGGCGGAGTCGAACCATGTGGTGCGGATGCGCTCGTTGATGCCGTTCGGTGTCTCGTGGTCTCCGGCGAGCTGGTGCAGCGAGCGGCTGTCGTCGCCCAGGGAGCGTGCGACGCCCTGGAACAGCCCGCGGACGTAGCGCTCCGCGGCCTCGGCGGGCACGCCCTGCCGCGCGGCCCAGGCGGTGAGCGTGGCCAGGTACCCGTAGTGGCTGGTCAGCGTGCCTGTCAGGGCGGAGAAGACGCCGAAGCCGGCTTCGTCCGCGACGGGCAGCGCCCCGCCGAGGCCGTCGAAGAGGGCGTCCACGACCGGGTGGGCGGGGTACGTCACGGTGACGGACCGGCGTTCGCGCACGGCGGGCAGCGGGATGGCCCGCACCAGCGGGACGCCGGTGCCGAGCGTCCGGCGCAACTCGTCGATCCCGACCCCGGCCATCAGACTGACCACGACGCGGTCGCCGCCGACCCGGAGCCCGGCGAGGGCCTCGGTGCGGTCCTGCGGGCGGACGGCGAGGACCACCACGTCGGAGCCGTCCACCACGTCCTGGTTGTCGGCGCACACCCGCACGTTCGGATACCGGCCGGCCAGCTCGGCGGACGTACGGGACCCGCGCGGCGACAGGAGGATCTCCGGCGGCTCCCCGGCGCCGGCGCACAGGCCGTCCACCAGGGCCCGGCCGATCTCGCCCACCCCGATGACCCCCACACGGCCCGTGTTGGCTGCGGCCGGGACCGCGCGGCGCGGCCTCGGCACCAGTTCGCCCCCGCAGTTGGGGCAGACCTGGCCCATGGCCGCCGCGCACGCCTCGCAGAACGTGCACTCGTACGAGCAGATGCGGGCAGGGCCGCCCGGCGGCAGCGCGGCGGTCTCGCAGCGCTCGCAACGGGCGCGCATCTCCAGGGCCATGGTCTCTCGTCCCTCCGGGGCAGCGGTCGGTGGTCGTCGGCTCTCATCCTCCGGACCCCGGCCGACGGCGGAACCGCCCGGCGGGACAGAGATCCACAGGATCGGGCCAACGCCCGCTCATGTCCAGCGGGTTCCGAACGCCCGCCCCGGATGCTCCGTGAGGACCCGCTCCACCAGCTCGGCGCCGACCTCCTGTGCCAGCCGCTGCCGCACCCGGCGCAGCAGGTGGGGCATCCCGGGCCCGCCGTCGACCGACCGGGCCCCGGCGGTCACCGTGTCCCCGCCGAGCAGCAGCCGGTCCCCGAACCCCGCCTCCGCCAGGGCCCGCACCGCCTCCGGCATCCGCCAGTCGGTCGCGTGATGGGCGCGTGAGGGCCCGTCGAAGGCGAGCCAGCAGCCCGACGCGGCGGCCTGCCGGTGCACCACCGGGTCGGGGGAGCGATTCAGATGCCCCAGGATCACCCGCTCACCGGGCACCCCCAACTCCCCGCACAGCAGGTCCACCACGTCCAGCGCGCCGGTGCCCAGCTCCAGGTGTACGGCGATGGGCGCGCCGGTGGCGTGGTGCGCCTCGGCCGCCGCCGCCATGGTCCAGCGGGCGTGCGCGTCGAGCCCGTGGAAACCACCGGCCACCTTGATCAGCCCGGCCCGCACCCCGGTCGTCCCGATGCCCTCGGTGAGTTCGGAGACGAACAGTCCGGCGAGCTTCCCGCCCCGCAGCCGGGCCGTCAACCCCGGCTCGTAGTGCACCGCCTGGTGCAGTCCGGTGGCGCAGACGATCCGTACGCCGGTCGCCCGGGACAGCGCCGGCAGCTCCTCCGCCCGGCGCCCCATGCCGTACGGCGTCCACTGCACGACGGCCGCGCCGCCCGCCGCGCGGAAGGCCGCCAGCTCGGCCCGCGCGGCCGGGACGTCGTCCAGCTCCTGCCCCGGCAACCGCGGGCTGCGCAGGAAGAGATGGTCGTGCGCGTCGCACACGCCCAGCTCCGCCGGCCGGACGTCACCGAGGACCGTGCGGACGCGGGTCACCACCGGCGCCCGCGCGGGAGCCGGTCCCGGCCGGGTGCGGACAGGTGCAGCACCTCGAAGACGTCCCCGTCGGCCTTCGGCGCGTCCTGCTCCCAGAGGGAGAAGTGCACCAGCTCCCAGGCACGCGTGTCCACGGCCGCCGCCGCGAGTACCGCACCGTCCTCGGCCGCCAGCCTCGCGGTCTCGGCCACCGCGTCCGCCATGAACGAGGACAGCTCCACGCCCTCCGGCACGGGTCGGCGGCGACGGACGGCGACCGCCGGCGTGGCTGCGGTCGCGGTGCCCTCCTCGAACGCCAGGCCGGTCCACTGCCGGACCGCCGGCCGCCCGAAGTCGTCGACGGGCCCCTGGAAGGCGCCGCCCCACAGGAAGCGGTTCATGCCCTCCACGGTGTTCCAGAGGTAGAACGGCCCGTACTGGTTCACCGGCGAGCCGTTCACACCGCGCTCGCGCATCACGTACGTCTTGATGCCGAGGCCGTCCCAGTCGTCCAGCAGATGTCCCACCCGGGCGACCCGGGAGCGGACGATCCCCATGTCGTAGTCGGCGGGCAGGGTGAACTCGTACTGCATCGCGTGCATCTCGGGCTTCCCTTCTCAGGCGGGGTAGTCGGCCACGTGCGTGTGCCACTCGGTGGTCGTGCCGTCCTCGGCGGCCTCCACGACCGCCAGGTGCGTCATGAACGTGCGCGGCCCGGCACCGTGCCAGTGCCACTCGCCGGGCTCGATCCACACCGTGTCGCCCGCCCGGATCTCCCGCACCTCACCGCCCCTGCGCTGCACCAGCCCCTCGCCCTCCAGGACGTGCAGCACCTGCCCGTGCGGGTGCCGGTGCCAGGCCGTGTGCGCGCCGGGGGCGAAGTGGACGTTGAACATCCGCAGCCGGGACGGGGCCGCGGGAGCGGCTATCTCGTCCAGCCAGACCGTGCCGGTGAAGTTCTCCGCCGGGCCCTGCTGGGTGTCGGGGCGGCGTCGGGTGATGTGCACGTGACTCAGTTCTCCTGTCCGGGAGCCGGCGGGGCGAGCAGGGAGAGCAGACCGCGCACCCCGGCGTCGAAGGCGGCGGGCGATCCGGACGCGCGGGCGAGGACGTAGCCGCCCTGCACGGTCGCGAGGACGGCTGCGGCGACCTCCGCGCCGTCCAGACCGGGTGCGAACTGCCCCTGCCGCTTGCCCTCTTCGACGATCCCGGCGATCCGCTCGCGGAGGGCGGCGATCGTCTCGTCGACCGGCGCGCGCAGCTCCTCGCTGGCGATCACGTCCGGGTCCATGGTCAGCCGGCCCACCGGGCAGCCGCGCAGCACGTCACGCTCGCGCAGCAGATACGCCTCGATGCGCTCGTACGGCGTGCCCGGCCCGCCGAGCACGGCCTCGGCGGTGGCCCGCAGTTCCTCGGCGGTGCGCCGGATCGCCGCCAGGGCGAGATCGGGCTTGCCCTTGAAGTGGTGGTACATGCTGCCCTGGCCGGCCCCCGCCCGCTCCAGGATCGCCTTGGGGCTGGTGCCCACGTACCCGCGCTCCCACAGCAGCTCACGGGTGGACTCGATCAGTCGTTCCGAGGTGCTCATGCGCTCAGTGTACATACTAGTAGTTACAAGGGCGTGGCGTCCCGGAGGGTCCGTCACCCTCCACCGGGACCGGTCGCACCCCACCGCCGTACTCCCCGGGAGGTACACGCACTGCCGCCGTCCGCACGACGACCCGGACCCTCGTCCGGAGGGAGCCTCGGAAAGACGCGAACCGACGACGAGGGAGACGACCCGAGATGCACACCCTGGCGCACGGGGCCGGCGGGCCCGGCCCGTGGATCCTGTTCCTCCCGCTGATCTGGGCGGCCGTCGTGACCGGCGCCGTCACCGTCCTGCGCCGCACCGCCTGGCACGGCCCCCGGCGGCCGGTGGACCCGGGGCCCCCGACGGGCGCCGCACCACTCGCCGTCCTCGGCCGCCGCTTCGCCTCCGGCGAGATCGACGAGGACG
>NZ_MUMF01000658.1 GCF_002155905.1 Streptomyces tricolor | reverse complement strand
CGGTACGGCCCCGGGCGGCGAGTTCCGCCACCAGCCGCCCCGGCCCGCAGCCGACGTCGAGCACGGCGCCCTCGCACCGGTCCAGCACCGCCAGGTCCACGGAGTCCGCCCGCGCGCACCACCGCTCGACCTCCAGCGGCAGCAGCCAGCCGTCGGCACGGCGCAGGAACAGCGGGCCGCGCCCGCTGCGCAGCGCGGCGGCGTAGGGACCGGCCCCGGCCCAGGAGACGGCCGGCGGCGCGCTCACCGCCCGGTCCCGGAGCCGGTCCGGGCGGCGCACCGGGCCAGCCGGGCGGCGAACCGGCCATGCGGCGCCAGGGCGGCCACCGCCACCGCGTCCGCCGCGGTGTCCACGTCCCGCAGCCGGGGCAGCTCGCGCACCCGCAGCCCGGCGTCCCGCAGCCGCCGCCGCTGGACGGCGCCCGTCCGCCGCGTCGACATGGGCACGCCCCGCAGCAGGGCCGGATCGGGCTCGGCCAGCCCCAGCGCCCAGAACCCGCCGTCCTCCGCCGGACCGAAGCAGGCGTCGTACCCCGCGAAGTCCACGGTGAGCAGCTCCGGGGTCACCTGCGGGGTGTCCATGCCGATGAGCAGGGCGGGACCGGCGCACCGCGCGAACGCGTCGGCCAGCCGCACGTCCAGACCGCCCGCGCACTGCGGTACGACCTCGAAGCCGGGCGGCAGCCACGGACCGGGCGCCCCGTCCAGCACCAGCACGCGCCGGGTCGCGGGAGCCGCCGCCACGGCGTGCAGCGTGTCGGCGAGCGCCGCCTCCGCGAGCGCAGCCGCCTCCCCGGGGCTGAACGGCGGGGTGAGCCGCGTCTTGACCCGCCCCGGCAGGGGTTCCTTGGCGATGACGAGCAGCGTGGTCACGACGCGGCCCGCCCGCCGGCCGGGGGTTCGGCCAGGACCCGGCTCATGTCCCGCACCGCCTGCCAGGTGCCGCGCCAGGTGCCCGTCACCTTGGAGGTGCCGGCGCGCGGCAGGTACGGCACGTCGTGCTCGGCGATCCGCCAGCCGGCGTCGGCCGCGCGCACCACCATCTGGAGCGGATAGCCGCTGCGCCGGTCGCTGAGCCCGAGCGCGAGCAGCGGCTCCCGGCGCGCCGCGCGCAGCGGGCCGAGGTCGTGCAGCCGCAGCCCGGTACGGCGGCGCAGCAGCCGCGCGAGCACGTAGTTTCCGGCCCGGGCGTGCGCGGGCCAGACGCGCCGGCCCCGCGCCCGCCGCCGTCCCAGGACCAGGTCGGCCCCGCCGTCGAGCACCTCCCGCACGAAGGGCACGAGGTGCCCGGGGTCGAGGGAGGCGTCGCAGTCGCAGAAGCAGACGACGTCGGCGGTGGCGGCGGCCAGCCCGGCGTGGCAGGCGGCGCCGAAACCGCGCCGCGGTTCATGGACGACGGTCGCGCCGAGGGCGCGGGCGATGTCCGCCGAGCCGTCGGTGGAGCCGTTGTCGACCACGAGGGCGCGCCAGCCCGCCGGGATCCGGGCGAGCACCCAGGGCAGGGCCGCCGCCTCGTCCAGGCAGGGCAGCACCACGTCCACGCTCGCCGGTGAAAGGGGTGATGAGGTGGTCACGCCGTTCACCCTACGAACGCGAAGCGGACATACCGGACCGGAGCTCCTTACGAAACGCGGACGCCGCTCCTTACGAAACGCTGACGTCGGCAGCGGGGCCCCACCGGCGAGAGGACACCCGGGACGGCCCGGTGCGAGGCTGGGACCATGCAGCAGCCGCACCCGCCCGCGAGAGCCGGCACCCTCGACGGGACCGCACCCGGCACCGCCGCGCCCGCCTCCCCGGCCGCCCCCGGTGCCGCCCGGGTCCTGGTCGTCGACGACGACGCGACCGTGGCCGAGGTCGTCGCCGGATACCTCCAGCGCGCCGGATACGTCGTGGACCGGGCCGACGACGGCCCCACCGCCCTCACCCGAGCCGCCGCCCACCGGCCGGACCTGGTCGTGCTCGACCTGATGCTGCCCGGCATGGACGGCCTGGAGGTCTGCCGCCGGCTGCGCGCACGGGCCGCGGTACCCGTCGTCATGCTCACCGCCCGGGGCGACGAGGACGACCGCATCCTGGGGCTGGAGATCGGCGCGGACGACTACGTGACCAAGCCGTTCAGCCCCCGCGAACTGGTCCTGCGGGTGCAGTCGGTGCTCCGCCGCGCGCGCCCGGGACCGGGCACCGGCCCGCTGGCCGCGGCCGGCCTCGCCGTCGACCCCACCGCTCGCCGCGCCACCAAGAACGGCTCGGAACTCGCCCTCACCCTCCGCGAGTTCGACCTCCTCGCCTTCTTCCTGCGGCACCCCGGCCGGGCGTACAGCAGGGAGGACCTCATGCGCGAGGTGTGGGGCTGGGACTTCGGCGACCTGTCCACGGTGACGGTCCACATCCGCCGGCTGCGCGGCAAGGTCGAGGACGACCCGGCCCGGCCGCGCCTGATCCAGACCGTGTGGGGCGTCGGCTACCGCTTCGACCCGAGCGGCCGGGACGCGGAGGGCTGACGTGCGCGACCTTCTGCTCATCGCCCTGTACGCCTTCGCCGGGGCCGCCGCCACCGGCCTGGCCGGAGCCGCCGCGCTCCGGCTGCTGCGGCGCCGCTCGCTCATCGCCTCCCTCGCCGTGACCGCCGCGGTCGGCGTGGGCGGTGTGCTCGCCGGCACCCTCGCGGTCGCCTGGGCGATGTTCCTCTCCCCGCACGACCTGACCGTGGTGACGACCGTCGTCGCGATGGCCGCCGTGGTCTCCCTGGCCACCGCACTGCTCCTGGGCCGCTGGGTCGTCGCCCGCAGCCACGAACTCGCGCTGGCGGCCCGCTCGTTCGGCGAGGCCGGCGACTTCGCCGCCCCGAAGGCCCCGGTCACCGCCGAACTGGCCGAACTGAGCCGCGAGTTGGCCGCCACCAGCGCGAGGCTCGCCGAATCCCGGGAGCGGGAACGGCTGCTGGAGACCTCACGGCGGGAACTCGTGGCATGGATCTCCCACGACCTGCGCACCCCGCTCGCCGGTCTGCGCGCCATGTCGGAGGCGCTGGAGGACGGTGTCGCCGCCGATCCCGACCGCTACCTGAAACAGATCCGCACCGAGGTGGAGCGTCTCAACGACATGGTCGGCGACCTGTTCGAACTCTCCCGCATCCATGCCGGCACCCTCCCCCTGACCCCGTCCCGGATCTCCCTCTACGACCTCGTCGGCGACGCCCTCGCGGGAGCCGACCCGCTCGCCCGCGCCCACGGCGTACGGCTGGTCGGCGACCGGGTGGAGCCGGTCCCGGTGGAGGTCGACGCCAAGGAGATGAGCCGTGTCCTGGGCAACCTGCTGGTCAACGCCATCCGCCGGACGCCCGCCGACGGCACGGTCGCCGTCGCCGCCGAGCGCTCGCCCGACGGCGTGGTGCTGTCCGTGACCGACGGCTGCGGCGGCATCCCCGAGGAGGACCTGCCCCGCGTCTTCGACACCGGCTGGCGCGGCACGCACGCCCGTACGCCGCCGGCCGGGGCGGGCCTGGGCCTCGCCATCGTGCGCGGCATCGTCGAGGCCCACCGGGGCCGGGCCACCGTACGGAACATCCCCGGCGGCTGCCGCTTCGAGGTCACCCTGCCCGCGGCGCAGTAGCACGGCCGGTCCCCGGCACACCCGGTCCCGCTCACCCGGACGCCGCGAACTCCCGCATGCCCTCCGCGAACCCGACCTTTGGCCGCCAGCCCAGCTCGGCCCGCAGCCGCGCCGAGTCGGCCGTGATGTGCCGTACGTCCCCCAGCCGGTACTCCCCGGTGATCACCGGCGCGGGCCCGCCGTGGGCGTCGGCCAGCGCGCGGGCCATCTCCCCGACGGTGTGCGGCTCACCGCTGCCGGTGTTGTACGCGGTGAGCACCCCCGGGACGGACCCCGCCTCCAGCGCCACGGCGTTGGCCGCGGCCACGTCCCGTACGTGCACGAAGTCCCGGCGCTGCCGCCCGTCCTCGAACACCCGCGGCGCCTCACCCCGGGCGAGCGCGGACCGGAAGAAGGAGGCGACACCGGCGTACGGGGTGTCGCGGGGCATCCGGGGCCCGTACACGTTGTGGTACCGCAGCGACACCGCGGACCCGCCGGTCGACCGGGCCCAGGCGGCGGCCAGATGCTCCTGCGCGAGCTTGGTCGTGGCGTACACGCTGCGCGGATCGGCCGGGGCGTCCTCGCCGACCAGCCCCGGAGCGAGCGCCGCGCCGCACACCGGGCACCTCGGCTCGAACCGCCCCGCGTCCAGATCGGCGACCGCCCGCGGCCCGGGCCGTACGACCCCGTCGCGCGGGCACGTGTACCGCCCCTCCCCGTACACCACCATCGACCCGGCCAGCACCAGATGCCGTACCCCCGCCTCGGCCATGGCGGCGAGCAGCACGGCGGTCCCCAGGTCGTTGCGGGAGACGTACTCCGCCGCGTCCCCGAAACCCACCCCGAGCCCGACCATCGCGGCCTGATGGCAGACGGCGTCCACGCCGGCCACGGCCCGCGCCACCGCCGCCGGATCGCGCACGTCCGCGCCGGGATCCGCGCGCACGTCGAACACGACCGCCTCGTGCCCGCGCGCGCTCAGCGCCTCGACGACATGAGACCCGATGAACCCGGCGCCGCCGGTGACCAGTACCCGCATGCACCCACGCTAGGACCGCCCCGGCGCCGGACCACGGGGCCGCGCCCGTACGTCACGGCTCCGTAAGGCGGCGGACCCTCCCGCGTGATCGTCAGGCTGCCGTCGTGACGGAGCACGGGAGCACGGGAGCGGTCGGGACGGGCGCCGGGGACGGGGAGTGGGCCGCGACGCGCCGGTGGGGGGAGCGGAGCCTGCGCCCCGGCCACCGGATCATCGGTGCGGAGCAGTTGCGCGGGGGCTGGACCTCGCGGATGCGGCGGCTCGACGTCGAGGGGGACGGCGAGCGGTACTCC
The DNA here is from genome assembly GCF_002155905.1 of Streptomyces tricolor. GTDB lineage: Bacteria > Actinomycetota > Actinomycetes > Streptomycetales > Streptomycetaceae > Streptomyces > Streptomyces tricolor. The sequence continues at coordinate 1,474 of NZ_MUMF01000658.1, read as the reverse complement.
CTGGTCCTGCGCTCCTTCGTCAAGCCGTTCTACGTCAAGCACGCGCCGGGACTGCTGACCCGTGAGGCGGACATCCTCCGGCTGCTCGCGGACACGGACGTGCCGGCCGCTCGGCTGCGCGCGGTCGACGCGGCGGCAGAGCACTGCGACCATCCGTCGCTCCTGATGTTTCCGCCGTCCGCCCCCGGTACACCGGCCCTGCTTCCTGCACCGCGACTTCCACCCGGGCAACGTGCTCTTCTCGGGCACGGGTTCCGCTCTGAGGATCACGGGTGTCGTGGACTGGGTGGAGACCTCCTGGGGCCCCGCCGACCTGGACGTGGCGCACTGCTCCACGGCGCTCGCCCTGCTGCACGGGGTGCGCGTCGGCATGAGCCTGGCCGAGCACTACCTCGCGGCCGGCGGAGCGCTCGGCGACGAGCCGGCCGACCACCTGTACTGGCGGCTGCTCGACGCGCTGGCCTTCGCGCCGGACGCGGAGAAGGTCGCCGTGCCCTGGCGGGAACTCGGCAGGCACGACCTGACCCCGGCGGTGCTCACGGAGCGCTTGGAGGCGTACCTCCAAGCGCTCTTCGAGCGGTGCGGCTGACGGCGCGCCGGCGGGATCCCGGCCTCACCAGGTGACCGGCAGCCGCAGCGGGAAGCGGCGGATGGTCCCGGTGTCCCACTGGATGTCGGCGGGGTCGACGTCCAGACGCAGGTCGGGGAAGCGGGTCAGCAGGCCGGTGACCGCGCTGTCCAGTTCCGCCCGGGCCAGCGGGGCGGCCAGGCAGTGGTGCCCGCCCCAGCCGAACGTCATGTGCGGGTGCACCGGCCGTTCGAGGTCGAGCCTGTGCGGGTCGGGGAACACGGCCGGGTCGCGGTTGGCCGCCAGGTAGGACACGTGCACGTAGTCGCCGGCCTTGATGGCGGTGCCCTCGATCTCCGCGTCCTCCAGCGCGATCCGCGGGATGCCCACGCCCTTGCGGAAGGGGATGAACCGCAGCAGTTCCTCCAGCGCGCCGGGGAACCGGCCGGGGTCGCGCGCGAGCAGGGCCCGCTCCTCGGGCCGGGTCAGCAGCAGATAGGCGATGTTGCTGATCTGGCAGGTCGCGGTGTCGTTGCCGCTGAGGATCAGCGTGACGGCCAGGACCGCCAGTTCGTCGTCGCTGAGCGGCTCCTCGCCCGGCGGCACCTCGGCCGTGGCCATCGCGCTGAGCAGGTCCTCGCCGGGCGCCTTCCGCCGGGCCGGGATCAGTTCCGCGAAGTACTTCCGGAGGCTGGCCTTGGCGTCGGCCGCGTCCTGCCGGGCGTCCGGAGAGGTGGCCAGCAGCCGCATGGTGTACGCGCGCAGCTCGTCGCGGTCGGCCTCGGGGACGGCGAGCAGTTCGCAGATCGTCAGGTGGGGGAGCGGCACCGACAGATGGGTCACCAGGTCCGCCGGCGGTCCCGCCTCGGCCATCGTGGTGAGCAGCCCGGCCACCACCCGGTCCAC
>NZ_MUMF01000066.1 GCF_002155905.1 Streptomyces tricolor | reverse complement strand
GCGCGAGCGGGCTGGCCACCTTCGGATCGGTCAGGAGTCCGCTGCCGTCGAGTGCGGGTGTCAGCCGGTTGTCTCCGTCCGGCTTCATGGTGAGGTGCTTGCCGATGGTCGCCGGGCTGATCTCGACCTCCCGGCCGCCCACGGCGAGCGTGACTGGTGCAGACATGGCGGGGGTGGCGAACTCCTTCATCGCGCGGTTCACCTCCTCCGCGCCGACCTTGGGTTCGGACGTACGGACAGGCAGCCGTACCGGGTCACTCCCCTTGCCTGGTGCCGCCGACGCCAACGCCCCTACCGCACCGTCCACGTCCAGGGCCCGCCCGGTGACCGGCCGCACCGGCACCGCCTCGCCCGCGTGGAACGTGACCTCGCCCTCCCGCGCCTTACGGTCGTACGTCTTCGCCTTCTCGGCCAGTGACGCGCGGGCCTTCTCCTCATCCACACGGATGACCGGTTCGACCTCGCGGTCGCCGCTCGTGAAGAGGCGGCCGATCACGGTGAACGGGTCGGACCCCGTCTGCGCGGCGCGGGCGACGGTCTCCTCGCTGTCCAGAGAGATGCCGGACACGTGGATGGTGTCGACGCTGTCGCCGAGGCGCACCTTCATGGGCTCGGACCAGGTCCTGCCCAGGCTGCCGTCCAGCTTCTCGCGCGCCTCCGAACGGCTCAGCCCTCCGATGTCCACACCGCTCACCCGGGTCCCTGCGGGGACCTCCTCACTGGATGCCAGCAGGCCCACCAGATACAGGCCGCCGAAGCCGACACCGACCGCCGTCCCCGCCACGAGCGCGACACGGCCTATTCGGTTGCGACCGGCCGGCCCGGCGTCCGCGGGCGGGGCGGTCTCGGCGGGCGGGCCGAGGCGCGATGAACTCAGCACTGGTTCTCCTTGTGTGTGACTGGCGCGTGGCGCAGGCAGGGCTCGCGTAGCGGGCCGTATGCCGGGCGATGATGAGAAGACTTTTGTGGCGATTACGTAAGCTCTGTCATCGGGGCACTCTCGAAACGACTGAGCGACCAGAGCAGTACGAGATGCGACTCACCGGCTATGACGGCTTCGGCCTCACCGCCGGCACAGCGCGGGGCACCGCACAGAGCCGCGTCCAGGGAGCCTGCGGTCGCTGCCGTGAACGCCGAGGGCCTCGGAGTGCAGACGACAGAGCCACCCAGGACCAGTGGGCCCGGCCGACGACATGCGCTACGGACACAGGAGGCCCTGCCTGCTCTTCGGCGGGAACCCGATACGGCGGTGCCCTCCGGACTCGTGGCCGGGCCGGTTCCTCGGCTGATCGACACAGAACCCATCACGCTCCTAGCAAACTAAGTGGATTAGTTATACATCAGTAAGATTGACTGCGGATTCGTGTCCGTGCAGGAGCAGGCGGCCGGCAGCGTCGCACCCCACCTGGCCACGTCCCGTCACCCTGTCCTCGTCGAAGTAGGAAGGAGACCCGCGATGGATGGACTGCTTTATGCCCTGCCACTGCTGGCCTGCCCGCTGGTCATGGGCGCCATGATGTGGTTCATGATGCGCTCGAAGCACGGGGCACAGACCGCCCCTGCTGCGGATCGCCAGGAGCTGATCCGCCTCCGTAAGGGAATCGAGGCTCTGCGCGGCGAGCTGGCGTCGCGGGACACCACACGGCACGACAGCCCGGCATGACGAGCATCCGGCTCCCACTTGCCGCGACCGTGTTCGCCGCAACCGTGACCTGGTAGCTCCCCCACAACGACCGCCTAATATCACCAGTAATGAAGCCCTGGAGACAGCAGACGACCCGCGCGGCGTGGCAGACCACGCGGACTGCGGGGCTCTGCTCTGCCTTGGCTGTCCTGCTCGCCGCGCTGACGGTGTGCCTGGCGTGCCTGGCACCCGGCAACAGCGACGCCGACACTGCCTCCCTGACCGCCGTGTCCGCCGCAGCGATGCCTGCCGACACCTCGACTGATCAGCATGGGTCGGCAGTCGCCCACACCGCCGACTGCCCTTCCGGTTATGTGTGCTGCCGCCCAGCCGTCGACGGCGTACGCGCGGTGCTCGCCACCCCCGCCCAGCCAGTGGCAATGGCTCTGCCTCGCATGCCGGATCTCCCCCGGCAGCCGGACGCCCTCTCCCTCCCCGAGCTGACAGCGGCGACCGACCGCGCTCCCAATCTCCACGTCCTCCAGGTGCAACGGACGTAGACACACGCCTGCCGCGCACTCACGCGTACGGCGAGCGACGTTCGCCCACCCACCACCCCTGCACCCACCGCCGCACGGCGGGGACGAGGAACACACAGTCATGAGCAAGACCAACAAGAAGGCGGCCTCCCAGGCGCGGAGGGCCAAGATAGAAGAGATGCGCAAGGTCGAACGCGCCCGCGAACGCCGCAACCGCATCATCACCATCACTCTCAGCACTCTCATCGTCGGAGGACTGATCGGCTGGGGCGGTTACGCCATCAACAGCGCAAACGAGAAGGAGGAGCAGCAGGCCGCCGCGGCCAAGAAGCCCGTACGCGGCGAGAAGACCTGGGACGCGAAGAAGCTCGGCCGCAACCACGTCAAGACGGCCGTCGAATACCCAATGAATCCGCCCGTCGGCGGCGACCACAACAAGGCGTGGATGACCTGCGACGGCACCGTCTACAACAAGCCCATAGCCAATGAGAACGCCGTGCACTCACTGGAGCACGGAGCGGTCTGGGTCACGTACAACGACAAGGCCACCGACGCCGACATCAGGACACTCAGCGACAAGGTCTCCAAGACGCCCTACACCCTGATGAGCCCGGACACCAGCCAGTCCGGAACGATCACGCTTTCGGCTTGGGGCACCCAGCTCAGCGTCGACAAGGCATCCGACCCCAGGGTCGAGCAGTTCCTTACCAAGTACGTCCAGGGTGCTCAGACTCCCGAGCTGGGCGCAACCTGCAGCGGGGGCCTGACCGCCTAAGGCGGACCGGTTCCTTTCGGTGCGGCGGCGATGGATGCCACAGAGTGGCGGCCGAGCGACATCAATGCGGCCACACCGTGGCACTGGGAGACCCGAAAAGCGGTGTGGCCGACGGCGTCCAGGCGCCGTCGGCCACACCGTTTCTGTCGCTGCGTCAGCTCTTGCCGAGGATCTTGTTCATCTGCTCGATCTCGGCGGTCTGGGCCGTGATCACGGCGTCCGCGAGCTTCACGGCGGGACCGTACTTGCCCTCGGCCTTCTGCGTGTTGGCCATCTCGACGGCGCCCTCGTGGTGCTTGACCATCATCTCGAGGAACATCTTGTCGAACTCGGCGCCGGAGGCCTTCTCCAGCTTGTCCATGTCCTCGCTGCTCATCATGCCGGGCATGCCGGACGACATGTCGTGGCCCTCCATGCCGGACATGTCCGCGGGGACCTCCTCGCCCCACGAGGTGAGCCAGCCGGACATCGTCTTGATCTCCGGGTCCTGCGCGCCCTTGATCTTCGTGGCGAGGTCCTTGACCTCCTGCGAGGAGGCGCGGTCGGCGGCCAGGTCGGCCATCTCCACGGCCTGACGGTGGTGCTGGATCATCTCCTTGGCGAAGGAGATGTCCTGGTCGTTGTGGTCGCCGGCCTTCGCCGAGGCGGTCGCGGAAGGGCTGGAGTCGGAGTCGCCCCCCATCGAGGACATGTCGTGTCCGCCACCGCCGCAGGCGGACAGGACGAGAGCGGCCGCACCAGCGGTGACGGCGAGTGCGGTACGGCGGACGAGCTTGCGGCGTGCAGTCATGGTTGAGCTCCTGAGTTCGGATCTGCGAAGGACATGCCGAGGCACCTCGCCGCGTCCACAGAAGTGGGTATGCGGCGACGCGCGGGCCGCTCTATATCCGCAGGAGCTGGAGTTCGGAGAGTGAGGGCGGGGCGCGACCGCCGTCGGGACCGCTGCCGTCAGGAGACGTACGTGTCTCCCCCGGTTCGGCACACGCCACCACGTCAGGGAGCAGCGTCGGCACCATCGCCGGAGCCCCGCCGACTGACGCCGAGGCGCACGTGGGATCCGCATGGGCCGTGTGGCCAGTACAGCCACCGTCGCCGTGATCGCATCCGCCCGGCATCGACGCCATGACGTCCGTATGCGCGACCACAGCCGCCCGGTCATGCCCGGACATGGCAGCGGCGGCACCGGAAACCGGCCCGAGCCCGTGCATACCGAGCAGCCCCAAGAGCACAGCCCACACGAGCAGCCCAAAAGACCGCACCATCGAGTGCGGTCGCATGAACTGTCGGAGGCGGGTCACGGGCCTCATCCTAGGCATGGATCAGCGGTCGCTTGCATCCCGGGGACCAACCGGAGTAGACACGGAGACGTCATACCCACCCAGGGTATGACAACCCGGAGGGGAGGCATCGTGCCCGACCTACTGACCACCGAATATCACGTGTCCGGCATGACCGAGAACGCCGTGAAGCAGGAGGTCTCAGCGCTCGAAACCGTCGTCGACGTGCAGGTCGACGTCCCCACGGGCCGCGTCACCGTGACGTCCACCACACCGCTCGACGATTCGCGGATACGCGAGGCGATCGACGAGGCGGGCTACGAACTCACCGGCCGAGTATGAGGTTCCGCCTCCGTCCCGAAAGACTGCCCTTGCGGCCGACTACTATGGCCTTGCGTATTCGGTGGCGAAGGGAAGTCAGGGCCATGCGGCGGCTCGGGGATCTTGAAGCGGAAATCATGGATCGTCTCTGGACGTGGAACCGTCCGGCGACGGTGCGCGAGATAGTCGATGACATCAACAGGAATCGCCCCGTCGCGTACACCACGGTGATGACCGTCACCAACATCCTGTACGGCAAGGGCTGGCTGCTGCGTGGCAAGCAGGGCCGGGCCTGGCTGTACTCGCCGGTGCGCAGCCGCGAGGCGTACGCCGCCGCGCTCATGGAGGACGGTTTGGGAGAGAGCAAGGACCGCCGGGCCGCGCTGGTCGCCTTCGTGGAGAACATGTCCGACGAGGAGCAGGCCGCCCTGCGCAAGGCCCTGCGGAACACGGGACGCCAGGCGGGCCAGGCCGAGGCGGACTCGTGAACGCCGCGCCCGCCCTTGTCGGCTACACGGCGGCGGTGGGCTTCGCTGCCCCGTACCTGCTCCTGCGCGCCGACTGGCCGCATCGGGCGCCGGCCTTGGCGGCGGCGGTGTGGCATGCCCTGGCCGTCTCGTTCTCGTTCGGGGCCGCGCTCTCCGCGGCCAGCCTGGCCATGCCGGCCGAGCACCTGCACGCGGGCATGGTCGGCCTGCTGCACGCCTGCGGGCTGGATGTGGGAGTGGGTCGGCCCGATCCCGAAATCGCGGCCCGTTTGGCCGTCGGCGTTCCGGCCGCCATCGGGATCGCCCTCGTCGCGAGCTTCGCCTTCCATGTCGTACGAGCCCGTCGCGTGCGGAGCGAACACCGGGAAGCCGTCGACCTGGTGGGCCGGCACTCGGCCCGTCTGTGCGCCACCGTCCTGCCGTACGACACTCCCGCCGCCTACTGTCTGCCGGGCCGCGATCCCCGGATCGTGATCAGCGATGCGGCTGTGCGCCATCTGACACCCGAGCAGCTCGGCGCCGTGCTGGAGCACGAGCAGGCCCATATCGCGGGCCGCCACCACCTGGTCCTGGCCACGGTGGAGGCCTTCTACTCCGTCTTCCGGTGGGTGCCGCTGGCCCGCCACGCCCGGGAGCAGACGGCGTTGCTGCTGGAGATGATCGCCGACGACCGCGCGCTGCGCAGCCACTCCCACGAGGCGCTGGCCACCGCGATGTACGAGATGGCGGCGGCCCGGACGCCGAAGGGTGCCCTGGCGGCGGGTGGTCAGAGCGCTCTGATCCGCCTGAAGCGTGTCCTCGGCCCGCGCAAGACCGCGCATCCCGCCCTGTGGGGCTCCGTGGCTGCGGCCGCCCTGACGGTGCCGCTGCTGCCGCTGCTGGTCGCCTGCCCGCCCGGACTCGGCTGACCGCTACTGGTGAGGCTGGTGTGACCCAGTCTCACTTGCGGTGCGTATTACGAAGCTACTAAGTTCTAACCCGCTCGATGAATACGGCGCTGGGCGCGGGCTGGGGCCTGTGCCCAGCGTCGGGTCCGCGGGACAGTGCCGAAGCTGACTGGCGTCGGCCCGACGGCCAAAACCCGTCGCTCGGTCCACAGACGCGCTAAGGAGTCAGCCCACGATGGGAACGCACCGTAGGCCGAAGCCGCCCAGCCGCGCCCGAATAGCCACCATCGGCATGGCGGCCGGCGCGGTCAGCCTCCTGCCGACGCAGAGCCAGGCGGCGCCCAAGCCCACGGTGGACGAGGTGCGCAAGCAAGTCGAGCTGCTCTACGAGGAGGCCGAGGCTCCCACCGAGGAGTACAACGGCATCCGTGAGAAGCAGAAGGAGCTGCAGCGCGAAGCCGAACGCGCGCGGGAGCGCCTGGCCCGCAAGCAGCAGGAGATCAACGAACTGCGCGAGAAGATAGGCCCGTTGGCGGCGGCGCAGTACCGCAGCGGCGGCATCGATCCGAGCGTGGAGCTCTTCCTCTCCGGCGACCCGGACGACTATCTCCACCAGGCCGAGATGCTCGACCGCACGAGCAGCCGACAGGCCGACGCCCTGCGGGCGATGCAGAACATGCAGCGCGAACTCGCGCAGGAACGCGCGACCGTCCAGGAGCAGCTGCAGGACCTGCAGGAGACGCGAGCGAAGGCCAAGGAGAAGAAGGACGAGGTCCAGGGCAAGCTCGCCAAGGCCCGCAAGCTCCTCAACAGCCTGACCGCCGCCCAGCGCGCCAAGATGGAAGCCGACCAGGAGCGCGAGGACGCCGCCGCGGGCGCCAGCGACTCCGCCGCCACCTACAACGGCCCGGCCAGCGGCCGCGCCAAGGTCGCGCTCGACTTCGCGTACGCCCAGCTCGGCAAGCCCTACGAGTGGGGATCCACCGGACCCAACTCCTACGACTGCTCGGGCCTGACCGGCGCCTCATGGCGCGCGGCGGGCGTCTCGCTGCCGCGCACCGTCAAGCAGCAGTACGACGTCGGCCGCAAAGTGGCCAAGTCCGATCTGCAGCCGGGCGACATCATCTACTGGTACAACGACAACCAGCACAACGGCATGTACGTCGGCAACGGCAAGGCCATCCACGCGCCGCGTACCGGAAAGAACGTGGAGATCGTCCCGTTGGACTCCATGCCGTTCTTCGCCGCCAGCAGGCCCTGAGCCCCACCACCCGCACCGCCCAAGGAACTTCTGCTGACCTGTCAGCAGCGGAGGCCAGCGGCAGAGGCGCGATCGCGCCCGCGAGGTCACCCCGCGCGAAGCGGACGATGTCGGAAGGAAAACGTGTGAGCCGGATCCGGGGATTCGCCGTGGTGTCCGCCACCGCGGTCACCACCGTCGGCGCCGTCGCGGGAATTGCCTCGGGCAACACCGCGCAGTCGTCGAACGACTTCGATGCGACCGCGGCCGACGCGACCCTCCTCTCGGACATACCCGCGGGCCAGCAGGCCCAGGTCCAGGTCGGCTCGCTGGTCCAGCAGGCCGACGCCCAGGCCGTCTCGGCGGACGCCGCGACGAAGAAGTCCGCGGAAGAGGCTGCGCGCAGGCAGGCGGCCGAGGATGCTGCGGCCAAGAAGGACGCTGCGGAGAAGAAGGCTGCGGCGGAGAAGCTCGCCAAGGAGCGGGAGGAGGCCCAGCAGGAGGCCGTCAGCCGCTCGGCCCGTGATTCCTCCTCTTTCCCGGTCCAGAGCACATACACCGTCGCAGAGGTGCAGGCGATGGCACGCCAGATGGTGCCCGCCGACCAGTGGCAGTGCTTCAGCGACATCGTGGAGCGCGAGTCCAGCTGGAACTACCAGGCAGACAACCCCACATCCGACGCCTACGGCCTCATGCAAGCGCTGCCAGGCTCCAAGATGTCCTCCGCCGGCGCCGACTGGGCGACCAACCCGGCCACCCAGATCAAGTGGGGCCTGAACTACATGAACAGCCGCTACGACGGCCCCTGCGGCGCCTGGCAGTTCTGGCAGGCCAACAACTGGTACTAGACCAGCCCGGGATCAAAAGGCCGCGCAACAGGTTCCCGCCTGTCCTGACGGACGACTACTTGTTCATCGCCGGCGGAATCGGCATCGCCCCCGTCCTGCCCATGGTGCGTGCCGTGGCCGCGGCCGGGCGAGAGCAGCACGGGCGCGTGTCGGCACCCGGCTGCGAGACGACCCGTCCAGGCCGCTGTACGAGGTCTGCGCGGATCTCGTGCGCATTGTTCCTCCGCTTCGTCCGCCGTGCTCGGCCTCGACCATGAGTCTGTCGGTGCCCTCATACGCCGGTGGCGGGACGACCCCGGCACCACCCACCAGATGTGGTAGTCAGAGTGACGTTCGGTCAGGATGAGCTGCCTGGGGAGTTCGCCGACCTGGAGGGCGGCGAAGTCGGCGTGGGCCTGATCGACGGCTTCGGGGTATGCCTCGCGCTTGGCGTGATCGCCCGGCAGATGCCGGCGATGGAGGGGTTCTGACCCTTGAGCTTGCCGGTGGAGATGATCAGGTCGGGCTGGATCTGCTCCACGGACTCGCCGGTTCGCCCGCCGGCGGAGCACGGTGTGCAGCATGTCGTCGGTGATGACCGGCGGCCGGCCGCCGTGCTCGGCCTTGAACATCGGTACAGCGGTTGTCGGCGAGAACGATCAAGGTCGGCTAGCACAGTCACCGGGCGGTCGCTCCGGGGTTCTCAGGGAGATCGTCGATCACATGTGAGGGGCGGCTACCGCCGCCGCGTGCAGGTGGAATTCATGGCTGATGAGCAGGCCCAGGCGCATTGCATTAATCGGCGCACTGTCCGGGAAGCCTTGGTCTCCGCGTGGCCCGCTCCACGGAAGAAGCCGCCACCCCGGCGGTCGCCAGGCAGCCGACCAGGCCATGTCCTTGATCAAGGGCCCACCCGCCGCGGCGAGCTGGGGAAGATCACCAGCGAGGAGACGTCTGGAGGAACGCCTCGCCGAGCTGCGCGCTCGCAGGAGCACGCCACATCCCCGAGCCCGCCGACGGCAAGCGCAGGCGCCATGAGTGGCCTACGAGCCCAGCGTGGGTCCACGCGTAGGCCCGCGAGAACGGCTACGAGTCAGTGGCTATGGGACGTATGACCATCCTCTGCCGGCTCCGCGGGGGCCTCGGCCGGCCGGTCCTGCTCAACGGGAGTCTGGTCCTGCTCTGCGGAGGGCTGGTCCTGCTCTGCGGGCGTCTGGGTCGTGGAGCCGTGATCGTGGCTGTGGCCATCGGAGCTGATGGTGCCGGCGAGGGCGTTCATGCCCAGCCAGGTGAGGGCCGAGAGGACGACGACGCCTGCCGCGAACGGGCTGACGAGGTGCCGCCAGCGGCCCTTGGAGTCCTTGGCGACGAACGCGACGTACGACATGAGCAGGCCGATGGGGGTCATCCAGGCACTGCGCTCGGGGAACTGCTCGAAGTGCTGGATGCCGCCGCCGACCAGGCCGACACCGAAGGACAGCAGCAGGGAGAACGCGACCAGCGAGACTGCCTGGCTCAGCGCCGGACGCTCATCGGCCAGCACGAACTCGTTGACGATGGTGCCGAGGAGGAACACGAAGGCGCCGACGACGCAGATGATCGTGTACAGCGACGGATCGATCGGGTAGTGGACGACGGCGCCGGCGATCAGGGCGGCGCCCATGAAGTAGAGCATCTGGCCGCTGTAGCGAGCCGGGAGCGACTTCTTGTCGAAGGCAGGGCGGCGATGTCTCGAGGGGGGAGTCTGGTGGCGCTCGGGCTGGAGAACGGTGGTCACGCGGGTAAGGCCTTTCAGATCTTGGTGTGTGAGAGCAGGCAGAAGCGCGCCGACACCAGTGGTGCGGCGTCACGTTGGTGCAGCTCTCAGCAGCGCAGGATCGAAAGTCGGTGTAGGCACGGTGGGTCGCCGGTGCGGCTGATCCAGCGGTGCGCGGGTGCTGCCCATCGGCGGAGCACGCAGAGGACGCGGTTGGAGATCCCGCGCCTGAGGGCGAACGCGAGCAAGGCGGCAACAATGCCCAACAGCGCCAGGCAGCTGTCTCCGGCTCCGCCGTGGTCGCAGGGGGATTCGCCGTCCGGGCCGTCCGGTGTTTTGGTGGCTTCACCGGGAGCGACGGCAGTGTGGGCGTGCTGAGTCTTGTCCCCGGCGTCAGTGAGGGGCATCGCGGCGGCGTGGCAGCTGTGGGAATGGTGATGTGTGGTCAGGGCGTGCATCGCGAATACGGCAAGCACCACCGCGAAGAGCGTTGCCATCAGCAACGCTCCCGTGCGGTGGCCGCGACGGACCTGGCCTGAAATCACGCTTCAGGACCATAGGCGGGCTTGGTAGCGAAATTGCCAGCCGGAGGCGTCCCCACCCCGTGATGGGAGGAAGATCACATCAGGCGTGGATGCGTCTGCGCGGCGTCACCGCGTAGCTGCACCGCGCTGGCTGGCCCCGTGGCTCGGCGCCGGGTGCGATCGTCTTCGAGGGCGGCGGTCGAGACGACCAGCCCAGCGAGCAGGAAGCCGATACTGACTTCGGCTTGCCAGGGTGACGTAGGGGCGTCGAGGGCGAGGCCCGTTCCTACTATGAAGCCGTCGAGGGTGCCGGGCCGGTACTGAAGGCGCTTGAGCCGATTGCGCACCAGAGTTTCGAGCCGGTCGAGGGCCGTGACGGCGAGGTTGGCCAGCTGCGCTTGACGTGGGCCCAGATTTTCTCATCGGCGCTCAGCCACGTGGAGAAGAGCCTGCTCGGCACCGTCGACCGAGCGGACGGCATGAAGCAGCTCACCCTCGGCGGCTGGCCGCTGTACCAAGCGCGGGGGCGCCGGCGCATCGTCAGACGGCCGCCGGATCCTCCTGGACGACCGGCCGCTGCGGCGCCCGTGACTGGTGCTGCCTGCGCCACCCGTAACGGGTCAGCCCCTTCGGTTTGTACACCGACAGCGTCACGGCGACGAGCAGCACGAGGAGGGCCGCGGCGGCGTCGGCCAGCAGCTGGATCCTCATCCCTACCAGGTCATCACTCGAAAGCGTGGCCCGGGCCGCGGCGTCGGCGACATGGCCGACCACCTGCATGTGTACGAGCAGCAGAGCGGTCGCGACCACGTTGATCAGCAGCTTGATGACGACCCAGTAGTAACGGAACAGACCCCAGGTCGTCCCCAGGGCTTGGACGAGCCCGGTGAACAGCGAGGCGAGGCTGAGGGGAACCAGCGCGAACCAGCCGGTCAGTTCCATCGCCAGGTAGGCACCGCGCACCCTCTGGGGGTCCTGGCCGGCAAGACCCACGGCAGCGAGGACGACGAACACGACGACAGCGCCGAGCCAGCCGACCGAGGAGGTGACGTGTGCGGTGAGGTTGAGCTTGCGGAGGCGGGGGTTCATGGCCATGGCGTTCAGTGGCCACCCATCCCGCCACCGAACGCGTGCATGAGCACGAACGCCACCAGCAGCGCGGATCCGGCGGCGATACCGAAGACCTTCACCCAGCGGGGCATGCCGGGATGCGTCGTGGGACCTGGCGTGTGGTCGGCGGCTTCGGTACGGGAGGGCGAGTCAGCCATGTGTGCGTCCTTGGGTGCTCGATTGCCGGACGGTCGACACGCGCACTTTACGAGACACTCTGTCCATGGTGTCAACCAGGGTGTATCAACATCGCCGCCGCGTACACTGACGCCGTGCCCAAGCTGTGGAACGAGACGATCGAGGCGCACCGCCGCGCGGTGCGCGACGCGATTCTGAACACCACGGCGGAGCTGGCCGCCGAGCGCGGCGTGCGGTCGGTGACGATGTCGCAGATCGCCGAACAGGCCGGCATCGGCCGGGCCACGCTGTACAAGTACTTCCCGGACGTCGAGGCGATCCTGCTCGCCTGGCACGACCGCCAGATCACCGAGCACCTGGCCCAGCTGGCGGAGGTCCGGGACCAGGCCGATGGGCCCGGCGAGCAGCTCGAGGTGGTTCTGAGGGCGTTCGCCCACATCTCGCGCCAGTCCCGCGGACACCACGGCACCGAGCTCGCGGCGTTCCTTCACCGGGACGAGCGGGTCGTCCGAGCGCAGGAGCAGCTACACGGCATGATCCGGGATCTGCTGGCCGAGGGCGCGCAGGCCGGCGTCTTCCGTGCCGACGTCGCGCCCGACGAGCTGGCGACGTACTGCCTTCACGCCTTGACCGCCGCTGCGGCCCTGCCCTCCGAAGCGGCGGCGGACCGTCTCGTCACGGTGACCCTGTCCGGGCTGCGCGACGGTCACCCCATGCCGGAAGACCAGAAGCCGACGAGCGGGCACGCACGCCACGGTCACCACTCAGGGCACTCAGCCCACTGAGCTCACCCACTCTTCTCCACGAGCCCGCATGGGTTGGGCAGCAGCGTCCTAGAAGTTATTGCGATCTCTTTGCAGCTAACTACTAAATTCCATAGAGAATGGTCTGCGACGTAAGCACGACTCGGATCAAGGACACCGCCATGACCGCTGCGCCCAACCCTCAGCCCGGCCTCGTCCGGCGTATACGCGGAGCACTCACTCCCCGCGAATGGGCCCGGGCCGGCGGCCTGGCCGCAGCGATCCTCGCCCTGCACGTCATTGGCTGGGGCACGCTGCTGTTCTTCGTCGTTCCGCAGCACTTCGACCTGGGCAGCCAGGGGGCGTTCGGCATCGGTCTCGGCGTCACCGCGTACGTGCTCGGCATGCGGCACGCCTTCGACGCCGACCACATCGCAGCGATCGACAACACCACCCGCAAGCTGATCTCCGACGGCCAGCGCCCGCTGTCCGTCGGCTTCTTCTTCTCCCTCGGCCACTCGACCGTCGTCTTCCTGCTCGCCCTGCTCTTCGCGCTCGGCGTGCGCTCGCTCGCCGGACCCGTGCAGGATGACGGCTCCGCGCTGCAGCAGACGCTCGGCCTTATCGGCACCTCGGTCTCCGGTGTCTTCCTCTATGTCATCGCGGCCTTCAACCTCGTCGCCCTGCTCGGGATCCTGAAGGTCTTCCGCCGGATGCGCACGGGTGACCACAGCGAGGCAGACCTGGAGGCGCAGCTCAGCAACGGCGGCGGGGTCATGACCCGGATCCTGGGCCGGGCGACCCGGGCCGTCGGCAAGCCCTGGCACATGTACCCGCTGGGCTTCCTCTTCGGCCTCGGCTTCGACACCGCCACCGAGGTCTCGCTCCTGTTCCTCGCGGCAGGCGCGGCCGGGGCCGGCATCCCCTGGTACGCGATCCTGTGCCTGCCGGTGCTGTTCGCGGCCGGGATGAGCCTGCTCGACACGATCGACGGCTCGTTCATGAACTTCGCGTACTCGTGGGCCTTCTCCAACCCGGTCCGCAAGGTCTTCTACAACATCACCATCACCGGGCTGTCGGTCGCCGCCGCGCTCCTCATCGGCACAGTCGAGCTGCTGTCGATCGCCGCGGAGAAGCTCTCCCTGCACGGCGCCTTCTGGGACTGGATCGGCGGCATCGACCTCAACAGCGTCGGGTACGCCGTAGTCCTCCTCTTCGTCGTCACCTGGGCCGCCGCGCTGCTCATCTGGCGATACGGCCGCCTTGAGGAGAAATGGGCAGTCGCCCCGCAGTCCACGGGAGACTGACCGGCTGGGCGAGTGGGACACGCCGGGCATCCGGGTGAATCGCACGGCTCCGCATCGGTTACTCGCTGGTTGCACGGAAGGCAGGTTTCGGCACCGTGCCACCGACCGATCGATCGGAGTTTGCATGAACTGCCGAATAACATCCGTGGGCCGTGTGGGTGCAGCCCTGTTGATGGCTGCCGGACTCGCCCTTGCCGCAGCACCCACTGCCGTCGCGGACGGCGACAGCGAGTTCAACGAAAAAGAGTTCCTCGCCATGACCGTCGACCATCACTTCGGCGGCGTCCACATGGCCGAGATGTGTGTGCAGAAGACGACGCGGGCGGATCTCAAGGGCCTCTGCTCGGAGATCAAGCACACGCAGGCCAAGGAGATCGCCACGATGCGTTCGTGGCTGAAGGCCTGGTACAGCACCGATGAGGAACCGAGCGTGCCACACGAGGCCATGCCCATGATGCACGAGCTTGAGGGTCTGTCGGGTCGGGCCTTCGACGTGACGCTCTCCCGCCACTTCGCCCAGCACCACCGCGAGTTCCTGCCCGAGGCGGACAAGTGCCGCAAGCACGCCAAGCACAGCGAGTTGCGCGACTTGTGCGACACGATGCACAAGACCCAGACGGAGGAGATCGGCAAGTTCGAGGCGGTCATCGCCGGTAAGCCGATCACCGTCGACACCGGTAGCGGCGGCCTGGCCACCGCCGGCTCGCGAGGCGCCGGCACCGGCGGAGCAGGGTGGCTGGCCGCCGGTGGCGTGGCCGCGGCAGTGGGTACCGCCGCCCTGGGCCGGCGCCTGCGCCGCCAGTGACCGGCGGGCGCGCCGGGCACACTCTGTGGGCGCTGGCCACACTGTCGCTCTGGGTCGTCGCATTGGCGGCCGCCAGCGCCCCGGCGCGCCCTGCCGTCGCCGCTGGGGCGGCATCGCTCCGGCCGGTGCCGCCCCAGCGGTCCGCTTCCCACACGACCTCGACGGCGAGCCCGGTACGCCTGACTCTGGCCCGAGTGGGTCTGGATGCGGCGGTGATGCCCATCGTGGTGAGGGCCGATGGGCGCCTGGCCGTGCCCGGTGACGGCAAGGCGGCCGGCTGGTGGGAGGACACCGCCCCGCCGGGCAGCCGACAGGGCAGCACCATCATCGCCGGGCACCTCGACACCCCACGCGGGGCCGCCGTCTTCGCACCCCTGACCCGGGCCAAGCCGGGTGACCGGGTCACGGTCACCACCGCGGCCGCCAGAGTGGGCTACAGGGTTCGGGCGGTCACCGTGCGCCGCGGCGCCGCACTGCCGGGCGAGTTCATCACCACTATCGGGCCTCCCCGGCTGGTGCTGGTCACCTGCACCGGGCCCTACCGCGAAGGCAGCGGCTACCGCGACCGGCTCTACGTCGACGCCACCCCGGCCCCGCCGATCGGCAGGCTGAATCCTTCTGAGGGTCAAGTCCCCTTCCTGAAGACAAGCACCTCCGTGGAGGCGACGCCCATGGGCGCCAGGAAACTGGCCTCCAGGCTGCAGCCGAGGGCCGCGAAGAGGTCCACGCATGTCCGGCGGGGCATGGCGGCTGGGTAGGAGTCGTGCCCGGCGCCGCCCTGCGTCGCCCAGGCGCCCACCGCGGCCGGCTCCAGGCAGGTCTCTGTCATCACGTCGAAGACGATCCGACCACCGGGTCGCGTGACACGCGCCATCTCGAAGAAGTAGCGGGAGGCGCAGAGGAAGGTCACAGTGTTGAAGACCTTATGGGCCTGCACAAGGTCGATGCTGCCGTCGGGTGTCGGGGCGAGACTGCTTCCTGCGGTCGGTTGGGCGACCACGCCGAATGTATCCGTCAGGTAGTTGGCCCAGGGCTCTGCCGTCTCGTAGATCTCGTAGCGGTCTGGTGCACACTCCTTCAGCGTCTTCTCCAGGTACCGTCCGGACCCGGGACCGATCTCCAGCACCGTGTTCGGGTTGGCAGCGAAGACGCCGAGGGCGCTTAGTTCATCGATGGTGGACTGGGTGGCGCCAGGCGTCCCGTTCATGACCTCGTCGATGTAGTCACCGACCGACAGACCGGCCGCCCGTGCAGCCCGCACCGTTGCCTCGAACGGGATGAAGTCGTCGACGCCACCCAGGTGGTTGGTACTGCGCACGATGTCGAATCCAGCACGCCCCAAGAGCCGCTTGACCCCCGACTTCAATACTGACGTTCTCCTGCCCGCCGCCCTCATCAGGCACCCCCGGTCGTCTCCACCCTCGGTGTCAGCAGGCGCCCGACCGCCGGGCGCACCTCTTTCGCACCCACGGGCTCCCCACCACCCATCGAGGCAACGCCACCCTACTAAATTACTTAGCACTCTGCGGCTAATGTTGCCCCATGACCGATCCGCGCGCCCCGGAGCTGCCCTCAGCGCCGTGCCAGATACTTCTGCATGGCACGGTGCAGCGTCTTGTTGACGGCACCCTCAAGCGGCAGCTCCCATTCACCGAGCGTCTCGACGACCTGGCCTCCCGTGCCGAGCTTCCAGCGCATCAGGCCGTACGACCGCTCCTGCGGATCGAGTACGTCGGGCACGCCCCGCATGTCGTACACCTGGGCGCGCAGCGTGTGCGCGTCGCGGAGCATTCGCCACTGCAGTGCGTTGCTCGGCCGCACCTCGCGGCGGTGGTCCGCGGACGCTCCCGTCTGGTACCAGGCCCGGCGCCCCGCCAGTATCAGCGTGTGGGCGGCGAGCACCTCCCCGTCGTGCCACGCCAGGTACAGCCGCATGCGGCCGGACTCTTCGGCGTTGAGTTCGCGGTACTGGCGCTGGAAGTACTCCAGCGAGCGGCCGAGCCGGAAGCCGTCGCGCTGCTCGGTGAGCTGCAGCAGCCGGTAGAACTCCGGCAGATAGTCGGCCGTACCGACGCAGGGCTCGACGTCGGCCTTCGCCGCCTTCTTTATGTTGCGCCGCCACTCCTGGTTCAGGCCCGCCCACAGGTCGTCGAGGGTGCGGCCGGCCAGCGGCACCTCGAAGAGGTAACGGGGCTGTGCGTCGCCGGCGTTCCCCTCCTCGCCGCAGCGCCGCCATCCGCCCGCCCGCAGCCGGTCCGCGACGGCGGCGCCGACCGGGTCGACGAGGTCCGGCAGCACATCGCCGACGCGGCGCCCCGGACCGACCGCCGCCTTGAGGGTCGCGGCGTTCCAGCGGCGGTACGGCAGCGGTGGCCCCATCCGTACCGCGAAGGCGCCGGCCGACCGCAGATGGTCCAGCAGAGGCTGAAGCAGGTGCGGCAGCCGCGGGTCCGCCCAGTCCAGCACCGGCCCTTCCGGCAGGTAGGCGAAGTACCGGCGTGTTCCGGGCAGTGGCCGGTACAGCACCTGGGCGGCGCCGCACTGGCGTCCGGAGCTGTCGAACCAGCCGAGCCGTTCCGCCTTCCAGCCTGCCTTCACCGCGGCCCAGGACGGGTACTGCAGGAAGCTCGCCTGTCCGGGGAGAGAGTCCAGATATCCCAGGTGCCGCTCGGTGGTGGTGCTGCGCACCACGTAGCTGCGGGTGTGTGTGGTTTCGGACATCTGCGCCTCTGTCACGGCCATGTGGGAGGTCTCCTCGATCTGTTCCGTACTCCTCCGCCGGGAGGGCGGCGGGACAGACCCGCCTGTCTCTTGCACGCGTGGCGGCCCCGGGTTGTGGCGGGGAATTTCGCTGAGTTGCTCGAGTGGCGGGGAGGACACACGGCGTGACGGCTCAGGAACAGGTGGAGGCCGCCAGCGGCGCGGCTCCGAAGGCCGGCTTGGCGCGCCGGCTGCGCGGCGGGGCCGTGATGATGCTGGGCTCGCTGACGTCGCGGGCCACCGGGTTCGTCCGCGGTGCGGTCGTGGTGGCGGCCCTGGGTACGGCGTTGCTCGGCGATGCCTACAACGTCGCCAACACGGTGCCGAACATCGTCTACATCCTGCTGATCGGCGGGGCGCTGAACTCGGTGTTCGTGCCGGAGCTGGTGCGGGCGGCGAAGGAGCACGCGGACGGCGGGGCCGCGTACACCGACCGGCTGCTCACGCTGTGCCTGACCGCCCTGACCGCGATCACGACGCTCGCTGTCCTCGCCGCGCCCTGGGTCGTCTCCGCGTACACCGACTACACGGGCGCCCAGCGCGACCTGACCGTCGCGCTCGCCCGCTACTGCCTGCCGCAGATCTTCTTCTACGGCGTGTTCACCGTGCTCGGCCAGGTCCTCAACGCCCGCGACCGGTTCGGGGCGATGATGTGGACCCCGGTCCTCAACAACGTCACCGTGATCGCGGTGTTCGGGCTGTACCTGGTGATCGCCCGCACCGCGAGCACGGCGGGCGAGGTCACGGACGGCCAGCTGCTCCTGCTCGGCCTGGGCAGTACAGCGGGCATCGCCGTCCAGGCGCTGGCACTGCTGCCGTCGCTGCGCGCGGCCGGGTTCCGGTGGCGGCTGCGGTTCGACTGGCGCGGATCGGGGCTCGGGCGTCCGGTACGGGCCGCCGTGTGGACCCTTCTGCTGGTCCTGGTCAACCAGGTCGCGTACTGGGTGGTGACCCGACTGTCCACCTCCGCCGGGGTACGCGCAGTCGCCGAGGGCGTCACAGAAGGCGTCGGCTACACCGCGTACAGCAGCGCCTATCAGCTGTGGGTGGTGCCGCAGGGCATCATCACCGTCTCCCTGGTCACCGCGCTGCTGCCGCGGATGAGCCGCGCCGCCACCGACGGCGACCTGGCGCAGGTCGCCGCCGGCCTGTCCCGGACCCTGCGCACGACAGCGGTGGCGATCGTGCCCGCCGTGTTCCTCTTCCTGGTGCTCGCGCCCCAACTCACCGGCCTCGCTTACCAGTACGGGCAGGTGAGCGACGCCGACGCCAAGGCGATCGGCTGGGTGCTGGCGGCGTTCGCGCCCGGGCTGGCGGCCTTCTCCGCGCAGTACGTGCTCTCCCGCGGCTTCTACGCACTCGGCGACACCCGCACGCCGTTCCTGCTGACCCTGGTCATCGCCGGCGTCAACGCGGGGCTGTCCGTGACCTCGTACGCCCTGCTGCCCGCACGCTGGGCGGTCACCGGCATCGCGGCCGCGTACGCGATCGCCTGCACGGCGGGCCTGTGCTGCACCGCGCTCGTGCTGCGCCGCAGGCTGGGCCATTCCCTGGAGCGGACGCTCGGCACGCACCTTCGCCTCGGCGTCGCGTGCCTGCCGGGCGCTGCCTTGGCCTACGCGACGAGCGGCTGGTTCACGGAGCAGCTGGGCGGCGGCCTCGCCGGAGACGCCTCCGGCCTGGTGGTCGGCGCCGTCGTCATCGGCCTGTCGGTCGTGGTGTTGGCGAGCCCGCTGCGCATCCCCGAGGTCGGTGAGCTCGTTGCGCCACTGACTCGCCGTTTCGGATCGAGCGGCCGTCACAGGAGGGGGCGATGACGGACAGCCAGGATCAGGCATCGGCCGCCCGCCGGGACTTCGAGCGCTTCTACGCCGAGAGCGTCAAGCGGCTCGTCGCCGTCGTGTACGCCGTGACGGGCGACCTCGGCGAGGCGGAGGACGCGGTCCAGGAGGCGTACGCGAGGGCCTGGCCGCGGTGGGAGCAGCTGGTCGCGGAAGGGGATCCGACGCCATGGGTGCGTACGGTCGCCCTGCGTCTGGCGGTCAGCTCCTGGCGCAGGGCCCGCAATCGGCTCCGCGCCCACTTCCGGCACGGTCCACCGCCCGACCTGCCCGGCCTCGCACCCGACCACGTCGCCCTGGTCGCCGCACTGCGGCACCTCAACCCCGAACAGCGGCGCGCGGTGGTGCTGCACCACCTCCTCGACCTCCCGGTGGAGGAGGTCGCCCGCCAGACCGGGTCGACGAGCACGGCGGTACGCTCACGGCTCATGCGGGCCCGCCGCATCCTCAGCACCCATCTCACCGACTCGCCGGACACACCGACGGCCCGAGCAAGCCGCACCGCGGCCACCGCACAGCCCCGGCAGGAGGTCCTCCCCCATGAGTGACGAAACCCGCCGTCCCCCGCAGGACGACCTCGGCACGCTGCTCCACGGCTACGCCGACGAGGCCGAGCCGCTGATCACCGTCAGCGGGGGCGTCGCCGACGTGCACAAGCGCGTACGCCGCCACCGGACCCGCCGCCGGCTGGCGGTCACCACGGCGGGCTGCGCCGCCCTGCTCTCCCTCGGCCTCTGGGGCCTCCCGCCTCTGCTCGACGGCACATCCGCCGACCGTCCCCAGGAGACCAGCCCCGGCCTGGTCTCGGCCGCCTCGATCCTGCCCGCACCGGACAGCGGTGGCGGCCTCCCCCGTACAGATCTGCTGTCCCCCTCCGCCCTGCCCTGGAACGCCGCCTATCACTGGCGGACCACAACCACCAGTAACAGCGCCACCACTCCCCTGCCCACCGGGGGGACGGAGGACTGCGCTCTGCGGTGGTTCGACGGGACCGGCGCCGAGGAGCAGATCGCCCGTTCCTACAGAGGTGACAGCGATGCGACCGCACAGCACCGCATCGTGGCGTACGCGGACAACTCCGCCGCCCAGCACGCCGTCGAGCAGCTCGCCGAAGCCCTGCACAAGTGCGGCTGGCACCAGACCCGAAGTCCCCATGCACAAGACCACGACTCGAAAGCGCCTGCGCTCTACGAATACGTCCTCACCCACGGTGCGGAAGCCCCGCTGCGCGTCACGCTGGTCCAGTCCGACCACCGGGTCGCCGTGCTCGTACTCGCCACCCCGCAGGTCGCCGACCACGCCCACACCGATCCGCGGACAGAGAACTGCCTGGAGGAGACCATGAACTCCGCTCAGCCGCACGGCCCTTCGCCATCTGCGACCGGGCATTGCTGAGCCACGCCTCCGGGCATGCCGTGCGGCACGTCACGCCTTCGGTCCGTGTCCGCCGAGCCTCAGAGCCGACACCAACGCATCGGCGAACCGGCCGGGGTGGGTCACGTGGCCGAGGTGGCCGCCCGGCATCTCGATCACGTCCAGGCCGATCCTGAGTCCCAGGGCGACGGTTGCGTCATGAGCGGGATAGCCGTGTGACTCCCGCCCCGCCGCGAGAACGACCCGATCGGCGTGCGAAGTGAGGACATCGACGTCGAGTTCAACCGCTGGGTACTGGCGCAGCTCGTGCTCGAACCAATAGGTGGCGTTGGCAAGAAGGTACTTGCCCTTCTTGGGATCCTTCGCCCGTAGCGCGGCCATGGCCTGCCGATCCGGCTCCGCGAAGGCTTCTTCACGGAACCTCTCAAGTGCCGGCTGGATGCCGGATCGGCGGTAGAGGTCGTACAGCTCAGTGAAGAAGTCGACCCAGTTCTGGCCGTCGGGCAGGAGTTTCACAGCCGGTGGCTCGTACGGCACAAGCGTGTGGACCGTGGAGGGGTGCCGGGCGAGGAGTTCCAGGGCGACGAGTCCTCCGGAGCTGCTGCCGAAGACGGTCGCGGGCTCATCGCTCAGGTGCTCGCTCAAGCGCCGGGCATCGTCGGCGTCGGTCTCGAGGCGGCGGTCGTAGTCCTGCGGACCATCGAGTCGGCTCCGGGAAAAGCCGCGCCGGTCGTAGGTGACGACGGTGTGGTGCGCCGCCAGGTGGTCCGCCACCGCTCCGAAGGCGTCGGCGTCGCCGTTGGCGCCCGGGATCATGAGCATGAGCGGGCCACTGCCACGGGTCTCGTAGTAGAGCTGTGCACCGGGAACGTCGAGGGTGCTCATAGGTGCCTCGCTTCCGTTTCTCGTTTCCGCGAGCAGGCGATGGCCCGCGTCCACGTCACCGGCTACGCCTGCGGCGATGGTGCGCGACGAAGCCGCCCATCCCGATGACCTTCGCAACGACGACCGCCACGACGACGGCACCGGCGCCCCAGCCCAGCCATTGCGAAGCCGCCAGCACGGAGCCGCCCAACACCAGGTGCGCGACGACCAGCAGCGCCACGGCTCCAACAACCGCCCTGACGGTCCAGCGGCGGGTCATGCCGCCTGCGTGACTGAGCTCCTTCTGATGCGGGGCGTCCGCCTGGTCGCCCACGCCGGGGAGAGTGCTGGGCGCTTCGATCTGTTGCCAGGCCACCGTCAGGTGGTTACGCCTGCCGATCTTCTCGACGCGTGCGGCGATGAGATCCCGCATCCGCTGCAGGTCCTCCTCGGTGGCGGCCTCGATGTGCAGCACGAGGGCGTCCGGGGTGGCCCGCAAGGTCCACTGGCCCAGGCTGAGGAGGACGGTCCCGTTAGTGTCGGACCATTCGACGTGATGCACCTCAGGGGGCTTGTGCGTGCCACCGCCGCCGCGCGCGCCCTGCCGATAGTGGGGGTGGCGTTCCATCTGCTGGGCATGTCGGCAGAGTTGGTCGAGGTAGCGGCTTGCGCGTTCGGTCTCGACGCTGGCTTCCGCGGTCAGCATGGCGTTCCTCTCCGGACCGCTCACAGGTTCAGATCCTGGTGAGGGCGACGAGCCAGGCCCGAATACCGTCCGGGTCCGTGGTGATGTCGATCGTGCCGGGTTCGATGGAGTCGATCAGCCATCCTTCGGCGAAGGCGGCCTCGATCTCGGCCCGCGTGAGCTTGTGCACTCGTCCCCACTCGCCGGCCTGCCGGTCGCTGAAGCACAGCATGAAGTACCGGCCGCCCGGGCGGATCACGGCGCGCAGGCTGTCGACGTAGGCGGCGCGGTCGTCGCCGTCGAAGATGTGGAAGAGCCCGCAGTCGAGCACAGTGTCGAAGGTTTCGCGCAGGTCGGCCAGCTTCAAGGCGTCCCCGTAGAGGAACCGCGCCGTGCGGCCCCGCTCATGCGCCTTCTCCTCGGCGGCGCGCAGAGCCCGGGAGGCGAGGTCGACGCCTGTGGCGTCCAGGCCGAGCCCGGCACACATGAGCGCGTGCTCGCCGGTCCCGCAGCCGACGTCCAGCACCCGGCCCCGGATGGCACCCGCCTCGGCGAGAGCCAGGAACGCCGGCTGCGGCCGGCCGATGTCCCAGGGCGGTGGGCTGGCGTACAGGTCGTCGGGCTCCGGCCGCTCCTCGGAGCCGGAGCCGAGGTGGTGGGGGTAGCGGGGTGAGCCGCCCATGCCGGTGTCCTTCCGTTGCGTCGGGCGGTCCGGATCGCCGTCCGGGCCTCATGTACACCAACCAGCTTTATCGAGACACTCTGTCTCTGTCAATCCAGAGTGTCTCTCTAGTGGCGCGATGTATGACTCCAGGACCGCCGATGCGGGAATTCCGAAAGTGGGAGCCAGGGCGAGTGGCTGGCACTGAAGTCGGTGACACAGCACCGTTCGGACTCGCTATGATCACGCCGTGCTCACGGACCAGACGGCCACAGCCCTGCCGCGAGCCCGCACGCGGGCTCCGCAGCTGACCCGTCTCGCGTGGCTCGCGATGCTGCTGTTCAGCCTGCTGCTCGCACACGGACTGCAGGGCGAGAGTGCCGCCGGACACCTTGAGGCAGGCGTTTCCGCATCGCTTCTCGTCCATGACACGGAGTCCTCCGCCGATCACGATCAGCGCCAGCACAAGGACGGCGAGTCCGAGGAGTCCGCGCACAACAACTGCGCACCCGGCCAACCGGACGACGCGCTCCCCGTACCATCCCCCGGTACTTCACCAGCGGTCGACCACTGCCACGTGTCGCCGCACTCCGGCATCCGTGCCGACATCGCCGCCCCGGACACCAGGCCTCCGGGCGCGACAACCGTATTGCGTATTTAGACGGACCTAGGCGGGCAGGAGCCCTCCCCCCTGCCGGGTGGGGTGCTGCCCACCTGCGCCCAGGCATACGCCTGCGCCAGCTCCGCGACGGGCTTCGCACGCCCTGCCCAGCCGGGCAGTGAGCATCACACCTTCGCCTTCAGCCGAGCACCGGGTTCCTCACCCGCGCCCTGCCCCACCAGCCGTCTTGCCCGTTCCCCTATCCTCCGAGCCGCCGAAAGGCCCCTGTCTTGTCCCTTGTCACCGAACGCCCCGCACACCCCGCACCCTCCGCGCCTCAGCCGCCCCCTGGTGGCGGCAGAGCCGCCGCCCGTCGGGGGCGCCGCCGCCGCGCCCGCAAGCCTGCACCGCTCGCGGGCCGCTACATCGGATACGTGTTGTACTTCGTCGGGGCGGGCCTCATCAGCGGCGCCGTGGTCCACCACCCGCTGGATCCGGCCCGGTACACGAAGATCGCCGTCATCGGCGTCCTGGTGTTCCTGGTGGCGACGCTGGTCAACGAGTTCCTGCTCGCCGCCAACCGGCCGGCGCTGCCGCGCGCGATCCTCATCATCGCGGCCTCGCTGCTGCTCTCGTTCGGCATAGGCATGCTCAGCGGCGGGCTGCAGCACTTCGAGGACTTCCCCGCCCGCGGTGCCGTGCTCGTCCCTCTGGGGATCACGGTCTCGTTCATCGCCTTCGTACTGAAGGACCCCGAGTCGTCCTGGCGCCGCATCTTCGGCCCTCTGGGGCTCGCCGTCCTCCTCACCGCCACCGTCAGCTTCTTCGGCCTGCGCACCATCGCCGAAGGGCTCGGCGAAGCCTCCGGCGAGAGCGGGCACAGCCACGGCGAAGGTACGGAAGAGGAACCGGACGAGCACGAAGCCGGGCAGGAGTCCTCCGCGCCCTCCTCCGAACCCGCGGCACCGGAGACGGCCGCCTCTACCGAGGCGGAATCCGGTCACGCGGAGGACGGCCACAGCCACTGAGGCCGAGGGCGGCACAATCAACCACCTACTAAGCCACTTAGCTTCAGTCGGGTAACGTGGGCGCCGCGCCCCCACACGGGTGCGAACCGGAGGGGGATATGACCGGACACAGCGGCGCCTACGCCCCGCACAGCATCATCAGCGCCATCCAAGTCGCATCAGACACGAAGGAGGACCAGAGCGGTCTCGTCTCATGGGCCTCCGCCGCCGGCATCATCGCAATGGTGCTGGTCGTCGCCCTGGCGGTGTTCCTGACGGTAGAGCTGGCGTGGAGGGAGCGGCGACAGCGCAGACGAGAAGAGCGGACGGAGCCGACCTCTGAACGCGACCCCCACAAGGGTGAAACCTCACGGTAACCATACGGCGCACCGCGTACGGTTAATGTACTAATGAACTTAGCGGAGCACTTGTCTTCGCGGCGCAGCCCCTCGCTGCACAGAACGACGTACGACCAGGAGCTGAACGCCGTGTCACGAGGCAAGCGGGTCTGGGCCGTGTTCGCAGCCCTCGCCGCCGCGTTGCTGGCGCTTCAGCTCTTCACGCACACGGCGCCCATGGCGGTCGCCCACGCGCAGGAGACGACGACGTCTCAAGGCGAAGCCGCGGTCTGCGGCGACGCGCACGGCTCCGAGGAGATGTCCGAGCACCGCCTGACCCGCGACCGTCAGCGTGCCGGCGAGTACGCCCCGGACGGCCCTTCGTACAGCAGCAGCCAGGTCATGGACGCCGACGCGGTTGTGGCATCGCCGACAATCTCGGCGGCCAGAGACACGCTCCGCCCGTCAAGACCGGTCACGGACCTCTCACAGGCGGCACTCCAGGTCTTCCGCTGCTGATCCGACCCACGGGCGGCAAGCGCCATTCCGGGCGGCCGGGGCCAGATTCCCGCCGCCCCACACCTCGCGCGCTCACCCAGCGCTCGGGCGCTATCTCCTGCCCGCCGCAGTGACATTCCACCCCTGACAACCGACGCACCCTTGTGGTGCGCCCAGACGCGCCTTGGCGCGCCCAGGAGGCATCTCACATGCAACCCCTCATCGACTACGCCCGCACATTCCGGCACCAGACCGCGGCCCGTCCCGAGGAGTTCGCCCGCCTTGCCGAAGGCCAGGCCCCCCAGGCCCTGTTCATCACCTGCTCCGACTCCCGGGTCATACCGTCCCTGATCACCGGGGCCCGCCCGGGCGAGCTTTTCGAGCTGCGCACCGCCGGCAACATCGTCCCTCCGTACGGGTCGGGCCAGCCGTCCGGTGAGGCCGCCACCATCGAGTACGCCGTGGAAGTGCTCGGAGTCACCGATGTGGTCGTCTGCGGCCACTCCCACTGCGGTGCCGTCGGCGCCCTCGTGCGCGGCGACGACCTGAACGCCGTCCCCGCCGTCCGCGACTGGCTCGCGCACACCGCGCCCCGGCAGGACGGCACGAAGAGCCAGGACGACCCCGCGGTCGCCGATGCAGTGCAGTCGCACGTTCTTGCGCAGATCCTCAGGCTGCGCTCGTATCCGTGCGTCGCGCGGCGGCTCGACGCGGGTGAACTGCGCCTGCACGCCTGGTTCTACGAGATCCACACCGGCACCGTGCTGGCTCACGAGCCGCACGCCGACACCTTCGTCGCGCTGTGAGCGCGCACAGGAGGGCCGCCGGTCAGGCGTCGCCCCACAAGCAGAGCGGGCAGCGGCGTCGCACGAAGGCCGCAGGCTCCGGATCCACTCTGCGGCAGGACTTCGCCGCCTCACTCGTCGTCTTCCTCGTCGCCCTGCCGCTGTGCGTGGGCGTCGCCGTCGCGTCCGGCGTGCCGGCAGAGCTCGGGCTCGTCACCGGCATCGTGGGCGGCCTTGTCGCCGGCCTGCTGCCCGGCAGCAGCCTCCAGGTCAGCGGTCCCGCCGCGGGGCTGACCGTGCTGGTCTTCGAAGCCGTCAGGGAATTCGGTCTCCCGGCCCTCGGTGCCATCGTGCTCGCCACGGGCCTGCTTCAACTCCTCATGGGGGCCCTGAAGTTCGGGCGTTACTTCCGGGCGATCTCGGTGGCGGTCGTCGAGGGCATGCTGGCCGGAATCGGCCTGGTGCTGATCGCGGGCCAGCTGTACTCCATGGCGGGGATCAAGGCTCCCGCCGAGGGGCTGGCCAAGATCGCCGGGCTGCCGGGGATGCTCGCCGATGCCGCGCAGTCGCCCGGCGCGCGAGCCGCTCTCGGCCTGGGTGTGGGCACCATCGCCGTACTCGTGCTGTGGAAGAAGCTGCCGAAGGTGGTTCAGGTCGTCCCGGGACCCCTCGCCGCCGTCGGACTCGCGACGGCCGCCCTCGGTGTTCCTCTCCCTGCCGGTGGCCAAGGTGGAGGTGCGGGGTCTGCTGGGCGCCATCCAGCCTCCGACGCCCGACGCCTTCGGACGTCTGATGGACGTCGGTCTCCTCGGTACAGTCCTCGCCTTCACGCTGATCGCCTCAGCCGAGAGCCTGTTCAGCGCCGCCGCGGTGGACCGGCTGCACGACGGGCCGCGTACCCAGTACGACAAGGAGCTGATGGCGCAGGGCGCGGGCAACACCGTGTGCGGGCTGCTTGGCGCGCTGCCGATGACCGCCGTCATCGTGCGCAGTGCGGCGAACGTTCAGGCGGGCGCCCGCACCAAGGCGTCCCGGGTCCTGCACGGCGTGTGGCTGCTGCTGTTCGCGGCGCTCTTCCCGGCCGCGCTGGGAGTCATCCCGATCCCCGCCCTCGCGGGCGTCCTCGTCTACTCGGGCTTCAAGCTGATCCCCGTCAAGGAGATGAAGGAGCTGTGGCGGGAACACCGCGGCGAGGTCGTGATCCTCGTCGTCACCGCGGTGTCGATCGTCGCAGTGAGCATGTTCGAGGGCGTGCTCATCGGCCTCGCGCTCGCCGTGGTCAAGACGGCGTGGGATGCCTCCCACGTCCGGCTGGAGATCGTCGACAAGGGCGCCGGCCCCATCCAGGCGCACCTGATCGGGAACGCCACCTTCCTGCGACTGCCGAAGATCCTCGACAGCCTGGAGGCGCTGCCGCAGAACCGCCCCGTCGAGGTCGACCTGTCCGGAGTACACCACCTCGACCACGCCTGCCGTATGGCCATGGAGAACTGGGCGACACGGCACAGCGCGGCCGGCACCGAGCCCGTGAAGGTCACGTCTGGCGTGTGACGGACTGAGTCCGCTGCGGTCCCGGGAACCGCTTCCGCTACCGCAGCGGGCTGCCGGGCCCCTGCTCAAACCCCAGGCGTACTACGCTCGCATAGTAGGAACGGTCCTGGAAGGGTGGCGCGGTGGTCCTTGGAGCACTTGAGGGCGAGGTCATGCGGGTCTGCTGGAATGCGGAACACCCGGTCACCGTTCGGGAAGTGCTCGACGGGCTGAACAAGGGCCGCGCCCAGCCACTCGCGTACACGACCGTCATGACGGTGATGAGCCGGCTCGCGGAGAAGGACGTACTCAACCGCACTACTCAGGGGCGCAGTTATGCGTACTCCCCCGCGGTGCCGGACGAGGCCGCACTCGCCGTACGCGAGGTATTGCGCAACCATGGAGACGCCGCGATCACGCACTTCGCCGCCGAGGCGGTCCTCGATCCGGGGCTCCGCGACCGGCTGCGGCGCCTGTTGGAGGAATCGCCGTGATCGGCGCCGCGGTGCTCGACCGCGGGAACCGCGCCTTCTGGACACTGGTCGCCGTACCGCGGCTATCCGTGCCGCGGTGGTCTATGTCGCGTGCTGTCTGACCCTGGCGCTCGCGTGGCAGGTGGGGCATCGTGGCACGAGCGTCCTGCTGGCCGGTACCGCCTGGGCAGGAACCGTGCTGTTGGCTCTTTCGGTCGCGGGTGGCGCGCGGTCGGCCGTCGGTCTCTGGAAAGGGCTGCGGGCGACGCGCGCCGTGAGCCAGGAGGTGCTCGCTCGCGGCGACAGCACCACAGTGAGCGCGGCCAGGGTGAGTGACGCGGCCGCACGCGCGAGCTTGGCAGGCCGTGTCACTGTGGTCGACTCCAAGGCGCCCTTCGCGTTCACATACGGCCTGCTCCGCCCCCGGGTGGCGGTCAGCAGCGGTCTGACGACGACCGTCACCGAGCGCGAACTACACGCGGTGCTCGCCCATGAGGCCGCTCACGTCCGCGGTCGCGACCCGCTCCGGGCGTTGATCGCCGGCCTCCTGACGGCGCACCACTTCGCCCTTCCCCTGCTGGGTCACCTGCGGGCAGCCTTCGCCGCCGACCGAGAACTCACGGCCGATCGCCGGGCGGTCGCCCACTGCGGTACGCCTGCGGTCGCCGGTGCTCTGCTCAAGGTGTCCGCCGTGCCCGGCTGGGCGCTCGCCGTACCGGCCAGCGCCATGGCAGCTCCCGACCTGCTCGACGCCCGCATCGCCCAGCTGGAAGACGGACACCCGCCGCGCCTGGCACCGCCCGCCCGATGGCGGGTGGCCTCCTCCGTCGCCGGGGCCGCCGTCTACGCCTGGGCACTGGCAGGTTCCGCGGCGCTGGTTGCGGCAACTCCGTTGAGCTGCATGCCCGTCGGGGCCTGACCCATCTACTACACACCCATAGTATCTACTACGTGCGCGTAGTAGCTTGACGGGTGTCGCTGACTGATGAGGAGTTGCCGTCATGCCCACAGCCGCAGCCAAGCGTCCGAAGGTCAAGCACCCTTTCTTCGCTCGGATCTACCCGAGGATCAACGCCTTCGCCGAAACCCACGGCGGACTTGACCACCGCAAGGAACTCCTCGCGGACACCGAGGGCCGTGTCATCGAGGTGGGTGCGGGCAACGGCGCCAACTTTCGCCACTACCCCGCCACAGTGGAGAAGGTCATCGCAGTGGAGCCGGAACCACGCCTGCGCGAGCTCGCGACGCGGGCGGCGGCCGAGTCGTCCGCGCCCGTCGAGGTACGCGAGGGCCGGGCGGAGGAACTGCCGGTGCCGGACAGCTCGGTCGACGGAGTCGTCGCCTCACTTGTCCTGTGCAGCATCGCCGACGTCCCCGCGGCGCTGGCGGAGGCGGCTCGGGTCCTGCGACCGGGAGGGCGCCTCTACTTCTACGAACACGTACGCTCGGCCGATCCGCGGTTCGCCAAGAAGCAGCGCAGGATCAACATGGTGTGGCCGCTGCTGACCGGCGGCTGCAACCTCGACCGGGACAGCGAACAGGCCATCAGGGACGCCGGTTTCACCGTCGAGCAGGCGCGGCACTTCGACTTCCTCATCAACGGCCGTACCACGCCCAGCTCCCCGTGCGTCATCGGGGTCGCACGCAAGCCGGAGAACTGATGCGCCCACGGCACGCCGCCTCCGGACGCGCCCATCAGCCAACCGATGAGCCCGCCCGGACGGCGCGAGGCGAACCTCAGGCCTTGTAGGCCACGTTCGCCATCATCCCGGCCTCGCCGTGGTAGGCGTTGTGGCAGTGCAGCATCCACTGCCCCGGGTTGTCCGCGTCGAAGAACACGGACAGCTTCTTCTTGGGCAGCACGATGGCGGTGTCCTTACGTGGCCCGGAGTCACCGATCTGGTAGGTGTGGCCGTGCAGGTGCATCGGGTGCCACATGTCGGTGTCGTTGAAGAAGTCGAGCCGTACGCGCTGGCCCTCCTCGATGAGGATCGGGTTCGCCTCGGGGTCCTTCATGTCGAACGGCCTGCCGTTGATGGCCCAGTTGTACTTGTCCATGCCGCCGGTCAGCTTGATCTGGTGCGTCACGTCGGTCTTGGCCGACTTGAACCGCACGTCGTCGGCGGCACGCAGCTGGGACGCCGACATGATCATGCCGCCCAGTTCCTTCGGACGGACGGTCGGCTTCGGCGCGCTCCCGGAGCCCGTACGCACCAGAGCGAAGCCGTTGGCGTTCTTGCCCTCGGCCAGGGCGACGAGCGGGAAGACACCGTCGCCGAGGGTGACGAGGGCGTCGTAGCGCTCGCCCATGCCGATCAGCAGGGCGTCGACTTCCTGGTGCTGGACCGGGAAGCCGTCGGTGTGGGTGATGGTCATTTTGTGGCCGCCGAGGGCGACGCGGTAGGCGGTGTCTCCGCCCGCGTTGATGATCCGCAGGCGCACCTTCTTGCCGGGCTTGCCGGTGTAGATGTCCGGGTCGGTGGCCACTCGGCCGTTGATCAGGTGGTGCGGGTACTTGACGTCGCCGGCGTCGCCGCCGAGCAGTTCGCTCTCGGCGCCCATGAGCATGAACCTCATCGACATGCCGCCGGACGAGGCGGACGGGGACGGGGAGTCCCCCATGTCCATCCCGCCCATGTCTCCCATGTCGTGGCCTTCCATGCCGCCCATGCCCTGCCGGAGTTCGGCGAAGACCTCGTCGGGCGTGCCGGTGACGCCGTCGACCCAGTCGTCGAGGAGGACGACCCACTCGTCGTCGTACGCGAGGGTCTCCTTGGGGTCCTCGATGATCAGCGGGGCGTACAGACCGCGGTCGAGCTGGACGCCGACGTGTGGGTGGAAGAAGTACGTGCCCGGGGCGTCGGTGATGAACTGGTAGGTGAAGGTGGAGCCGGCCCGGACGGCGGTCTGGGTGGCCGGGGGCACGCCGTCCATGTCGTTGCGCAGGGCGATGCCGTGCCAGTGGATGGACGTGGTGGTCTTGTTCGGGAGCTGGTTGGACAGCTCGGCCACAAGGGTGTCGCCGACGGAGAGCCGGATCTCCTTGCCCGGGGTGCGTCCGTCGAATGCCCAGGTCTTGGGCATGACGCCGCCGCCCAGGTCGATCATGGCGGGTGCCGCGGTCAGGGTGAGCTTCTGCTGGCGTCCGGTGCTCTTGCGCTTCTTCTCCCCCGCGGCGACCGCCGAGCCGGAGGGGTTGACCAGGGCATTGCCGCCATCGGAGCCGCTCCCGCTGCTGCAGGCGGCAAGAGCGCCGGCACCGGCGACTCCCAGTCCGGCGAGCAGGACGGAGCGGCGATTGATGCTGTTCATGGGTTGTGTCCTCTGTTCTCGTAACTGCCGACGTGGTCGCGGAGGGACGGCACATCGCGCGCCGTCCGGGGCGGCCTATATACGCAGCAGGGAGAGAACGGACAGGTCGGGCGGGGCGCGGCCGACCGTACCGACGGGCACGGATGCCGCCACGGCCTCGGGAAGGTCCGTGAGCGGTGAGAACTCGTTTTCGGCGGGGGCGACGAGTTGCACGGAGCCGATGCTCGCCGTGGTGCAGTGCTGCATGTCGGGCGCAGCGCAACCACCGGCGTCCATGCTGTGCGAGGAGGACGGCTCCCAGGCGGTCGGCGTCGCCTCGCCCGGCATGGTGTGGCCGGCATGGGCAGCACCCTGCATGGGGGCGCCATCCATCACGGCCATGGACGAAGCGCTCATCATGCGCGAGGCGCCCGTCGCAGCAGTCTCGTGGTGGACGAGCACGGCCAGCGCGACGAACAGGGCGAGGAACGCCCCATACGTCCAGCGGACGGCACTGCCGCCCCTGTGAGCTGCCTGTATCGCCACGGTCTCCACCCTGGTCGCGCTTGCGGACGCCGACGTCGGAATCTTACCCCCTGGGGGTACCTTACAGGGGTCGACGGACTGATGAGATCTTCAGTTGGTCGGCAGTCCTCCGTAGGAGTGCAGACCGGTGATGAGGATGTTGACGCCGTAGTAATTGAAGACGAAGGTGGCGAACGCCACCAGTCCGAGCACCGCCGCGCGCCGTCCCTTCCACCCGGCGGTGGCCCGGGCGTGCAGGTACGCGGCGTAGGCGACCCACGTGATGAAGGCCCAGGTCTCCTTGGGGTCCCAGCCCCAGTAGCGGCCCCACGCGGCTTCCGCCCATACCGCGCCCGCGATGACCGCGAAGGTCCACAGAGGGAAGACGAGGCCAGTCAGGCGGTAGGCCAGCTTGTCGAGCGTCTGGCTGGACGGCAGCCGCCGCCACAGCACAGCGCCTCGTCCCTCAGCCCCGCCCCCGGCGACCGCCCGTTCCCAGCGGTCGCGCACCAGGTACAGGATGCTGACGACGGCCGCCGTGTGGAACACGCCGCCCGAGATGATCGCGGCGGAGACGTGGATCCACAGCCAGTACGAGTGCAGGGCGGGCACGAGCTGTGCGGAGTCGACGTACAGCACCGACACCGCGAGGCCGAGGGTGAGCAGGACCGAGAAGAGGACCGGAACCCCCAGCCACCGCACAGGTCTGCGGGCCGCGAGCAGGCCGACGTACGCGGCCGATGCCATCAGGGCGAAGGCGGTGGAGAACTCGTACATGTTGCCCCACGGCGGCCGGCTCACCGCGAGGCCGCGGGCCAGCACCGAGCCGAAGTGGAGCAGGAGCGCCAGCACGGTGAGTGAGACGGCGATCCGCCCAACGAGGTCGGCCCGGGGACTGCCACCGGCCGCTCCGGGGCCGTCACCCGTGCCCGTGACGAGGGCTTCCGGACGCGCGGTCGCGGGCGGTGCCAGCACCTGCGTGCTGCTTCCTGTTGCACCGCCCACGGCCGCGCTCCTTGTCCGGCCGCGTGAGGGCGCGACCGGAGTCTGTTGTGCCGCCCGTACCGCCGGAGAGGCGGCGGAGGCCCGCATCCCCGGACCCCGGCTTCCGAACGCCCACTCCGCGCAGGCGGCGACGAAGGCGAGCAGATAGACGGCGATCGCCGAGTACATCAGCCAGTTGGCGAGCTGGGCCAGGTTCTGGTCGGCGAGAGGGGCGTTGCTCATTTCTGCTCCTGGGGCAGGGGCTCAAGGTTTTTCACGTCCGACTCGGCGGCCTTCAAAGCGGGGAACCGCTCCCGCAACTCCTCGGCGAGTTCGGCCACTTCCTCGGCCGTCCGGTCGGTCCCACCGGGGTCCAGTCCGGCGACCACGATCCGCACCCGGCCGGACAGCATGGCTTCCGCACGCACCCACACCCGCCGCCGGCGGACGAAGAGCGAGGCGCACAGGCCGAGGCCCATGGCCACCGCACTCCACAGAGCCGTGCTGTTGCTGGGGTTGCGGGCGATCTGGAAGCTCGCCCACTGTTTGATGCCGTCGAAGGTGAGCGAGCCCGCACCACCGGGGAGTTGCATCCGGTCGCCGGGGCGCAGGGCCTGCGCGAACGGGGAGCCGTCGGCCTTGCGGAACTGCGTCATGCGGCTGGAGTCGAGCTGGTAGACGTTCTGCGGTCGGCCGCTGTCCATGCCGAGATCACCGTGGTAGGCGGTCAGGACCAGTACCGGGTCGTCCGTGGCGGGGAAGGACGACGCCCAGCCGGTCTGGGTCAGCTGCACGGTGGGCAGGAAGAGCCCGGTGAAGCCGAGGCCGTCGCGCTTGCCGTCGCGGTCGCGGGCGTCCGGCGCCTTGATCACGCCCACGGAGGTCAGGTTGGCGTCCTGCGGAAGGAAGGCGGCGGGCCCCTGCCAGGCGATGTCGCCTTTGCCGTCGCGGACGGTGACGACCGGGGCGTAGCCGTGGCCGAGGAGGAAGACCTTGGCGCCGTCCACCTCCAGCGGCTTGTTGACTTCGACCAGGGTGTCCCGCGCCGGCCCGCCGTCGCTCTTGCTGTAGTTCAGGCGCGCGACGAAGGAGCTGGCGGTGCCGCGCTGCGGGCCGCTGCGCTGGTACGTCGCGGAGAACCCCTTGAGCTGGAAGCTGAACGGCTGAAGGCTGTCGGCCGAGGCCAGCGTGCCCGGGGTGAAGTCGTCGTACTGCGTGAGGGTGTTGGTGAAGCTGTCCCCCTCCAGGACGAGCTTCTGACCGGTCGTGCCGAAGAGACTGCCGACGGCGAGCGCGACGAGCAGCCCGAACAGAGACGCGTGGAACACCAGGTTTCCGGCCTCACGCAGGTACCCCTTCTCCCCCGCGACCGAGCCGCCCACATCGAGGTCGGCCCGGAAGCGGCGCCGCCGCAGCAGGTCCGCGGCGGTGAGCAGCACTTCGCCGCGGTCGGCCGACGCCGTCCAGACGGCGTGCTGCGGCAGCCGGTCCAGTCGGCGCGGGGCGGCAGGCGGTCGGGCCCGGAGCGTGCGGACGTACTGCACGGTCCGCGGCACGATGCAGCCGGCGAGTGAGACGAAGAGCAGCAGGTAGACGGCGGCGAACCAGGGCGACGAGTAGACGTCGAAGAAGCCGAGCGTGTCCAGGAGCGGCGCGAGATCCGGGTTCCGCCTGCGGAAGTCCGCGGCCTGGGCGGGCTGCCGCCCCTCCTGGGGCACCAGGGAGCCGGGTACAGCTGCGAGCGCGAGCAGGAGCAGCAGGACGAGCGCCGTGCGCATCGTGGTCAGCGAACGCCAAGCCCAGCGCAGCCAGCCGACCGGCCCCAGACCCCTGGGGTGGGCCGCCGGCGCGGATTCGCTCGTATCGCTGTCGCCTTGCGCGGGAGGATCGGCGAGACTACGAAAGTTATTAGTAGCCACGGAGGGAGTCTGACACACGACAGAATCCGTTCTGCGACCACCCCCGTCATTCCCCAATCGCGACCAGGAACCGGGAAGCTACGTCACACGTCTACGAACTCACTTAGCCCTTTAGAGAACCTGAGAGGGGTCCTATGCGACAGCGCCTGCCAGCACGGCTGAACCGCCGGACCGTACAGCCGCTCGCGCTCGCCTCGGCCGCCGCCGTCGTCCTCGCCGCGTGCAGCGCCGGCCCCAAGGCGGACAGCAGCTCCGACTTGGCGGCCGACGGGGGGAAGAACGGCGGGCCGGCCGCGATAGTCGTGGAGCCGGGCGCGGACAGCGAGAAGGTGCCGGTCAGCCGGAAGGTGACCGTGCGCGCCCAGGGCGGGTCCCTGTCGTCCGTCGAGGTCAGCTCCCCCGGCCCGGGCAAGCTCTCAGGCACCTGGTCCAAGGACAAGTCCGTATGGACCTCCAGCACACCGCTCGCCCCGGGCGCCACCTACACGGTGAACGCCAAGGGCAAGGCGTCCGACGGCTCGCCCCTCACCGAGAACGCCTCCTTCACCACCGAGGCGGCCAAGAACACCTTCGTCGGCACCTACAACCCCGACAAGGGAGCGAAGGTCGGGGTCGCCATGCCGGTGTCGATCACGTTCAACAAGCCGATCCACGACAAGGCGGCGGTCGAGAAGAAGCTCAAGGTCACCGCTTCGCCCGCGGTCGAGGGCGCCTGGAGCTGGATGAAGGACCGCGACGGCAAGGACCGTATCGACTACCGCCCCAAGGAGTTCTGGAAGTCCGGCACCAAGGTCACCCTGCGCATGGACCTCGCGGGCGTCGACGCGGGCAACGGGATCTACGGCACCCAGCAGCGCGTCGTGAACTTCACCATCGGCGACGCGGTGACCAGCACCGTCGACGTCGTGAAGAAGACCATGACGGTGGCGAAGAACGGCAAGACGCTCCGCACGCTGAAGGTCTCCACCGGCAAGAAGGACTTCGAGACCTGGAACGGGACGATGGTCGTGCTGGGCAAGGTCCCCAGCATCCGCATGAACTCCGCCACGGTCGGCATCTTCGGCGCCGAGGCGTACGACATGAGGTCGGTGAAGTGGGACGTCCAGCTCACCCCCTCCGGCACATACGCCCACGCGGCACCCTGGAACGAAGGCAAGTTCGGCCGCATCAACGCGAGCCACGGCTGCATCGGCATGAGCACGACGGATGCCAAGTGGTTCTACGACCAGGTCCATCTCGGTGACCCGGTCACCGTCGTCAATTCCACGGACACCGTGGCGGTCAATAACGGCTACGGCGACTGGAACGTCGACTGGGAGACCTGGAAGAAGGGCAGCGCGCTGAACTGACGTCACCGGTTTCCATATACCCCTAGGGGGTATATTCTCGCCGCATTGGCCATCACCAACCCTGAAGGCAGGCGGGGACCATGAACCGGCTCATCACCGCGGCGGCCGGCGGACTACTGGCGCTGTTCAGCATGTACTGGGACGACTCGCTGCACACCGACGTGGGTCGGGACACCTTCTGGAGCGCCCCCCATGTGCTGCTCTACGGCTCCCTGACGGTGACGCTCGGCGCCACCGCCTGGTGGGCCGTCGGAAGGATCCGCGGCCGGGGCCTTCGTGCGGCCGCGGCGGACCCGCTGCTGCGATGGGCGGCCATCTCCGCCGGAGCCATCGGCATCTCGGCTCCGGCGGACGAGGCCTGGCACATCGCGTTCGGCCGGGACGCGGTGCTGTGGAGCCCGCCCCACCTACTGGCCATCGTCGCCACCTTCGCCCTGGCCGTCACCCTCCTGCGGGCGATCGCCGCCGAGGGCGGCGGCGGGTCGCTGATGCTCGGCGGCGGGCTCGTCCTGGCGGCCTCGCTGGCACCGGTCATGGAGTACGAGTCCGACGTACCGCAGTACTCGGCCGTCTGGTTCCTGCCGGCCGCCACCACCGGGATCACACTGGCGATCGTGCTGATCCGGCGGTTCGACCCGAATCCGTGGGCCGTCACGCGGGCGGCGCTGGTCGTCACGGCCGTGCGGCTGGCGGTGATTCCGGTCCTCGCCGGTCTCGGGTACTCCACGCCGATCGTGCCGCCCGTGCTCCTCGTGGCCCTGGCGGTCGACCTGGCCCGTGGGAGGAACGGGAGTTGGTCACCGTGGTGGCTCGCCCTGATCGTTCCTCTCGCTGTGCACGCGACATACATGCCGCTGCTTCCCGTCCTGCCGCACGGCACGATCGTCGACGCCCACCAGTTCGTCCCGTCCCTGCTCGTTTCGATAGGCGGCTCGGCACTGGTCATCCTCACCGCCGAGGGACTGCCACGCCCAGGGCTCCCTGTGATCCGAGCAGCCGGGCTGACGGTCGCCGCGCTGACGCTGGCCCTGCCACTGCCCCTGCTGTCCGCCGGGCGAGCGGCGGCCCATGACCCCGGTCAGGGAACCGAGGCAGGTAAGGCTCACTGGCGGACGTCGGTTCAGGGTTCCCGGATCGACGTCAGGGTGACTCCCGAACCGGGCGCATCCGGCCGCGCCAGCCTGGTCGCACGCCGCGCCGGGCAGGAGTTGACCGCACCCCTCGAGACATTCGAGAACGGCGTGTACCGCGGGGACATCACGGTGCCGGAGCCCGGCCGCTGGTTCGTCTACGCCGCCTTCCGCGGCACCGGAACGTCCACGACGGAGACTTGGATCCCGGTCGAGGCCGACTCCTCACAGATCCTGCAAGAGGCCCGGCCGCTGTACATACCTCCCGCCCCGCGGAAGGACGGCGCGGGCAGGACGGCGGCCACCGTCGCGCTGTACGGACTGTCGGCGGCGATTCTGCTCGCCGTCGCCCGCTCCGGGCGCCGTACACCGCTCCCGCAGGGATGAGCATGTCGCCGGGTTCCGGCTGGATGAGCATGACCTGGACCCGGCGGCGTGCTCTGCGGGCAGAGCGTGTCACACGCCCTGTCCTGTCCTCACCCGAGGACAGGAGGGGGGCGGCGCAGCTACTCGGAGAAGCACACGCCGCGGCTCAACGACTCGTCGGCCGACGCCTGATCACCGGGCGTCGGCCAGCGCCCGCGCCACGCCCGGTTCCTTCGGCCCGAGGAACTGGGGGTCCGGCTCGAACGCCGCGTCCAGGGCCGCCTTGCTCGCGGCGAACAGTTCGCGGGTGGCGCCGTAGTAGTAGATCGCGTCGTGGTGGTCGGCCGCACTGACGCCGTACGAGTCGACGCCGGCCCCCTGGCACAGAGCGACCGCCCGGCGGATGTGGAAGCCCTGGCTGACGAGGATCGCGCGGTCGACACCGAAGATCTTCTTGGCGCGCACGCAGGAGTCCCAGGTGTCGAAGCCGGCGTAGTCGCTGACGATGTGAGCGTGGGGCACGCCGCGATCGATGAGGTAGTGGCGCATGGTGTGCGGCTCGTTGTAGTGGTGGCTGCTGTTGTCGCCGGTGACCAGAACCACCTTGACGCGGCCCTCGCGATACAACTCGGCCGCGGCGTCGAGGCGGTTGGCGAGGAAGATCGACGGCTCGCCGTTCCATAACAGGCCCGCACCGAAAACCACGGCAACATCGGTGCGGGGGGCCTCGGTCGTCGTCCGCAGCCGGTCGTCCGCAGCCGTGAACACCCACGTCGCGGGTATCAGCGCCAGCACGCACAGCAGCATCAACGCCTGCACGGTCCGCCGCTGCCCCGCACGCGTACGCGGCAGACGCGGCCTGAGGACGGCACTCAGGTGCGGGCGCGGCAAGCGCATGAAGTGATCCCCTGTTCGTCGGCCACCGTACCGATCGACGGTGGCTCGTGCGTTTCGACTGCTTCTGCCGTCTCGACGGCCAGCAGTGCTCTGACAAACGAAGGACGCCGCACTTGGTCCCGCTCACCGCCACGGCGTGACCAACGTCACTCAGCGCACTCAACTCCGCAGGTCATCTCCCGGCCGCTTCGCGTGCCTCGCGCCCCACTTCCGAGTCCGGCCATCCATCAAAACTACGTAGTGGTTTAGTATCCCCGCCTGGCATGAGGTCCGATCCGGCGTTCAGCGGTCTCTCCGCGAGTGCAGTCGCCGCTCGTCCTCCGGCTGTCGAGGTGAAAGAGAAGGTGCTGGTGGACGATCGGTATGCGTCGGGGGGCTGGGCCTCGACGGTCCCCCACTCCGACACGACACACGTCGCATGGCCGGAAAACCCTCGGTGGGCGGTCCCGCACGAGCCCTACGGACACCCCGCCCACGACCTCGGCCTGACCGATGCCGCATACACCGAGGCGGACCCGCTGTTCGGTCCGCTACCGGGCACGTACGGCGCCGGTGCGCCTGGTACCGGGCCCTTCGCCCACCACACATGGCACGAGCACAGCGGCGGCCACGACGCGGCCCCGTCGTGGGAGATATCCGGCTACCACACCAACCCGAGCGGTCACGGGTACCCGGGCCAGTGGGCGGATCACAACGGTCCCACCTTCTCCCCGACGATCCCGGACAGCTCCGACGCCCTCGGTTCACTCAACGCTGCCGCCCCCGTCGACTTCCACGACGGTCCCGATGAGGAGCCTGTAAACAGAGCGCCGGAGTACGACGCGCCAGGCACGCTCCAGGACACGTCCGAAGCCTCGTCGACTCCCGCCACTCCCCCAGCCCGGCCGACGACGCGCCGCGCCGGCCGCCGCGATCGCCGGGCGCCTCGCCGAAGCTCCGCTTTCCTGACGGTCGTCGCACCCTCCGTCGCCTTCGTGGGCATGGCCGGGATGGCCGCGGCCTCCATCGGCCTCGGCGGCGGCGTCAAGACCGTGGAGGCCGCCGACGACCCGGCCGTCGAACCCTCCGCGGCCAACAGCGAGCTCGACACCCAGCTCACCGCACTCAGCCGGGGCGCCGACGACTTCGCCGGGCGTGCGAGCCGGGCGCAGGAGCGCGTCGACCTCGAACAGCGGCGGCGTGAGGAGCAGAGGCTCAGGCAAGAGGAGGCGGCACGCAAGAAGGCGGAGGCCGCGCGCAGAGAGGCACTGCGCCCGAAGTTCGCACTCCCCGTCGCACAGAAAGGAGTCGGCGAGCTGTTCGGGGCGGCCGGGTCCATGTGGGCGAACCGGCACACCGGCCTCGACTTCCCCGTGCCCATGAACACGCCGGTGATGGCGGTAACAGACGGCACAGTCGAGGCCATGTGGCATCCGTCCTACGGCAACCTCGTCAAGGTGACCGCCCCGGACGGCACGCAGACCTGGTACGCCCACCTCGCCGGCTTCAGGCTCCGCTCCGGTTACGTCAAGGCAGGGACCGTCATCGCCTATGCGGGCAGCACCGGCAACTCGTCGGGGCCTCATCTCCACCTGGAAGTGCATCCGGGCGCCGGCGATGCCGTGGATCCGCTGCCGTGGCTGCGCAGCCATGGCCTCGACCCGACGTAGGCGTGTATCGACGTCCTGTCGTTGATCAAAGCCGAGCCGCTGGAGATGCCCGTGTGGGAAACCCTCGTCGTCATTGTCGGCTTCGCGGTCGTGGTTGAGCCGCTCCGCTCCTTCGCCGCATACGCGGGCTACGGCGCGAGCGCCACATTTCCCAAACGATCGCCGCGCTGAACCGTGGG
Source organism: Streptomyces tricolor (assembly GCF_002155905.1). Lineage (GTDB taxonomy): Bacteria > Actinomycetota > Actinomycetes > Streptomycetales > Streptomycetaceae > Streptomyces > Streptomyces tricolor. The sequence continues at coordinate 5,052 of NZ_MUMF01000066.1, read as the reverse complement.
GGAACCATCCGCATCCGCTGTGACGCACGATTCCGCAACTCCGGCGGAGAGCGACAGCGCGCTCGCCTCGTGGTGCAAGCCGAAGGCGTCTTCCTCTCCACCACTGATGGCACCGTCTCGAACCTGCAGCTCGGGACTCCTGGCGCCACCGTCGAGGTCGTCAATGAGCTCTCAATGGTCCTGTGCAACGTGGCCGGACGACAGCTTGAGGTTCTCTTGCCAGCCACAGAAGACCGCCTGTTCAAGGCCGTGGCGGACACCCTCGTACGCTGAGAGGGTGTGTTCTGCCAGGCTCGGCGTCGACGCTGATCTGGTCCTGGGCAGCAACGTGGTGCGGTAGACAACCGGCAGCGGCAGCAAGCTGGTTGCAGAAGAATGTGACGAATCCCGCTGCGATGAAACCACTTGTCTCCCTCCACCCCCATGTGGCCGTGCGGCTTTGTCCAGGCGGGAACCTATGAGCGGCGAGCGGTGTACACAGAACATGGAGAGGCCGAAGAAGCCGGCGCCGCCCCGTGCCGTGTGCCTGTCCAACCGGGGAGGAGGCTGCGCGCATGAGCGAGATTCTCAGCGGCGGGCCGGAGCGGCCACCTTGGAGACCCCCTCGCTGGTTGGTCATGGCGGCCGTGGCTGTGGTGACGATCGCAGCCCTGGTGGTCAGCCTCATCGTCGCGAATGGCGAAGACGCCCCTCAGTCGGCAAAGCCCCGGAGTTCGCCGTCGCTGTCGTCGCCGACCGGCGTTCCCACCCCGGACGGTCCGAACGCGTCCGTCAGGCAGGATGAGACGCCCGGCCTGTTGATCAACGGAGTCGCCTTGGGCCAGGGCTCCCTGAACCGGCACGACCGGCGGGCTGATGCCGGTCCTTGGACGGTGACGGTGCGGCGGTCGGATGGATCGTTGGCACGGAATGGTGCGGTGGTGACGTTCCCTGTGTCGAAGCCTCGGGTTGGCCGCCCGATCCGGATCGGCGACGCGTCGGGGTGGAACCGTAGCGGCGAGATCATCTGGCCTGTCTCAGGGGCGTACGCGCGCGTGCGCGGCGATCTGCCTCGGCCGCAACTGGTGGGAATCGCCGCCGCGACAACGGTCTCATCCGGGCGTCCGAAGGTCAGGGCACCGTCCGGGTTCTCGGTGGTGTCGACGGGTGCCGCACGCCCGCACCTCCTGCGCGAGGCACGCTACGGCTCCGACGAGGTGGGAGAGGCCGGGGAGCTCTCCGGCGGTCTGACCTTCACCGGCGTGGCCCGTTGTGGGGGCATCGAGGACCGGTTGTACGCCGTGGGCACGCAGCCTGCCGGCAGAGTGCGCGGCAAGCCCGCGGTCGTGACGTCCGGACTCGTCGGCAACGCTGTGCTGGCCTGGGAGCCAGAGCCTGGTGTGGTCGCTTATGTCGGATACAGCGGTGCGCCCCTCGACCGGGGCGCGATCGGCGCCCTTCGACGGCTCGCCGAGCGAACCCGTTTGCTCAGCTCGCGGCAGTGGCAGGAGACCCGCCCTGCGACGGTCGACCAGGTCAACGACTTCGGCTGACACGGGGCCCGTCAGCAGGCTTCCCGTGTTCCTACGAACCGTCCGGCGCCCTGCCAGTAAGGCCCGCAGGGCGAAATCCCACCGACCACCTGAACACCCTCCGCCCGAGCAACGTACTAAGGGCACTAGCAGCTAATGCCCATGCAGCGCCCCGTGGCGCTCGTACGACGGGGCGGGCGTCGGCCGTGCGGACCCGCCGTGCTCGGACGATCGGGAAGGTGAAGATGGGAACTCTGACGCTCAGTTGGGCCATCGCGCTGGTCGCCGCCCTGGTGGCCGCCGTCAGTGCGGTCCGGGTGGCGACCACCAGCGGTGAGATCCGGTTCGCGGCGGGCGGCGACCTGCTGATGGGCGTGTGCATGGCCGCCATGGCACTCCCGGCGACGGTCGGCTGGTACGCGGGCTACGGCATGTGGTGGTCGGTTGCGTTCGGCGTCCTCGGGCTCGTGGCAGTGGCGATGGCGGTCAAACACACGCGCGACGGCGGGTGGAAGCACGGCCGTCACTGGGTCCACCTCATCGTCGGCAGTTTCGGCATGGTGATCATGACGCTCGCCATGACGAGTACATCGTCCGGACCGGTGCTCGCCCTCGGCAGCGGGCACTCCATGGCGCACATGCCGGGCATGGAGAACACGGCGAGCACGACGGGTACGCACCAGATGGCCGGCATGGATTCCATGGAGGGGATGGAATCCATGGACGGCATGGGCTCCATGGATTCCATGGAGGGGATGGAATCCATGGACGGCATGGGCTCCATGCACGACGGAATGGACATGTCGGGGATGGCGAACGCCGCAGCCGACGCGGGTTCCGCAGGGGGATCCGGTGCTGTGTGGCGGTGGGTGATCGCGGTGCTCGCCGTGTACTTCCTGATGTCGATCGGCGCCTCCGTGTGGGCGAGGGCCCGCGGCACCGGCAAGCGCGGCGGCCGGGGCAGCGGCTCACGGGGCGTGAGCCGCTGGCTGCTCGCCATGCCGGACACGGTGTTCGTCTTCCTGGCGTCGCTGACGCTCTCGGTGTGGGACAAAACCAGGTTGGCGCAGCAGCCGGACCGGCCGGGCCACGGCCGCCGCCGCAAGCTCGGAGCCGCGCCGGACGCGGCGCTGGCGGCCCATATCGGCATGGGCGGGATCATGTCGGCGATGCTCCTGATGATGGCCGCGTGAGGGTCGCCATCGCTGACAACGCGGGGACGGCATCGCTCACTGCGGCGAGAGAGCGTCGAGCAGGGTGGGGGTGTCGGCATCAGCACGGAGTGGACTCGACACGGCCCGAATCTGCGAAGCATCTTCGTATTTGACGCCCGGGACGGAGAGAATGGACGGAAGCACTCCACGCGCCCGGGCAGGCTCGGACTTCATGATCCCCCGTGCAAGCCGCCCGCCGGCGCCCGTCCGAAGGGTCCGGTCCGATGTCGCCTTCACCCCGCCGCAGGCGTGCCGTCCCGCTGGCGCTCGGAGCAGCCGCCGTACTGCTGCTCGCGACCGCCTGTGCCGACGGGAACGACGAACCCGCCGCGACTTCTCCCAGCCCCGCCACCTCCGCCTCGAGCCCCGCGTCCCCCACCGCAGAGACGAAGACCATCACGATGGAGGACTTCGCGTTCAGCCCGGCAAATCCGGAAGTGCGGGCGGGCGAGAAGATCACCGTGGTCAACAAGGACTCCGCCGCCCACACCGTCACGGCCACGGAAGGCGACGCCTTCGACACGGGGAGCATCGCCGGCGGGAAGTCCGGGACGTTCACCGCGCCGTCCGAGCCCGGCGAGTATGACTTCGTCTGCACCTTCCACCCGAACATGACAGGCACTCTGATCGTCCGCTGAGACGTCCCATCCGGATGGGGATGCAAGAGCACGGCGGCGATGTCGAGGGCGGATGGCCTGGCATCGGTCGTCGTCGATCTGCTGCCTCCCTGACCAGTACAGGCGCTGGCTTCGTCGCGCCTGTATCCCGCACGCGGGCCTCACACGAGGGCTGAAGGACCCCGGGTATGGGCCGCTCGTCCCTACCCCCGCTGGGTATCGTGGAGCAAGGATGGTTTCCAGGCCGAGCGTGCCGCCGGCGGCTTCGGCCGACCTTCCGCCGGAAGGTCAGGTACTGCCCAGGCCAAGGTTGCGGCCCAGGTCACCGGGCCGGAGCCTGAAGGTGTCCATCCACATGGCGTGGCCTGGCTGATTCCTCACCAGTCGAGAGGAGGCGGCCCTGTGACCAGCATTCCCAAGCGCATAGCCGCCCTGTTCCGAATCAAGGCGAACAAGGCCCTGGACCGGGCCGAGGACCCGCGCGAGGTACTGGACTACTCCTACGCCCAGCAACAGGAACTGCTGCAGAAGGTACGGCGCGGCGTGGCGGACGTGGCCACCAGCCGCAAACGTATCGACCTGCAGATCAACCAGTTGCGGCTGTCCGGCGGCAAGCTGGAGGGGCAGGCCCAGCAGGCGCTCGCCGCCGGACGCGAGGATCTCGCCCGCGAGGCCCTGACCCGGCGCACGGGCGTGGCCTCGCAGCTCACGGACCTGGAGGCTCAGCGGTCCTCCCTTCAGGCGGAGGAGGAGAAGCTCACCCTCGCCTCCCAGCGCCTGCAGGCGAAGGTAGACGCCTTCCGCACCCGCAAGGAGACCATCAAGGCCACCTATACCGCGGCCGAGGCCCAGACCCGTATCACCGAGGCCGTCACCGGTATCGGTGAGGAGATGGGCGATGTGGGCCTGGCCATGCAGCGCGCCCAGGACAAGACCGAGGAACTGCAGGCGCGCGCCGGCGCACTGGACGAGCTGCTCGCCTCCGGTGCTCTGGAGGACGCCACCCTCCCGGCCGGCCGCGACGACATCCAGGCCGAACTCGAGCGCGTCACCGCGGGCAGCGACGTGGACAAGGAACTGGCCCGGATGAAGGCCGAGCTCCCCGCATCCGCCACCCCACCGGCCCTGGAAGGCAAGGGCACCGAGCAGGGCTCGCCGGACCAGGAGGGGACATCATGATCATGCGGATTCTCGGTGAGGGCCAGTACGAGATCGCCGATGAGCATCTGGACCGGCTCAACGAGCTGGACTCCGCCCTGCAGCCGGCCGCCGACGCGGGCGACGAGACGGCGTTCACCACCGCCCTGTCTGCCCTGCTGGACGCGGTGCGCAGCCTCGGCACGCCCGTGCCGGACGAGACGATCACGCCGTCCGACCTGGTGCTGCCCGACGCGGACACCAGCCTCACGCAGGTGCGCGACCTGCTCTCCGACGAGGGCCTGATCCCAGGGTGATGACGATGCGCAGCCGTTTTGAGCCCGACCGGCAGCTGACCGCCCGGATGCTGGTCACCATGTTCCTGCTCGGGCTGCTGTACGTGGTGTTCGTCGCCGCGCTGATCGTGCTGCTCAAGTCGGTGGTCCTGGTCGTGGTCATCGCCGCCGGGCTGCTGGGTGCGCAGTACTGGTACTCCGACCGGATCGCCCTGTATGCCATGCGCGGCCGCCTGGTCACCCGGGAGGAGGCGCCTCAGCTGCACGGCGTCATCGA
>NZ_MUMF01000657.1:2934-3110 GCF_002155905.1 Streptomyces tricolor | reverse complement strand
GGTACGGCGGCTCCTGCGGACCCGCCCGACCCGCGTCCTCGCCGCGGCCCTTCTCGCCGTGGCGGTGGTCTCGGCCGCCGTCTGGTGGTCCGTGCGGGACTCCGGCTCGCCGTCGGGGCCGGGGTCCGGGCGGCTGCCGAGCGGGCAGGTGCTGCTCCGGCCGCTCGGCTCGCCCG
>NZ_MUMF01000657.1:0-2839 GCF_002155905.1 Streptomyces tricolor | reverse complement strand
CAGCGGGACGGCCGCCGGGCGCAGCTATCTGATCAAGGTTCCGGGCGGGAAGTGCGCCGGCATCCGGGACGGGAGCACCGAGGAGGGGGCCGAGGTCGTCGTGGAACCCTGCACCGGTGCGGACGCCCAGCTCTTCGTCGTCCAGGCCGCGCCCTGAGCCGGCGCCCGCAAGACCGTCGATCTTGCGCCCTTCGGGCCTGCCCGGTCCATGAGGCACACTGGACGTTTGGCCGTTATGGAAGGGTGTGCCGCGCGTGAATGGTCCGCTGATCGTCCAGTCCGACAAGACCCTGCTCCTGGAAGTCGACCACGAGCGGGCCGACGACTGCCGTCGGGCGATCGCGCCCTTCGCCGAGCTGGAGCGGGCGCCCGAGCACATCCACACCTACCGGGTCACCCCGCTCGGCCTGTGGAACGCGCGCGCCGCCGGGCACGACGCCGAGCAGGTCGTCGACGCCCTGGTGCAGTACAGCCGCTACCCCGTCCCGCACGCGCTGCTCGTGGACATCGCCGAGACGATGGACCGCTACGGCCGCCTCACCCTGACCAAGCACCCCGCGCACGGACTCGTCCTCACCACCACCGACCGCCCGGTGCTGGAGGAGGTGCTGAAGTCCAAGCGGATCGCCCCGCTGGTCGGCGCCCGGATCGATCCGGACACCGTGGCCGTGCACCCCTCCGAGCGGGGGCAGATCAAGCAGATGTTGCTGAAGCTGGGCTGGCCGGCCGAGGACCTCGCCGGGTACGTCGACGGCGAGGCGCACCCGATCGAGCTGCTGGAGGACGGCTGGGCGCTGCGTCCCTACCAGAAGCAGGCCGTGGAGAACTTCTGGCACGGCGGCAGCGGCGTCGTCGTCCTGCCCTGCGGCGCCGGGAAGACCCTGGTCGGCGCCGGGTCCATGGCCCAGGCGAAGTCGACCACGCTGATCCTCGTCACCAACACCGTCTCCGCCCGGCAGTGGAAGCACGAGCTGGTGAAGCGGACCTCGCTGACGGAGGACGAGATCGGCGAGTACAGCGGTACGAAGAAGGAGATCCGCCCGGTCACCATCGCCACCTACCAGGTGCTGACGACCAAGCGGAAGGGCGTCTACCCGCACCTGGAGCTGTTCGACTCCCGGGACTGGGGCCTGATCGTCTACGACGAGGTGCACCTGCTGCCCGCGCCCGTGTTCAAGTTCACCGCCGACCTCCAGGCGCGGCGGCGGCTGGGGCTCACGGCCACCCTGGTGCGCGAGGACGGCCGTGAGTCGGACGTGTTCTCCCTCATCGGGCCCAAGAGGTTCGACGCCCCGTGGAAGGAGATCGAGGCGCAGGGCTACATCGCGCCCGCCGACTGCGTCGAGGTCCGGGTGAACCTCACCGACTCCGAGCGGCTGGCGTACGCCACCGCCGAGGCGGAGGAGAAGTACCGCTTCTGCGCGACCACCGAGACCAAGCGGAAGGTCACCGAGGCGATCGTCCGCCGGTTCGCCGGGCAGCAGATCCTCGTCATCGGCCAGTACATCGACCAGCTGGACGAGCTGGGCGAGCACCTGAACGCCCCGGTGATCAAGGGCGAGACCTCCAACGCGCAGCGCGAGAAGCTCTTCGACGCGTTCCGCGAGGGCGAGATCAGCGTGCTGGTGGTGTCGAAGGTCGCCAACTTCTCCATCGACCTGCCGGAGGCCACGGTCGCCATCCAGGTGTCCGGCACCTTCGGCTCCCGGCAGGAGGAGGCCCAGCGGCTCGGCCGGGTGCTGCGCCCCAAGGCCGACGGCCACCAGGCGCACTTCTACTCGGTCGTCGCCCGCGACACCATCGACCAGGACTTCGCCGCCCACCGGCAGCGGTTCCTGGCGGAGCAGGGGTACGCCTACCGGATCGTGGACGCGGACGAGATCCTGGCCGAGGGCCGCTAAAGGCGTACGCCTCTAGAAGGCGTACTCGTCGACGTAGCCCTTGGTCTTGCCGTTCTTGCCGTAGTACCAGTAGGTGCCGCTCTTGTAGGCGCGGCAGTACACGCGGACCGTGTCGCCCGTGAAGAGGACCTTCTTCTTCTTGTAGTTCTCGCCGGGACCGCTGCGCATGACGGTGTCGCCCCACCGCGTGATCTGACGGGTCTGGTCCGCGATGTTCTTGCATCCGCGCGGGTTGGCGGCCGAGGCGCTGGGCGCGGCCATCAGCGTGGCGGTGACGGCGAGTGCGGTGGCGGCGGTCAGACCGCTCACCGCCTTGCGGAGCGGAAGCTTCGAGAAAGCCATGTCAATGTCCCCGTTTGCTCGTTCGAAGGGATCGGACTACGGCCGATCATGCTGTCATACGTGATCAGCAGCCCCAGCATCAGGAGGGGGTAAGCGGCTGCCAACGGCTGCTGCCACCAGGGGAGTTCCAGATCCAGGGCGCCCTCGTGGGGCACCAGCCACATCGTGCGGGCGGTGAAGACGAGGGCCACCAGCGCGGCTGTGCGGGTGCGCCCCTCCGTCAGCAGCACGGCGAGCAGCGGCACGCACCACACCCAGTGGTGGGTCCAGCTGATCGGGCAGACCAGCAGGACCGTGAACGCGGTCAGCAGGACGCCGTGGCTGTCCCGGCGGGCCCGGGCCGCCAGCGCCAGGCCCGCCACCGCGACCGCCGCCGCCGGGAGCGCCCAGGCCGGGCCCGGCGCCGGATCGCCCAGGGCCCGGGCGAGCAGCCCCCGCAGGGACTGGTTGTCCACGATCCACGCCTTGCCCACCCGGCCGGTCTCGTACAGCCGCCGGGTCCAGAAGTCCGCGCTCGCGGCGGGCAGCAGCGCGGCGCCGAACGCGACCGTCCCCGCGAAGGCCGCCACCGCCGTCGCCGCCTCCCGCACCCGGCC
>NZ_MUMF01000656.1 GCF_002155905.1 Streptomyces tricolor | reverse complement strand
TGCTGGACGAGCGGCCCGAGGAGGTCACCGAGATGCGCCGCTCGGTGCGCGGCGAGGTGTACGCGTCCACGTTCGACCGGTCGCCGAAGGAGCACATCGCGCTGGCCGACCTCGTCGTGGAGCGGGCCAAGCGCCTGGTCGAGGCCGGCGAGGACGTCGTCGTCCTGCTGGACTCGCTGACCCGGCTGTGCCGGGCCCACAACAACGCCTCCGCCGCCGGGGGCCGGACCCTGAGCGGCGGGGTCGACGCCGGTGCGCTGCTCGGCCCCAAGCGGTTCTTCGGCGCCGCGCGCCAGGCCGAGGAGGGCGGCTCGCTCACCATCCTCGCCACGGTCCTGGTGGACACCGGCTCGCGCGCCGACGGCTACTACTTCGAGGAGCTGAAGAGCACCGGCAACATGGAACTGCGTCTGGACCGGGAACCGGCCGCGCGCCGCGTCTTCCCCGCCGTGGACATCGACGCGTCCGGCACCCGGCGCGAGGAACTCCTCCTCACGCCTGCCGAGTTGACGGCCGTGACCGGCCTGCGCCGCGCACTGCGCTCCCGGGAGACCGGGCCGTCGGCGCTGGAGACCCTCCTGGAACGGCTGCGCACCACACCCGACAACGCCACGTTCCTGCACCGGATCCGGCCCACCCTGCCGAACGGCTGACGCACGGCCAGGGGACGGCCGGGTGCGGCATCCGGGTTGCCCGGCGACCCGAACGGCCCGGGCCGTGTGGTGTCGGCGGACCATATTCGTAGGTTGATCATATGGTCACCGGATTCTGTCATCGTGCGGCTGTGTCGGCCTGCTCCCTGTGTGCGGCGGGCCTGCTGGTGCTCGCGCCGGCCGCTGCCGCCGCCGGACCCCCGGCCGGGGAGCCCGCCCCGCCGCCGCCCCGGGCGGCGACGCCCGGACCGTCCCTGCTCTACCGCTCCGGCATCCAGGTCCGCCCGCACCGGGGCACCCCCGAACTGCCGGACGTCTCGGCGCTCTCCTGGCTGGTCGCCGACGTGGGCAGCGGAGCCGTGCTGGCCGCGAACGACGCGCACCGCGAACTGCCGCCCGCCAGCACCCTGAAGACCCTCTTCGCGCTCACCGTGCTGCCGGCACTCCCCGGCGAGCTGCAGCACACCGTGCGGTACGAGGAACTGGAGGACGTCGGCGAGGGCAGCAGCCTGGTCGGCGTCGAGGAGGGACACACGTACCAGGTGGCGGACCTGTGGCGCGGGGTCTTCCTCAGCTCCGGGAACGACGCCGTGCACGTGCTCGCCCGGCTCGGCGGCGGCTGGGAGGCCACGGCCCGCCGGATGCAGGACAAGGCCCGCTCGCTCGGCGCCCTGGACACCCATGTGGTCTCCCCGGACGGCTACGACGCCCCCGGCCAGGTGTCCTCCGCCTTCGACCTGGCGGTCTTCGGCAGGGCCGGCCTGCGCAACCCCGACTTCGCCCGGTACTGCGCCACCGTCGAGGCCCGCTTCCCCGGTGCGGGGTCGTCGTACCCCATCGAGAACACCAACCGGCTGCTGACCGGCGAGGACGGCGTGGCGCCGTACCCCGGGCTCATCGGCATCAAGAACGGCTACACCAGCAACGCGGGCAACACTCTGGTGGCCGCGGCACGCCGGGACGGGCGCACCCTCGTGGTGAGCGTGCTGAACCCTCAGGAGGACGGCGGACTGACCGTGTACGAGGAGGCCCGTGCCCTGCTCGACTGGGGCTTCGCGGCGGCCGGGCAGGTGGATCCGGTCGGCTCGCTGGACGGGCTGCGCCGGCCCTCCGGTACGGCGTCGGCCACGCCGGTGGCGGCGGCCGTGGCACCGCACGAGGGCTCGGGCTGGTCCGGCCCCGCCGTCGTCGCGGGGCTCACCGGGCTCGGCGCGGGAGCCGTGGCGCTGGCGTTCCGGGCCAAGGGGGGCCGGCCGGCCCGCGGCTGACCCGTCGGCAGGCCGAGCAGCAGGCCGAGCGCGATCCAGGTGTAGAGGTTGCCGCCGAGGAAACCGCCCGGGCCGGAGGCGTCGTCGTACCACAACCACACCACACTGGTGCACAGCACCGCGTACAGGGCGCCCGCGATCCGCGGGTGCCCGGCGCGCACCAGCACCGCGAAGGACGGCAGCAGCCAGACCAGATGGTGCACCCAGGTGATCGGGCTGACCAGGCAGGCCGCCGCTCCGGTGAGCGCGAACGCCGCCGTCCAGTCGCCGGCCGCGACCGCCCGGCGACCGCGCCACGCCCAGACGCCGAGGGTGAGCAGGACCGCCGTCGCCCACAGCGGGCGGCCGGATTCGCCGAGGCGGGCCAGCACCCCTTGCAGCGACTGGTTCGACACGTAGTCGAGACGGCCCACCCGGCCGGTGTCCCAGAGCGCCTCGGTCCAGTAGAAGCGGGAGGCCGCCGGGTCCGCCCGGACGGCCAGCGCGGTCGCCGCCGCGGCGACCGCCGCCGCGGTGCCGGCCGCCCGCCGGCGCCCGGCGAGCAGCAGCAGGCCGATGAAGAGGGCGGGCGTGAGCTTCACGGCGGCGGCGAGTCCGATCCCGGCACCCGCCCAGCGGCCCCGGCCGGTCGCCAGCAGCCAGGCATCGGCCAGGACCAGGGCGAGCAGCACGAGGTTCACCTGGCCGAAGCTGACGGTGTCCCGCAGCGGCTCGAACAGGGCGAGCAGACACAGGCACAGCGCCCACCGGTACCAGCCGTGCCGCCGCCAGTGCGGTCCGGCCAGGACCCGCAGGACCACGGCGAGCGCGGCCAGGTTCACCAGCAGGGACATGACGATCGCCGTGGCGCGGCCGAGCAGGGCCAGCGGCAGCATGGCGACGGCCGCGAACGGCGGATACGTGAAGCCGTACGGGGTGCCCGGCACCCGGTAGTCGTAGAGCCGGCCGCCGTGGTGCACCCAGGTGTGCACGGCGCCGTAGTACACCCGCAGGTCGAAGAAGCCCCGCAGCACCGGCACGGTCGCCGTGAACACGGTCACCGCGGCCACGAGGAGCAGCACGAGCAGCAGCCGGCCCCGGTCGGTGCGCGGCCCCAGCGGCCCCAGCGATCCGAGCGGCCTCAGCGATCCGAGCGATCCGAGCCGTCCGGGCAGTCCCGGCGGCAACGGCGGTCCCGGTCGTCCCCGCGGGGCCGTCATGCGAGGCGTCCCGGGGCCGGGGTCCGGCCGGCCCGCGGGGGTCGGCGGATCCGATGGGCAGGGGCGCTCCGGTCGGCCTGGCGGGCCTGTGCCTCGCGGGCCTGTGCCTGGCGGGCCTGTGCCTGGCGGGCCTGGTGGGCCTGGTGGGCCTGCCACAGGACGACCGCGCCGAGCGCTCCGCCGGAGACGGCGAGCAGCAGCTGCCCGAGGTCGGCCGGGCCGCCGCTGGGGAGCACGGCGAGGGCGAGCACCCCGGCCAGGGCGGCCACCCGGTGCCGTACCGAGGTGCTGGGCGCGGCGGCGGCGATGAGGAACAGGCCCCACAGCACGTACCAGGGCCGGATCGCCGGGCCGAGCACGGCGACCGCGAGCAGGCTCAGGCCCAGCGCGTACACCGGCCGGGGGCGCAGCCGGAGCCAGATCAGCAGGACGGTCACGGCGGTGGCCGCGAGGCCGAGCAGGTGCCAGGCCGGGACGGCGAGCGGGGCCAGGCCGCTGCCGAGGCGGTCCAGCAGGGCGCCGGTGGCGCGGCCGAGCAGGCTGGTCAGCGCCCAGTTGTGCGGGGACACCGGGGTGTCGAGGGCGCCGATCCAGCCGTAGCCGGTGCCGGCGAGGGCCGTGGCGGCGACCGTGGTCGCGGCGGAGGCCCCGGCGGTGCTCAGGACGGCCGGCAGCGGGCGGCGGCCGGCGCGGACCCGCAGCGCCACCACGGCCAGGAGGCCGAGCGCCGCCGGCGCCTTGACCAGGGCGGCGAGCGTGACGAGGACCGCGCCGACGGCGGGCCTGCGGCCCCGCGCGGCCACCAGGCCGAGGCCCAGCAGACCGAGCATGAGGGCATCGTTGTGGGCGCCCGCGACCAGGTGGAGCAGCACGAGCGGATTGAGGGCGCCGAGCCACAGCGCGGCGGCCGGATCGGCGCCACTGTGCCGGGCCAGGCGGGGCAGCGCCACCGCCATGAGCGCCACGCCGAGCAGGGCGACCAGACGCATGCCGAGCAGGCCCGCGGGCACCTCGCCGCGGGTCAGCCCGGACAGCGCGGAGGCCAGGGCCAGGAAGGCGGGTCCGTAGGGGGCGCCGGTGTGCCGCCACATCGGGGCGACCTCGTCGGCGAGCGGGCCGCCGAGCCGGTCCGGGCCGTGCGCGTACACGTCCATGTGGGCGTCCACCATGGCGCCCTGCGCGAGGTAGCTGTAGACGTCCCGGCTGAACAGCGGCGGGGCGAGCAGCAGCGGGGCCGCCCAGACGGCCAGTACGAGCAGCAGGGCGCGCGGGGTGGGCGGCTCGGACCCGCGGACCAGGCGGCCGAGCAGCACCCAGGCCGCGATCAGCAGGACGACGCCGAAGTACACCCCGACCAGGCCCACCGCCGCCCGCGCCGAGGCGGGCGCCAGGAGGTGCCGGACGGGCAGGGCGCCGGCCGTCTCACCGCCGAGCGCGAGGACGGCGGTACCGGCCAGGCCCAGCACCTGGCAGCGGCGGAGATCGACGGGGAATGCCTTGGCCAACACCGGGGCAGCGTGGCAACGCCGAGTGGCCGGAAGGCGACACTCCCTTCACGTGCGGACGGCCCGCACGTGACCGGCGTGTGCGCGACGGCGACGTCTGCGGGGCGCCGCAGGCGCGTGCTCAGCACACCGATAGCCCGGTGAGGGCGCATGCTCAGAACACGGACAGCCCGGTGAGGGTCGTGAAGCGGTCCAGGGCCGCCACTCCCGCCACGGAGTTGCCGCGTTCGTCCAGGCCCGGGCTCCACACGCACAGCGTGCACCGGCCCGGCACGACCGCGATGATGCCGCCGCCGACGCCGCTCTTGCCGGGCAGGCCGACGCGGTAGGCGAAGTCACCGGCCGCGTCGTAGGTGCCGCAGGTCAGCATGATCGCGTTGATCTGCTTGGCCTGGCTCCGGCTGAGCAGCCGGCTGCCGTCGGCGCGGATCCCGTGCCGGGCGAGGAAGCCGGTGGCGAGGGCCAGGTCGGCGCAGGACGCGGCGATCGAACACTGCCGGAAGTACTGGTCGAGCAGGACCGGGACGTCGTTGTCGATGTTGCCGTAGGACGCCATGAAGTGGGCGAGGGCGGCGTTGCGGTCGCCGTGCGCGGTCTCGGAGGCGGCGACCTCCAGGTCGAAGTCCAGGGCGGGGTTGCCGCTCTCGGCGCGCAGGAAGGACAGCAGCTCGCCGGCCGCGTCCTCGGTACGGGTCTGGAGGCGGTCGGTGACGACGAGGGCGCCCGCGTTGATGAAAGGATTCCGCGGGATGCCGTTCTCGTACTCCAGCTGGACCAGGGAGTTGAACGGGTTGCCGGAGGGCTCGCGGCCCACGTGCTCCCAGAGTTCGTCGCCCTCCCGGGCCAGGTCCAGGGCGAGCGTGAAGACCTTGGTGATCGACTGCGTGGAGAACGGCTGCCGCCACTCCCCCACCCCGTACACCGTGCCGTCCAGCTCGGCGACGGCCATGCCGAAACTGCGCGGATCACAGGCGGCGAGGGCCGGGATGTAGTCGGCGGGACGGCCGCGCCCGGGGGTGCGGCTGATCTCCTCGGCGATGCGCTCCAGGACCGGCAGGAAGGTGAGGGACGACGTCGTTGTCATGATCGCCATTGTGCCTCCCGGTCGGCCCCGGAGCGTAACCGTGCTCGCGTCGGCGCAGGTCAGGCGGCCGGCGCTCCGCTGCCGGCGACGACCTCGGGGCGCAGCAGGTCGGCGAGCCGCTCGGCGGGCAGCAGGCCCTTCTCCAGCACGAGTTCGGCGACGCCCCGGCCGGTGGCGAGGGCCTCCTTGGCGATATCGGTCGCCGCCGTGTAGCCGATGTGCGGGTTGAGCGCGGTGACCAGGCCGATGGAGTTCTCCACCGTGGCGCGCAGCCGCTCGGTGTTGGCGGTGATGCCGGAGACGCAGCGCTCGGCCAGCGTGCGGCAGGCGCTCTCCAGGTGCGTGATCGACTCCGACAGGGAGTGCAGGATGATCGGCTCGAAGGCGTTGAGCTGGAGCTGTCCGGCCTCGGCGGCCATGGTGATGGCGACGTCGTTGCCGATCACCTCGAAGGCGACCTGGTTGACCACCTCGGGGATGACCGGGTTGACCTTGCCCGGCATGATCGACGAGCCGGCCTGCACCGGCGGCAGGTTGATCTCGCCGAGGCCCGCCCGCGGGCCGGAGGACAGCAGCCGCAGGTCGTTGCAGCTCTTGGAGAGCTTGACCGCGATGCGCTTGAGGACGCCGGACATCTGGACGAAGGCACCGCAGTCCTGGGTGGCCTCGACCAGGTTGGCCGCGGTGACCAGGGGCAGGCCGGTGATGGCGGCGAGGTGGCGGCGGGCGGCCTCGGCGTAGCCGGCGGGGGCGTTGAGGCCGGTGCCGATGGCCGTGGCACCGAGGTTGATCTCATGGATCAGCTCGACGGCCTCGGCGAGACGGCTGCGGTCCTCCTCGATCATGACGGCGAACGCGGAGAACTCCTGGCCGAGCGTCATCGGCACCGCGTCCTGCAACTGTGTACGGCCCATCTTGAGCACGTCACGGAACTCGACGGCCTTGCGGGCGAACGCGTCCTGCAGTACAGACATCGCCTTGAGCAGTCCACGTACCGCGAAGACCGTCGCTATCTTGACGGCGGTCGGGTAGACGTCATTGGTCGACTGGCCGAGGTTGACGTCCTCGTTGGGGTGCAGGTGCGTGTACTGGCCCTTGGCGTGGCCCAGCAGCTCCAGCGCGCGGTTCGCCACGACCTCGTTGGCGTTCATGTTGGTGGACGTGCCGGCACCGCCCTGGATGACGTCCACGACGAACTGGTCGTGCAGCTGGCCGGCCCGGATCTCCCGGCAGGCGGCGACGATCGCGGCGGCCTTCTCCGGCGCCAGCAGACCGAGTTCCTCGTTGGCGAGGGCGGCGGCCTCCTTGACGGCGGCCAGGGCGTCGATCAGGTGCGGGTAGGCGGAGATCGGGGTGCCGGTGATGGGGAAGTTCTCCGTCGCGCGCAGGGTGTGGATGCCCCAGTAGGCGTCGGCGGGAACGTCGCGGTCGCCGAGCAGGTCGTGTTCGCTGCGGGTGGCGGCGGTCATGAGGGTACGGGTCTCTTTCTGAGGTACGGAGGTGACGGCGCCCCGTGAGGGGCGCGGGGCTGTACTGACAGGCGGCTACCGCCGCGCGGGCGAACAGCCGCATCGGGCCCGCGGGTCCCGGAGGGCCGATGCGGCGGACCGGCGTGGGCGCGCAGCCGTACCGGGCCCGTGGGCCCGGGAGGGCCGATGCGGCGGACCCGCGCGGGCACGGACAGCCACACCGGCCGCGCGGGTCCCGGACGGCCGGTGCGATGGAGCGCTACGCGGCCAGCGGAACGGGATCCAGCGCCCGCACCGGACGCACGCATCCCACCGGCTCCCCGCCGCCCAGCAGCGGTTCCCCCGCGAACTCGGTGAGCAGTTCCGGGTCCACGCCCGCGCGGGCCAGCGCGGCGGCGGCCACCGGCACACGGGCCCGGTTCGCCCCGTCGGCGATCTTCACCGCGACGGCCCGGCCGTCGGGCAGCGCGGCGACCTGCACGCCCTCGAAGCCGTCCTTGGCGAGCAGCCCCGGCACGGCCCGCATGAGCGCGGCGACGTCCCGGCCGGAGCCGGAGGCCATCTCGGCGTGCTCGCGCATCGCGTCGGCGACCCGGGCCTCGGGGGTGCCGGGCGCGGCCGAGGTGATCCGGGCGAGGGCGCGGGCGAGGCCGTGCAGGGAGATGGAGAACAGCGGGGCGCCGCAGCCGTCCACGGTGACCCGGGCGACGCGCTGGCCGGTCAGCTCCTCGACGGTCGCGGCGACGGCCTGCTGGAGCGGGTGCGCCGGGTCCAGGTAGTCGTCCAGGGACCAGCCGTTGAGCCGTGCGGTCCAGAGCATGGCCGCGTGCTTGCCGGAGCAGTTCTGGGCGAGGCGGGAGGGCAGCCGGCCCTCGCGGACCCAGGCGTCCCGGACGACCGGGTCGAACGGCATGTCGGGCACGTTGCGCAGGTGGTGCTCGGCGAGCCCGGCGAGTTCGAGGATGCGCCGGGTGCCGGCGAGGTGGCGCTCCTCGCCGGAGTGGCTGGCGGCGGCCAGCGACAGCAGCTCGCCGTCGAGCGGCAGTCCGGCCCGCAGCATGGCCACGGCCTGGAGGGGCTTGACGGCCGAGCGCGGGTAGAAGGCCGCCTCGATGTCGCCGAGCTGGAACTGCACCCGGCCGTCGGCGCCGAGCACGACCACGGAGCCGTAGTGGATGCCCTCGACGACCCCGCCGCGGATGAGGTGGGCGACGGGAGCGTGGAGGGGTTCGCGGACGGCGGGTGCGTCGGCGGGGGAACTGCTGTACATCACTGCCTGGAATCTGGGGTCGGGGTCGGCCGGACCGCGGGTCACGCGTCGGCGCCGGTGGATGTGCGGGATATGCGGGCGCGGATGCCGTACCAGCCGGCGACCAGCGCCGCGACGATCAGCGGCAGACAGAGCACGGTGGTGCGTCCGGCGCCGCCGTCGGCGTACATGAGGACCAGGACGGACGCGAGGAACGCCAGCGTCACGACTTCGGTCCAGGGGGAGCCCGGCAGCCGGTACGACGGCCGGGTCAGCTCGCCCTGCTGGGTCTTCCGCCAGAAGAGCAGGTGACAGATCATGATCATGCCCCAGGTCGCGAGGATGCCGATCGCCGCGAAGTTGAGGACGATCTCGAACGCGTCGGCGGGGACCACGTAGTTCAGGCCCACGCCGAGGACGCAGATACCGCTGGTGAGCAGGATTCCGCCGTACGGGACCTGACTGCGGCTCATCCGGGCGGTGAACTGCGGGGCGGAGCCGCTCATCGCCATGGAGCGCAGGATGCGGCCGGTGGAGTACAGGCCGGAGTTCAGGGACGACATCGCCGCGGTCAGCACGACCAGGTTCATCACGCCGCCGGCCGCCGGGACGCCGATGTTGGACAGCACCGTGACGAAGGGGCTCTCGCCGGCGGTGTACTTGTTCCACGGGAGCAGCATCGACAGCAGCACCACGGAGCCGACGTAGAACAGACCCACGCGCCACATGATCGAGTTGATCGCCTTCGGCATGATCTTCTCGGGGTTCTCGGTCTCGCCGGCGGCGACGCCGACCAGCTCGACGGAGGCGTAGGCGAAGACGACGCCCTGGACGATCAGCAGCATGGGCAGCAGGCCGTGGGGGAAGACGCCGCCGTTGTCGGTGATCAGGGACGGGCCGGGGTGGTGGCCGTCGACCGGGTGCTGGGTGACCAGCAGGAAGATGCCGATGCACATGAACACGACGAGCGCGCCGACCTTGACGATCGCGAACCAGAACTCCAGTTCGCCGAAGATCTTGACGGAGATGAGATTGACGGTCAACACGACCGCAAGGGCGATCAAGGCGATCAACCATTGCGGGATGTCGGAGAACATCCCCCAGTAGTGGGTGTACGTGGCGACCGCCGTGATGTCGGCGATACCGGTCGTCGCCCAGTTCAGGAAGTACATCCAGCCCGCGGTGTAGGCCCCCTTCTCGCCCATGAACTCGCGGGCGTACGACACGAAGGCGCCGGAGGAGGGGCGGTACAGGACGAGTTCGCCGAGGGCGCGGACGACCAGGAAGGCGAAGACGCCGCACACGGCGTACGCGATGAACAGGGAGGGCCCGGCGTCGGCGAGCCGGCCGCCCGCGCCGAGGAAGAGGCCGGTGCCGATGGCCCCGCCGATCGCGATCATGTTGACGTGCCGGTGCTTCAGGCCTTTGCTGTAGCCGGCGTCTCCGGCGTCGACATGGCCGGACGAGGGGCGCGTCTCGTCTTTGAGGTGCTGCTCGCTCACGCCTCGGGTCCGCCTTCCGTTGGGGTGTCCGTCCGCTGGGGACGCACGATGTCGGTGAGGGTCGTCTCGACGCGGTCCAGGTGGTGGCTCATGGCCTCCACCGCGTCGTGTTCGGAACCGTCGACCAGGGCCTCGACGATCGCCCGGTGCTCGCGGTTGGACTGCTCGCGGCGCCCGCCCAGTTCGTTGAGGAAGGCCGACTGACGCGCCAGTGCGTCGCGGATCTCCTCGATGACCCGGCGGAAGACCGGGTTCTGGGCGGCCTCGGCCACGGTGAGGTGGAAGAGGGTGTCCATCGCGACCCAGGCGGTGGTGTCCGTCTCCCGCTCCATGCGGTCGAGCAGGTGGGCCAGGTGGTCCAGGTTCTCCGGGGTGCGGCGCAGGGCCGCGTATCCCGCGACCGGGATCTCGATGTGGCGGCGCACTTCGAGCAGGTCGCTGGCCGCGTAGTCACCGAAGGTGGGGTCCTCGACGGTGTTCGCGACCACGAAGGTGCCCTTGCCGGTCCGGGAGACCGTGAGGCCCATCGTCTGCAGCGCGCGCAGCGCCTCGCGCAGCACGGGCCGGGACACCTCGAGGGTGCGGCACAGCTCCGCTTCGGAGGGGAGCTTGTCGCCGATGGCGTACCGGCCGCGCTCGATGGCGCCGCGGAGGTGGTCGAGGACCGCTTCCATGGCGCTGACGCGCCGGGGGGCCGAACCACCTGTCTGGCTGTCTGACAGGTTCACGGGAGCGATCCTGCGGGTTGCGGACCGGGACTGTCAAGGCTTCCCGTAAGGAGACATTCACGGGGTGCGGTGCCTGAATGCAGCCATCCGCACCCCGCGGATGATCAGCGGCGTTGGCTCAGCTGCTGAGCGTGCCGGTGGCGAGCAGACCGAGGAGGAGCGCACCGACGACGATCCGGTAGATGACGAAGGCGTTGAAGGAGTGCTTGGCGACGAACTTGAGCAGCCAGGCGATGGAGGCGTAGGCGACCACGAACGACACGACCGTGCCGACGGCCAGCGGGGCGGCGCCGACGCCCGTGCCGAGGGCGTCCTTCAGCTCGTACAGGCCGGCGCCGGTCAGGGCCGGGATACCGAGGAAGAAGGACAGCCGGGTGGCGGCGACGCGGTCCAGGTCCAGGATGAGCGCGGTGGACATGGTGGCGCCGGAGCGGGAGAAGCCGGGGAAGAGCAGGGCGAGGATCTGGGAGCAGCCGACCCACATCGCGTCCTTGAACGACGTGTCGTCCTCGCCGCGCTTGTGCCGGCCCATCCGGTCGGCGGCCCACATCACGCCCGAGCCGGCGATCAGCGAGCCGGCGACCACCCACAGCGAGGCCAGCGGACCGTCGATCAGCGGCTTCGCGGCCAGGCCCACCAGCACGATCGGTACGGTCGCGGCGATGACCCACCAGGCGAACTTGTAGTCGTGGTGGTAGCGCTCCTCGCGGTCGGCCAGGCCGCGGAACCAGGCGGTGACGATCCGCTTGATGTCCTTGAAGAAGTACACGAGCACGGCGGCGATGGCGCCGACCTGGATGACGGCGGAGAACCCGACGACGGACTTGTCGTCGACGGGGATGTCCATGAGCCCCTCGGCGATCTTCAGATGGCCGGTCGAGGACACCGGGAGGAACTCGGTCACCCCCTCGACTACTCCGAGGACGACGGCCTGACCGACGGAGATGGCGCTCATGGGATCCAGTTCTGGGGAGTTGGTCGACAGTGCTGTGGACAGTACTCGCTCAGCCCGCCCGGCCGGCCCGACCCTCAGGCCCACACGGCGCCGGCGAGTGAGACCCCGGTAAAAGCCGCCGCGAGCCCCGCCAGCACGCTCGCCGCGATGTTCAGCGCGGCGTAGAGACCGGAGCCGGCCTCGGTCAGCCGCAGGGTCTCGTAGGAGAAGGTCGAGTACGTGGTCAGCGCGCCGCACAGCCCGGTGCCCACCAGGAGCTGCAGATGCGGCCCGGCGGCCCCGGCCGAGACGGCGCCGGTGAGCAGCCCGAGGACCAGGCAGCCGGCCATGTTCACGACGAAGGTGCCCCACGGGAAGAGCGAGTCGTGGCGAGCCTGCACCGCGCGGTCGGTGAGATAGCGCAGGGGTGCGCCGACGACGGCTCCCGCGATCACGAGCAGCCAGTTCACAACGACTTCTTACCCTCCGGATCCGTTCCGTCCGGATCGGGGGTGTGCCCCACGGACCGGACGACCTCGCACTCCTCCAGCGTCACGAGGCCCTCGCCGACGAGTTCGTCGAGCTGCGGCAGGAACGCCCGGATCCGCTCCTCGGCGTCCACGACGACCACCGCCACCGGCAGGTCCTCGCTCAGGGACAGCAGGCGGGAGGTGTGGATGCGGGAGGCGGTGCCGAAGCCCTCGATGCCGCGGAAGACACTGGCCCCGGCGAGTCCGGCGGCGTGCGCGCGGTGCACGATCTCGGAGTAGAGGGGCTTGTGGTGCCAGGTGTCGTTCTCGCCGATGTACACGGTGAGCCGAAGTGCGGGGCCGGTCGGGGACGTCATCGCCGCCTCCCGGTCAGCAGCCGGCGGGCGGCGGCCGAGGCGAGCCACACCGCCGCGAGGGCCGCCAGGAGCGTCCCGGCGAGATAGGCGAGGCCCAGGCCGGGGCGGCCGGCGGCGACCAGCCCGCGCACGTCGACCGCGTAGCTGGAGAAGGTGGTGAAGCCGCCGAGGACGCCGGTGCCGAGGAACGGCCGCAGCAGCCGGTGCGCCGCCCACACCTCGGTGACCAGCACCATGAGCACGCCCATGGCCGCGCAGCCGGAGACGTTGGTCCAGAAGGTCGCCCAGGGGAAGCCGCCGGCCGGCGTGGGCCAGGCGAGTGTGAGCGCGTAGCGGGCCACCGCGCCCAGCGCGCCGCCGGCCGCGACCACGGCGACGACGGGCGCCTGCGCCCGCCACTCGGACCGCCGCGGCGACGCGGCGGGAACGCCGCGGGTCTGCGTCTTCAGGGCTGTCATCCTGGGTAGGTCTCCTGTTCGACCCCGCCCCACCGGGATCAAGGCCGGGACCAGCGTACCGCCGCCTCAGCGGACGGCGGGCCGGGCGCAGACCGCCACGCCCGGCTCCCGGAGGCTGCCCAGCACCAGGTGGTCGCCGACGGCGCACACGCTCGTGACCATGCGGAAGCCGGAGCGCCGGCGGGTGAGGTGGTGCACGGTCCGGCCCGCGTCGTCGACGGCGACCACACCGACGGTGCCGCTCGGGCGGTACGGCGCGTGCACCGCGGCCCGGGCCGCG
>NZ_MUMF01000655.1 GCF_002155905.1 Streptomyces tricolor | reverse complement strand
CCGGCCCGCCGCGGCGACCTCGCGCAACGCGTCCGTGAGCCGGTCGGAGCGGTCCTCGGGCGCGGCCGGGCCCGACGGGTCATGAGGCATGGGTGGCCTCCTTCGTCCCGGTCATGGTCTCAGCCTCCTCGGGCGACAGATGGCGGGCGAGTGCGGCGCGGCCCCGGGCCAGCCGGGCCTTGACCGTCCCGACAGGCGCGCCCGTCTCCGCGGCGATCTGGTCCACACTCAGATCGCACACGTGGTACAGGACCACGGCCAGCCGCTGCGCCGGGGGCAGTGCGCGCAGGGCGGCGACCAGGGCGACGTGTTCGGGGCCGGGTCCCGGGGTCTGCTCCGGCGGGCTGTCCTTGCGGACGAGTTCCAGCCAGCGCCGGGCCCGGCGGAAGCGGCTGACCGCGAGCCGGGTGGCGACCGTGCGGATCCACGCCTCGGGCGCCTCGGCCGCGTCGAAGGACGCACGCCGGTCCCAGGCCCGGACGAAGGCCTCCTGCACCACGTCCTGGGCCTCGGCGTGGTCGCCGGTGAAGGCGTACAGCTGCCCTACCAGGCGGGGGAAGGCAGCCGCGTAGAAGGCGTCGAACTCCTCCTCGGTCATCCGCCCCCCCGTGCCCTGTGTCCCCGTGTCCCGGTCCCCCGATACGGAGAGGCGATCCCGGCGTGGAAAGTTCCCGGTGACCGGATGCAACCCGGTCCCCTCGCGGTGCGTACAGACGATGTCCGCACACCTCAGGGGGGAACTTCCATGTCCACGCACGACTCGACCGATCGCCGCCCGCGCCGCGCGCGTACCGCTCTCGGCGCCCTCGCGGCGGCCTGCGCGCTCGTCCTCTCCGCGACCGGCTGCGCGGCCACCACCTCGTCGGCCGGCACCTCGTCGTCGGGCACCTCGTCGTCCGGCACCGAGCCGGCCGCCGGGGGCTCGCACCGGCCCACCGCCGCGCCCCGCCGGTCCGCGCCCGCCGTCCCCGAGCCGGCCGCCCTCGCCCGGGCCAGGGTCAACATCGGCGAGGGCGCGACCGTCGGCGTCGGCATGCCGATATCCGTGACCTTCCCCAGCCCGGTCCCGCGCTCCCAGCGGGCGGCGGTCGAGCGCCGGCTCTCCGTCGGCACCGAGCCCGCCGTCACCGGCGCCTGGAGCTGGGTCAAGGACCGCAACCTGTTCGACGGGCAGCGCGTCGACTACCGTCCGCCCGCCCACTGGAAGCCCGGCACCCGCGTCACCCTGCGCGTCGGCAGCCACGCCGTACGGCACTTCACCATCGGCCGCTCGCTGACCGCCACCGTCGACGTGCGCCGCCACACGATGACCGTCGCCGAGGACGGACGGCCCACCGCCCGCATCCCGGTCACCGCCGGCCGGCCCGGCCTGGACACCTGGAACGGGACGATGGTGGTGATGGACAAGCAGCCGAAGGTCTACATGGACTCCCGGACCGTCGGCCTCGGTGACGCCTACCAGGGCTACTACGCCTGGGCGGTGCACCTCACCGCGTCCGGCACCTACCTCCACCAGAACCCCAAGGCCAACACCTACGCCGGCCGGGCCAACGTCACCCACGGCTGCGTCGGTCTCGCCACCGACGGCACCGCCGAACGCTTCTACCGGCGGATCATCCCCGGCGACGTCATCCGGGTCACCGGCTCGAAGGACACCGTGGAGGCCGGCAACGGCTACGGCGACTGGAACCTCACCTGGGACGAGTGGCTGGCCGGCAGCGCGACCCGCGGGAAGGGGAGCTCCGGCTCGCCGTCCCACTCGTAGCACGTCAACTGATCGGCACCTCTTGCGAGTTACGGCACCCGCCCCTAGGTTAAGCGCGCCATTAAACGCACTTAACCGCATACTTGAGCGAGGTCGCCGTGCCGTACCGCGCAAGACCGCACCGCCGTTGGACCCGCACCGCCGCAGTCGTCCTCGCCGTCGCGGCGGCGTCGACCGGCGGGCCGGCCGCGGAACCGGCCGAGGCCGCCCCGCCGCAGCGCGTCCAGCGCGTCGAGTACTTCCCGGGTCCCGGCGCCGAGCCCCGCCGGGTGACCGTCCCGGCGGACACGCCGGCCGCACGGCGTGCCGACCGCGCGCCGGACCCGGCGGTGCGGCCGCTCCAGCGCACCGGGCCGGTCTCCGGACGGCTCGACCTGGTGGTGACGGGCGACGGCTACACCGCGGGCCAGCAGGACGAGTTCGCCGCGGACGCCGCGGAGAAGCTCGACGCGATCTTCCGTATCGAGCCGTACCGGAGCTACCGCGGCCTGTTCAACATCTGGCTGGTCGGCGCCGTGTCCCCCGAGTCCGGTGTCTCCGGCGACCCCACGGCCGACGTGGTGAGGAAGACCGCGCTGGGCTCCGCCTTCTTCTGCGACGGCCTGGAACGCCTGTTGTGCGTGGACACCGGCGCGGTGACCCGGTACGCGGCCCTCGCGCCGGACGCCGACATCGTCTTCGTCGTCGCGAACTCCGCCAAGTACGGCGGCGCCGGCTACTCCGCCCCCGATCTGCCGCCGGGCTCCCCCTTCCACGGCGTGGCCACGATGTCCTCGGACAACGACCGGTCGTACCTCATCGGCGCCCACGAACTGGGCCATTCCATAGGCGAGCTGGCCGACGAGTACCAGTACCCGGGCTACGGCCCCTACCCCTGGGCCGAGGAGCCCGCCGCGGCCAACCTCACCCTCCGCCGCGACCCGGCCGAGGCGAAGTGGCGCCGCTGGGCCGGGGTCCAGGACCCGACCGGCTCGGTCGTCGGCACCTACGAGGGCGGCGGCTACTACGAGACCGGCGTCCACCGCCCGACCGACACCTCCCTCATGCGCACGCTGGCCGCGACCGAGTTCAACGTCGTCGGACGCGAGGCGATGATCGCCGGCTTCTACGCCGACGCGGACGCGCTGACCTCGCCCGTCCCCACGGCCGAGCCGGTCCGCGGCACCCGGCCGATCACCGTACGCCTCGCCCCGCTGACCGGCCTCGCCGACCTCCGCCTCACCTGGTCCGTCGACGGCAGGCCGGTCCCCTGGGCGACCGGCCTGCGCACGGTGACCCCGTACGCGCTGGGCGCCCGCGGCCCCGGCCACCGCGTCACCGCGACGGTGACCGACCGCACGGCGGCCCTGCGGGACCCGGCGGCCCGTGCCCGCGCCGCCAACTCCCTTACCTGGACGCTGCGTTGACCGTCCCGCGCCCGGACCGGCCGCTCGGAGAGCAGGGGCCGGTGTGACGTTCGAGGCGGCGGGTGCGCTGGGGAGGCAGGGCGGATCTTCGTGCGCGAAGCCCTCGCGCACCGGTTCTCGATCCGCCCCGTGAAAGGAGATCCATGCGCAAGCGCGCCGCCTCCGCCGTGCTCGGTGCCGTCGCCGTGCTGGCCGGCCTCGCCGTCCCCGGCGCCGCCGCCGACGAGACCCAGGGGGACGTCCTGATCAGCGACGTCACCTTCGAGGGGGGCAAGAACATCGTGGTCGACATCTACGACAGGACGGTCACCGTCTCGGGGACGTTCACCCATCCGTCCGGCATCCAGGACGCCGACTTCGTCCTGTGGCGCGGACCGGCCGGCGCGAACCCGTACCAGGTCTACGACGACCGCTTCGTGTCGAACCAGTACTACGTGCACGCCGACTGCGTCGCCTCCAGCGCCACCACCTCCACCTGCTCGCAGACGTTCACCTTCGAGCCGGACTGGCTGCTCACCAACGCCCACGCCGGCACCTGGAAGGTCAGCGTCCAGGGGGTGGCCAACGACGACAGCTGGACGCACACGCCGGAGTACACCACGACCCGTCTGCAACGGCAGTCCGCGCTCACCGTCAACGCGGGCCCGGAGCCGGCCGCCAAGGGCACGGCGCTGACGGTCACCGGCAAGCTGAGCCGGGCCAACTGGGACACCCTCGACCGCCGGGGGTACGCCGGCCAGCCGGTCCAGCTCCAGTTCCGCAAGGCCGGTACGACGACGTACACCACCGTCAGGACGGTGACCACCTCCAGCACCGGCACCCTGTCGACCACGGTCACGGCGGCCGAGGACGGCTACTGGCGCTGGAGCTTCGCGGGCACCTCCACCACCCCGGCCGTCAAGGCCGCCGGAGACTTCGTGGACGTGCAGTAGGCATGTCGTCGTAGCGGGAGGGGCGGAGGCTCCGGTCCCGGGAGCGCGCTCGTCAGGGAGCGGACCCGATGTCCCCCGCGAAGACGATCATCTGGTCGATGCGGCCCTGCCGCAGGTGGACCACGTCCGTCCCGGCCAGCCGCGGTCCCCCGTCCGGCGTGGTGAAGGCCCACCGATAGCGGGCCCACTCGCCCGGCATGTCCACCGCCGAACAGCGGACCATCGTGCCGGCGCCGGCGGGGTGCCGCCGGAGGTCCAGCACGAACCGTTCGACCGCCGCCACACCCTCGCTGCGCCCGAGCGGGCCCCAGAACACCACGTCCGAGGTCAGCGCCTGGGACAGCAGCCCGATCACCCGAGCGTCGTCCCGGGCGTTGAACGCGGAGAGAAACATGTCGATCGCCGACTGAGCGGATTCTTCCAGCATGCAGCAGTCATACCAGCCGCACACGGCAGCCTGATAAGCCGTCACCCCACGTATAGCATCGGCCGGAAGCGCCCGCAGGACCGCCGGGTGCCGGAAAGAGGCGATGCGAACGATGTGGCCGCGAGTCAACGGCATGCGCGCGATGGAACTCGGCACCCCCGACGCCATGAGGGCCGAGCTGAACGCGCTCGTCCTGTCCGGTGCGAAGACCGCGACGACCGGTCTGCTGGAGGAGTACGCCAAGGAGACCGAGGGCCTGGAGTACGTCGGCGAGAAGCTGGCCCTGGTGGACGCCGGGGGACGGCCCGTCGGCGTCATCGAGATCACCGGCGTCGAGGTCACCCCCTTCGCCGACGTGACCTGGGAGCACGCCGCCGCCGAGGGCGAGGGCGACGCCTCCCTGGAGGAGTGGCGCGCCGGCCACCGCCGCTTCTGGGAGGGCTTGGGCACCCCGGTGCGGGACGACACCCCGGTGGTCTGCCTGACCTTCCGCCTGCTGGAACACGCCTGGCACCCAGCCGGCCAGGAGGTCTAGGACGGCCTCGTCCTCCCGGCACCGGGTCCGCGCACGAGCGGCCCGATCCGCCCGGCCGGCGGCGGCAGGCCGCGGGAACAGCCGCGGAACTGCGTGATCCCCAGCCATACGCCGTGAGCGCCGCTTCTCTCCCGGGGGCGGTGCGGTAATGCGCGGGAATGGGCCGGGTGGAATCCGGAGGGTGAAGGACGGAAAAAGGGCTGGGGCCCGCACTCCGAGAGTGCGGGCCCCAGCCACAAGGTGCGCGAGCGATGTCTCGCGGCGTTCGCGTCAGTGTCAGGCGGGAACGATGTTCTCGGCCTGCGGGCCCTTCTGGCCCTGCGTGACGTCGAAGGTCACCTTCTGGCCTTCCTGAAGCTCGCGGAAGCCGGTGGTGGCGATGTTCGAGTAGTGCGCGAACACGTCGGCGCCGCCGCCGTCCTGCTCGATGAAGCCGAAGCCCTTTTCCGCGTTGAACCACTTCACGGTGCCAGACGCCATATTGAATCTCCCTTGGGGGGCAGTGCCGGATCCGCACTTTGCGGAACCGAGTCGCCGCAATGATCACCCCTCCGGAAGAATCCGGAAAGCTCTGCAAAGAAAAAAATCTCTGGCAACCAAAACTGCAACTGCTATCACGCTAGCACAGGCAGGGCGGAACCGGTCGGGTGTTTTGTGGGCCGTCCGGTAATTCTCTTCCCGCCGTGGTCGCTCTTTCTGTATCGGCGGGACTAGGTTTCCGTGCCGCGGTCGTCCAGCTTCCGGCGCATTTCCCGGTTCACCCGGAGGGCTTCGTCGAGCTGGTCCTCCAGGGAGACGATGCGGCACGCCGCCTCGATGGGCGTGCCCTGGTCGACCAGCTCGCGGGCGCGGGCGGCGATGCGCAACTGGTGTCGCGAGTACCGGCGGTGGCCGCCCTCCGACCGCAACGGGGTGATCAGACCGGCTTCGCCGACGGCGCGCAGGAAGGCGGGGGTGGTACCGAGAACGTCGGCGGCCCGCCCCATGGTGTAGGCGGGGTAGTCGTCATCGTCGAGGTTGCCGGCGACGGGGGTGTTCTCAGCGGGCACAGCACACCCTAACTCCGACAGGTACGGAGATGTGTGCCCGCCGTGACAGATGTCCTGGGCGCCCGCCGGGCGCCCCCCGCCCGGAGAGACATGCGGCACAAGCGCCGCAAAAAGCGCCTCCGCGGGGTAACCGGATCCGAGTAAGGGCTGTCGGACGTACTGTTGCCGTTTGACAACTATAGCCGTGAGGCAACAAAGTAACCGTGTCGGACGTGCGCGGGGAAGGACCTGGAATGCTCCGGTGGACGGAGACAGCTCCGTGTGCTGGTCGCCGCAACCGAGAGGCGAGGCTGACACCGGCGCCGCGAACGCGGGTTCAGGCGGTCCGGCTGCCGGAACCCGGGACGCCGTGTATCTGCGTCGCCGCGGCGGCGCAGAACGCCTCCAGCCCCTCCAGCAGCGCGACGCGCTTGGCCGGGGGCATATCCGCCAGCACCGTCTGCAACTCCCGCTCCCTGCGGGCACGCAGATCGGCGAGGAACGCACGGCCGCGACCGCTGAGGTGCAGCCGCACCTCGCGCCGGTCCTGGGCGCTCACCGCGCGCTCGACGAACCCGGCGGCCACCAGCCGGTCGCACAGGCGGCTGGTGGACGGCGGCGTGGAGGCGAGGGACTCGGCGAGCGTGCGCAGGTTGATGCCGTCGTGGTGCTCCAGGATGTGCAGCACCCGCAGCTGGGAGGCGGAGGTGGGCGCGGTGGAGGCCCGTCCCCACACGACCTCCAGCAGCTCGACGGCCGTGGTGGTCACGCGTGCGACCTCATCGGGCTCTGGGCGGCGGCGGAAGGCAGTCACGGTCACACTCTCGCAAGCACTGGGGTGCCTGTCAGCGTACTAGGCGCACCCGCCGGCCACAGATGACTCGGTGCGATCGACGCGGTCCGTTCCGCGGCCCGGCCTCATGAGCGAGGCCCGTAGGTCGTCCGGCGAAAGATTGGTGTGTTTCCCATTGAACAGATTCGAAGCCGCTGAACGCGCGCTGCGCACAGCGGCTCCCCATGAGTTGCCCGACGCCATCCGTGCCGTACTGGTCGAGCAGTACGGCGCGGAGGACGTCGAGCTGTTGATGGCCGACTACGGCCTGACGGTGCTCCAGCCGGTGTCCGTGCCGCCGCACGCGCCGGAGCCGGACCCCGTGTCCGTGTACAACAGCCCGGCCGGCCGCGCCTTCGGCTCGCAGAAGCCGTACTGCGAGGTCGTACGGGACGGGCGGGCACGCCTGCACCTGCCGGTCAGTGTGCGCGGCGACCGGCTCGGCGTGCTGTCGGTGACCCTGTCCGGCACCGAGGCGGCGCGCCGGTACGAGGACGAGCTGGCCGAGGTCGCCGACGTGCTGGGGCGCGAGATCCTCGTGGCCGAGCGCGACACCGACCTCTACCTCCAGGCGCGGCGCAAGGACCGGCTCACCCTGGCCGCCGAGATGCAGTGGCAGCTGCTGCCCGGACGCTCCTGCTCCCGCGCCGAGTACGACCTCGGGGCCCAACTGGAGCCCGCCTACGCCATCTTCGGCGACAACTTCGACTGGTCCGCCACCGCCGACCGCCTGATGCTCTACGTCACCAACGGCATGGGCGAGGGCATAGAGGCGTCCCTGCTGACGAACCTGGCCATCAACGCCCTGCGCAACGCCCGGCGGGCCGGTATCTCCATCGCCGACCAGGCGGCCCTGGCCGACCAGGCCGTCTACGCCCACTACCAGGGGCGCTGCTACTTGTCCGTCCTCATGTTCGACTTCGACCTGGCGACCGGCCGGGCGAGCGTGGTGGACGCCGGCTCCCCCCAGCTGCTGCGGCTGCGGGGCGGCACCGTGGAACGCGTCACCTTCGACGCCCAGCTCCCGCTGGGCATGTTCGAGGAGACCGACTACGTGGCGCAGGAGTTCCGGGTCGAGCCCGGTGACCGCCTCGTCTTCGTCAGCGACGGGGTGCACGCCGTGGCGTCCCCGAAGGGCGAGGCGTACGGCGACGCGGCCCTGGCCAGCGCCATCCACTCCACGCGGCTGCTGCCCGCGGCCGAGGTGCCCGGCGCCATCCTGCGCGAGCTGACCGGCCACCGCGGCAAACCCGTGGCCGACGACGACGCCCTGGTGGTGTGCCTGGACTGGCGGGGGAGGCCGTCGGTCCGGTGACGGTCCTGCGGGCCGAACGTGAGGATCGCGTGGTGGTCGCGCCGGACCGCCCGCGCTAACGTTTGTCATCCGGCAATGATTGCCGGATGGTTCGCCATCGGGGCGGGCCCCAGGGCTCGCAGCGAGGAGACGATGCGGTGGCGGAGCACGACACGGCCCCCGGGGTGGCGCGGGAGCTGGGCGGATTCCTGGAACGGCGCCGCGAGCAGATCGCCCAGCGGTGGGCGGACGCCGCCCTGTTCCGCACGGTCTTCACCGTCTCCCGGGACGAGGCGGTCGAGGCCGGCAAGGCCGTGGTGGACGCCCTGGCCGAGGTGGCCCGCTCCGGACGGCTGGAGGATCTCCGGGCTCCCGGCTTCGGCACCGTGCGGGACCAGCTCGGCCGGATGGCCGCCGCCCGCGTCCGGGCCGGGTTCGCCCCGTCCCAGATCGCCGACGAGGTCGCCGGCCTGCGCGCCCCCGTGGCCGCGCTGCTGCGCGCCGAGTCCGCGGACCCGGCCGACGAGCACGCGCACGCGTCGATGCTCGCGCTGACGGCTCTGCTGGGCACGCTCCGACTGGTCGTCATGGAGACGACGGTGAACGCGGGCGAGGAACTGATCGCCCGGCAGCGCCAGCAACTGCTGGAAGTGGCCACCCCGGTCATCCAGCTGTGGGAGGGCGTCGTCGCCGTCCCGCTGATCGGCACGCTCGACAGCGCCCGCAGCCAGATCGTGATGGAGAGCCTGCTGGAGGCGATCGTGGGCCGACGGGCCCGGTACGCCATCCTCGACATCACCGGCGTGCCGACCGTCGACTCCCTCGTGGCCCAGCACCTGATGAAGACGGTCGCCGCGGCCCGGCTGATGGGCGCGGAGTGCATCGTCTCCGGCATCCGTCCCGCGATCGCGCAGACCATCGTCCACCTCGGCATCGACCTCGGATCGATCATCACCCGGGCCGGTCTCGCCGACGCCCT
>NZ_MUMF01000654.1 GCF_002155905.1 Streptomyces tricolor | reverse complement strand
CGGCCGCTGGGCGGTGCTCGGCGCCGACCCGCTGGGCGCAGCCGACGCGCTGCGCGCCCTCGGTCACACCGTGCACGGCGCCACCGGCCCGGCCGCACTCACCGAGGTGCCCGACGCGGCGCTGCTCACCGCCGCAGGCACCCCGGGCGAGGCGCCCGCCGAGGCACGCACCGTGCTGCACCGCACCCTCGCCGCCCTTCAGGCGTGGCTCGCCGACGACCGGTTCGCCGCCGTACCCCTCGTGGTCCTCACCCGGGGCGCGGCGGCCGACCGGGCGGACGACCTCGCCGGCGCCGCGGCCTGGGGCCTGGTCCGCTCCGCGCAGTCGGAGCACCCCGGCCGCCTCGTCCTCGCCGACCTCGACGACGACCCCCGCTCCTGGCGGGCGCTGGGCGCCGTACCGGCCGCCGGGGAGCCCCAGCTGGCGCTCCGGGCCGGCGCGGCCACCGTCCCGCGGCTGGCCCGGCTCGCCCCGCCGGACGGCCCGGCCCCCTGGCACCCGGACGGCACCGTCCTGGTCACCGGCGCCTCCGGAGACCTCGGCGCACTGGTCGCCCGCCACCTGGTGGCCGCCCACGGGGTACGGCACCTGGTCCTCGCCTCCCGGCGCGGCCCGGCCGCCCCGGGCGCCGCCCGACTCCGCGACGAGCTGCGCGCGTCGGGCGCCGGCACCGTCACCCTCGCGGCCTGCGACACCGCCGACCGCAAGGCGCTCGCGGACCTGCTCGCCGCCGTCCCGGACGAGCACCCGCTCACCGCGGTCGTGCACAGTGCCTCCGTCCTGGACGACGGCGTGATCGCCGCGCTCGACCCGGACCGGCTGGACACCGCGCTGCGCCCGAAGGCCGACGCGGCCTGGCACCTGCACGAACTGACCCGGCATCTGAACCTGTCCGCCTTCGTGCTGTTCTCCTCCGTGGCCGGCACCTTCGGCGGCCTCGGCCAGGGCAACTACGCGGCGGGCAACGCCTTCCTGGACGCGCTGGCCCGC
>NZ_MUMF01000653.1 GCF_002155905.1 Streptomyces tricolor | reverse complement strand
TGCCGGTGAGCAGGACGGCGCCGCCGCCGATCACGGCCGCGGCCAGCAGGCCGCCTATCGCCTTGTTCCTGCCACTGATCCTGCGCCGGTGCGTGCTCATGCGCGTGCCTGCCTTCGGTGTTCACGGGGTGATTCACGGGGGGTGAGCCACGGGGGTGAGGTGCGGCAGCACGCTAGCGATCAGGAAAGGGGCAAATCTCCCGTTGGAGGCGTCCGTTGCGGACCTTAGGGTTCGCTTAAGGAAGCGATCGGGGACGGTTAAAGGTGGCGACCCGTTTGCCCGTCCGCCGTCTGCGGACGGCCCCGCGCGGCCGGCGGCCCGCCGGCCCCCGCCCGTCCAGCTGGAACCAGATCCGCACCTCCGTGCCGCCCAGCACCGAGCCGCCGATGCGGACGTCTCCGCCGGTGGACTCGGCGAGCCGGCGGACGATGTCCAGGCCGAGGCCGGTGGAGCCGGTGTGTCCGGAGCCCCGGCCGCGGGCCATCGCCGCCTCCGGGTCGGGTATGCCGGGGCCCGCGTCGGAGACGAGCACGATCACCGCGTCCTCGCCGTTGTGCACGTCGACCGCGAAGGCGGTGCCCTCGGGGGTGTGCCGGAAGACGTTGCCGAGCAGGGCGTCGAGGGCGGCGGCGAGGTCGGCGCGGGCCACGGGTATGCGCACCGGCCGCTCCACGCCGGCCACCCGCCACTTGCGGCCCTCGTCCTCGGCGAGCGCGGACCAGAACTCCATGCGCTCACGGACCACTTCGGCCGCGTCGCAGCCGGCGCCGGGCCCGGCGGCGGCCGTCTGCGGCTTGGCCTCCCGGGCCGTGCGGATGATGGTGTCGACCTCGCGCTCCAGCTGGGCGACGGCGGCCCGGGTCTGCTCGGCGGCGGGTCCGGCGCCGAGGGAGGCCGCGTTCAGCCGGAGGACGGTGAGCGGGGTGCGCAGCCGGTGCGAGAGGTCGGCGGCCAGCTCGCGTTCGTTGGCGAGGAGTTGGACGACCTGGTCGGCCATGGAGTTGAACGCGACGGCGGCCAGCCGGAGTTCGTTCGGCCCTTCCTCCGGGACGCGGGCGCCCAGCCGGCCCTCGCCCAGTTCGCGCGCGCCCTCGACGAGACGCTGGGCGGGCCGCACCATGCGCACCCCGAGCCGGTCGGCGACGGCGACCGAGCCGACGATCAGCGCGAGACCGACGGCCGCGAGCACCGCCCAGGCCGTGCCGACGCCGTTGGTCACCTCGGACTCCGGGACGTACACCTCGACCACCGCGATCGCGCCGGAGCCGAGCGCGACCGGCTGGAGCAGGGTGGAGCCGCCGGGCACGGTGGTGGTGGAGGCGCGGCCGAGTCTGCGGACGGCCTGGACGTCGCGGGCGGCGGCGCGCTGCCGGCCGAGGTCGAGCGCGGCCCGGCCGCCGTCGGCGGGCAGGTGGACCGCGAGTCCGGCGTCGGCGCCGGCCGAGGCCACCACCCGCTCCAGCTCGTCCCGGTCGGTGGTGATGGACAGCGCGGGCGCGACCGCGGCGGCCTCGCGCTCGGCGCGTGCGAAGGCGCGGTCGCGGGCCATCTCCTTGACGACCAGGCCGAGGGGCACGGCGAAGGCGACCACGACCATCGTGGTGACCGCCAGGCACACCTTGACCAGGGCCCATCTCATCGCGGGCCCTCCGCGTCCGCGGGGGGTTCGAGCTTCACGCCGACGCCCCGCAGCGTGTGCAAGTAGCGCGGCCGGGCGGCCGTCTCCCCCAGCTTGCGGCGCAGCCAGGACAGATGGACGTCGATGGTCTGGTCGTCGCCGTAGGACTGCTGCCAGACCTCGGCGAGGAGTTCCTTGCGCGGGACGACGACCCCGGGGCGGCCGGCCAGGAAGGCGAGCAGGTCGAACTCGCGGCGGGTGAGGTCGAGCCGGGCCCCGTCCAACTCGGCCTGGCGGCGCAGCGGGTCGACGGTGAGCCCGCCGACCCGCAGGACGGACGAGGACGTGGCCTCGGCGCCGCCGGAGCGGGCCCGGCGCAGCACGGCCGCTATCCGGGCGGAGAGGTGCTCGACGGAGAACGGCTTGGTCAGATAGTCGTCCGCACCGGCGTTCAGCAGCCGGACGACCTCCGTCTCGTCGTCCCGGGCGGTGGCGACGATGACGGGCACGTCGGTGATGCCGCGGAGCATCTTCAGGGCCTCGGAGCCGTCCAGATCGGGCAGTCCGAGGTCCAGGATGACCACGTCGAAGCGGAAATGGGCGACCTCGCGCAGCGCCTCCAGTGCCGTACCGACGCTGCGCACGGTGTGGGCGGCGTCGGTCAGGTGCCGGATGAGCGCCGAGCGGACGAACTGGTCGTCCTCGACCACGAGCACACTTGCCATGCGCCGCACCGTACGCCATGCGGACGACACCGGGCGGGCGCCTGTGGACAACCCGGGGCATGTGCACACCGCGGTGTCGCTGGGGCAGTATGGCCGCGATGCGCAGAGGACTCGTACACGTACTGGCGTGGCTGCTGGCGACGGGAGCGGCGGTCACGCTGTCGTGGTGGGGTGTGCACACGGTGATGGCGGGGACGGCGTACGACCCGCCGCGCGCCCTGCCGGTGACGGCGGCCGAGGCGTCCGGCGCGGACACCCGGGACGTGCGGTCCGCCTCCCGGGCGCCCTCTCCTGCCGCGAGCCCGTCCCGCGAGCGGCCGGCCCGTCCGGCGCCGGAACCGACGCGCACTCCGGCCCGCACCACGTCCCCGTCCGCCTCCCCCAGGGCCACCGCGACCGCGTCCGGCCGGGTCAGGTCCTACGACACCGACGGCGGCCGGGCGGTGTTCGACCTGGGTCCGGCCGACGCGACGCTGGTCTCGGCGACCCCGGGGACCGGCTGGTCGATGCAGGTGTGGAAGACGGAGAGCTGGATCAGGGTGGAGTTCAGCCGGGGCGCGGACCGGGTGTCGGTGTTCTGCACCTGGCACGACGGTCCGCCGCGGGTGGACGTGGGCACGTACTGACTCGGGACGGGCCGACTCCGGACGGGCCGGTTCCGTCGCGGTCCGTCCGGCATCGGATCGGTGCCGGACGCCGGACGGCTACTGGAACACCGAGGGCGGCGGGGCCGGTGAGGCCACCGCGGCGGCGTCCGTGACGGGCACCGCGCCGCCGGCGAAGTCCGTGAGCCGCCTGCCGTGTTCGACCCGGCCGGGGTGCGGATCGGAGGCGGCGCGGCGGGTGAGTTCGGCGAGCGGCAGCGGGAGGTCGCAGGCGACCAGGATCGCGTTGCCGAAGCGCTTGCCGCGCAGCACGGCCGCGTCGGCGATCAGCGCGAGTTCGCCGAACTGGGCGGCGGCGGTGGCGATCTGGCCGCGCAGGTGCGCGAGCGGCGGGCCGTCGGCGAGGTTGGCGGCGTAGACCCCGGACGGCTTCAGGGCGCGGCGGACCTCGTCCAGGAACTCGGTCGAGGTGAGGTGGGCGGGGGTGCGGGCGCCGCTGAACACGTCCGCGACGACC
This sequence comes from Streptomyces tricolor, assembly GCF_002155905.1. Taxonomy (GTDB): domain Bacteria; phylum Actinomycetota; class Actinomycetes; order Streptomycetales; family Streptomycetaceae; genus Streptomyces; species Streptomyces tricolor. The sequence continues at coordinate 2,537 of NZ_MUMF01000653.1, read as the reverse complement.
AGGTCGGCCCAGCCGTCCGGCACCTTGGCCAGACCCGCGCGCGCGTCCACCGCACGCACCCGGATCCGCGCGTTCGGGTCCAGCGGCAGTTCCCGGCGGACCAATTGGACCAGGCGCGCGTCGCACTCCACGACCTGCTGGGTGGAGCGGGGCCGGGTCGCGGCGACGTACCGGGCGAGGGTGAGCGCGCCGCCGCCGAGGTGCACCGCGTGCACGGGCTTGCCGGGCGGGGCGGCGAGGTCGATGACATGGCCGAGGCGGCGCTGGTACTCGAAGGAGAGGTACGCCGGGTCGTCCAGGTCGACGTGCGACTGCGGCGCCCCGTCGATCAGCAGCGTCCAGGCCCGGCCGCGGTCCGGGTCGGGGACGAGCCGCGCGAGCCCGCCGTCGACCGGCTCCTCGACGGCCGCGACCGCCGCCGACCTGCGCCGTGTGTTCCTGGACCTGCCCATCCGTCCATTTTCGCAGCTGCCGCGGGTGCGCGCGGCACCGGCGGCCGCCGGCCGCGGGCGGGCCTCAGCGGCAGCTGTCGGCCGCCTCGATCAGCCGGGCCGCCTCCCCCAGGGCCCGGCGCAGCACCACCGGGTCGGTGGCGAGGTCGGCCTCGCCGGGCGGCAGCAGCCAGTCGGAGCCCTCCACCGGCGGCTCGGGGTTCAGCCGCAGACCGCGTCCGTTCGTCTCGGTGCAGGTGCTGCCGGGCACGTCCCAGCCGGCGGCCGTACCGGCCGGCACCAGGAAGCCGAGGGTGCCGCAGCCGTCGTCGTGCAGGACGGGCCCCACCGCGTCGGCGGCCTCCCGCCGCAGGATGTCGACCGCCTCCAGCCCCTGCCGGGTCGGTACCGTCACGAGGTCGCACGCCGCCTCGCCCGCCGCGGACGCGGACGACGACGTACAAGGATCGTTGCTCTGGCTGCTCTCCATGCCGGCCTCCACCACACAGCCCTGTTGCGGTCCATGGGGTCCAACGCGCGAACCCGTCAACGGCTACGGCACAAGTGCGCCGCAAAGGATGGCACTTCATGGCAGATCGTGGATGAGATATCCGGTTTGTAGCCAAACACCGCGTGGCGGGACCTTCACAGCAGGTACGTTCATGCCCGCCGGAACCAGGGCGTCACATGGGCAACTCGTCCCGAAATCGCCCCGGCCCCGGCATGGTTCGACGGTTCGCACGAGAGGACCCGGCCATGGCGTCGTCAACGGTGACCTCGTCACAGCCCGAACGGCCAGCCCGGCCGAACCTCGCCTTCCGGCAACTGCGCGGCCGGCGCTCACCGGCCGAGTTCGCGGCGCTGGTACGGCGGGCGGCACGGGAGATCGGCGAGCGGGTGAGCTGTGACGCGCGCTACATCGGCCGGGTGGAGGCCGGCGAGATCCGCTGCCCCAACTACGCGTACGAACGCGTGTTCCTGCACATGTTCCCCGGCCGCACGCTCAGCGATCTCGGCTTCGCCTCCCGCTCCTCCGTCCGCGGACGCGCGGCGCGTACGGCCGCGGGGCCCGCGGGGCCCGCTGAGTCGCGCGGGGGCTCGGAGCCGTATGAGTCACGGGAGACGCGGGAGATGCGGGAGACGCATCACCCGCTCGTCTTGCAGGCCGCCCGGAACTCGCAGGACCCGCAGGACTCGCAGGAACAGTACGAACTGTACGAACCGCATGAGAAACACCCCCTGAACCACGAGGAGAGCGACGTGCTGCGTCGCGCATTCATGACCGGCGGGGGCGCCACCGTGGCCGCCGCCGCCCTGGCCCCGCTGGGGCTCACCACCGGTGCCGCGGCGGCGGAACGGCCGCCGCGGCGGGCCGGCACCCCCGAGGCGGCGGCGCTGGAGGAGGCCGTCCGCCGGATCCGGCTGCTCGACGACCGGCACGGCGCGGACGGCCTCTACCGGCGCGCGGCGGCTCCGCTGCGCGCCGCCTACGCGTTGCTCGACGCCGGCGCGACCCGGCAGACCACCGCCGACCGGCTGCACGCGGGCGCCGGCGAACTCGCCATCTCCGTCGGCTGGCTGGCCCACGACTCCGGCCGCTTCGACGACGCCCGCTCGCACTACGCGGAGGCGTTGGCCACCGCCCGCATGACCGGAGACGCGGCACTGGAGGCGCACGCCTTCTGCAACACCGCGTTCCTGGCCCGGGACGCCGGGCGCCCCCGGGAGGCGGTCCGGGCCGCGCAGGCCGCGCAGCGCGCCGCCCAGCCGCTCGGCTCCGCCCGGCTGCTGTCCCTGCTGGCGCTGCGCGAGGCGGGCGGCTGGGCGGGGCTCGCCGACCGCACCGGCTGCGAGCAGGCGCTGGCCCGCGCGCAGGCCCTCTTCGAGCGGGGCCGCTCGGACGCCGACCCCGAGTGGATGAGCTTCTACGGAGAGGCCGAGCTGGAAGGGCTGGAGGCGCAGTGCTGGTCCACGCTGGGCGACTGGCGGCGGGCGTCCCGGCACGCTCGGCGGGCGGCGCGTCTGCAGGATCCCCACTTCACCCGCAACATCGCGCTCTACACGGCGGAGCTGGCCGACGACCTCGCGCGCGAGGTCGTCGGCCAG
>NZ_MUMF01000652.1 GCF_002155905.1 Streptomyces tricolor | reverse complement strand
GGCCGGGACGTGAGGTGTACGGGGCGTGCGCGGGGTGCGGTGGCGACGGATCGCCAGTCAGATCGGGCGGAGCGTCGCCGTGTGGGCGGTCTCCACGGTCACCATGCTGGCCCTCGCCGGGCTCCTTCCCGACTTCCAGCTCCAGTCCGCCGACGGTGACAGCGCCACCCGCATCGCCGTCACCGCCGGCTGCGGCGCCGGCGCCTTCGGCCTCCTCTCGGCCGTGGTCTGGCCGCTCCTGGTCCGTCTGCTGCTGCTCGTCCCCGCGTTCGTCCTCGGCCTGCTGGTCTTCTTCCTCAACGGCTCCCTGCTGCTGCTCGCGCTGCGCCTGAACCCCTCCGGCCGCGGCGTGGTCGCCCCCGAGACCGCCGTCATCGTGGCCGCGGTGATGTCCGCCGTCGCCTCCGCGACCGGCGCGGCCCTCGCCGTACGCGACGACGAGGCCTACCGCCGCAGGCTGCACCGCCTCGCCACCCGGAGCCGCCGGGCCCAGCCGCCCTGCCCCACGGCCCCCGGCCTGGTCTGCGTGCAGCTCGACGGCGTCGGCCACGACGTCCTCGCGGACGCGGTCCGCAAGGGGCTGATGCCGACGGTGGGCCGCTGGCTGACCGGCGGCGACGGCATACCGCCCACGGCGGACGGAAGCCGGCCCACCCACCGCCTGACCCCGTGGCGCACCGACTGGTCCAGCCAGACCGGTGCCAGTCAGCTCGGCATCCTGCACGGCAGCACCTTCGACGTGTCGGCCTTCCGGTGGTACGAGAAGGACCGCGGCGAGGTGATGGTCTGCAACCGGCCGACGAGCGCCGCCGAGCTCCAGCGCCGCGCCGTGCTGCACACCGAGGACGGCGGACTGCTCGCCGTCGACGGCGCCAGCCGCGGCAACCTGTTCAGCGGCGGGGCCGGCGAACAGGCCCTCGTGCTGTCGATCGCCACCCGCCGCCGCGGCCGGGAGAACCGTTCCCGCGCCGGCTACTTCGCCTACTTCTCCGACCCCGCGAACGCCGTCCGTACCGCCCTGTCCTTCGTCGCCGAGGTGGCCCGCGAGATCGGCCAGTCGACCCGGGCCCGGCTGCGGAGGCAGCGCCCGCGCGTCGGCCGGGGCGGCCTCTACCCGTTCGTCCGGGCCTTCGCCACCGTCGTCGAACGGGACGTCGTCGTCGCCGCGGTCATGGGCGACATGCTCGCCGGCCGCACCTGCGTCTACGCCGACCTCGTCGCCTACGACGAGGTCGCCCACCACTCCGGCCCGCACAGCCGCGACGCCGAGAAGGTCCTGCAGCGCCTCGACCGGTCCCTCGCCCTCCTCGAACGCGTCGCCGAGCACGCCCCGCGCCCCTACCGGATCGTCGTCCTCTCCGACCACGGCCAGAGCCCTGGCGAAACCTTTCGCTCCCGCTACGGCCTCACCCTCGGCGACCTGGTCCGGGCCGGCTGCGGACTGCCGGTCCCGCGCCGGGCGGAGCGGACGCGCAGCGGCGCCGAGGCCCGCACCGCCGTCCGCGCCGCCCTGCGCCGCCCGGTGGAGGAGGAGAACGAGCGCCGCCGCCCCGCCCGCCGCCGCGAGCCGATCGTGCTGGCCTCGGGCAACCTCGGCCTGATCTCCTTCCCGGACGTCCCGCACCGCATGACCAAGGAAGAGATCGACGCCCGCCACCCCGCCCTGCTCACCACCCTCGCCAACCACCCCGGCATCGGCTTCCTGCTGGTGCGCAGCGAGGAACACGACGGGGTGGTCCTGGGCGCGTACGGTGCCGAGATACCGCTGGCCCGGCTCGACGACGAGCCCGGCCCGCTGGCCCGCTTCGGCCCCGGCGCCGCCGACGCCGTCCGCCGCACCCACTCCTTCCCGCACACCGCGGACATCATGGTCAACTCCGCCTACGACCCCGCCGACGGCGAAGTGCTCGCCTTCGAGGAACAGATCGGCTCCCACGGCGGTCTCGGCGGCGCCCAGTCCCAGCCGTTCCTGCTCTCCCCGCGCGACCTGTCCGCACCGGTCGCGGCCGGCGAGCGGCTGACCGGCGCCGAACAGATCCACCACGTCCTGCGCCGCTGGCTGAACGAACTGAACGGCCCCCAGGTACCGCTCCCCACGACGGCGACGACGGCGACGGAGGCGGAGAAGGAGAATGCCGAGAGGGAGGCGGAGGCGGAGCGCGCCGCCTGAGTCCCGGCCCCGAGTCCCGCCGCGCCCGGTCAGGCGGGCGAGGCCGCGGTCGCCTCCTCGTTGTCCTTGATGGTCCTGCCCCGTTCGTCCCGCCACTCCGTCCGGCCGTTCTTGCTGCCCCCGGACAGCACACTGGCGGCGCTGGAGGGGCTGTCGAAGATGAACGTCCGGGACAGCCGGTACTGCTGGTCGTTCTCGTCGGCCAGGACGCCCTCCGCGACGAGTTCCTCGCGGATCCGCCGGTAGCCCGGATGCATCACCTTGGTCTCCTTGCGCGCCAGCGCACCCGCCAGCACGGCGAAACCCCGGGCGTCGCTGTACCCCTCCGCCTCGGTCAACTGCGTCTTCAGCAGGTACCGCTTGCCCGCGATCTGCGCCTGGTCGTCCTTCGTCACCGGCATCACGGCGGACGCCTCGGGCTCGTCGTAGATCTCGAAGGCCGTGACCCCCAGCAGCGGCAGCAGGATCAGCGCCTCGTCGAGGTACGCCTCCATGTCCGCGGTCTCCGGCTCGGACAGCCGGCCCAGGGCGTCCGGGTTCGTGCCGTTGTCGAGCGCGGCGATCCGCGCCGTCCGTGCCATGGCGATCAGGCGCGCCTCCAGGTACCTGATGTGCGCCTTGTTCAGCGAGTCGTCCTTGGTCGACAGGACGAACCCGCTGGACCAGAAGTCCTTCTCCCTGATGTGCGAGTCGATCCTGACCCGCACCTCCTCGCCCTCGCCGACGTAGACCCGGGTCGGGCGGACCCCGTCGGGGTCCGCGCCCACGAGCACGTAGACACCCGAGCGCTTCAGCTCCGCGCGCTGCCTGGCCCGGTCGTAGTCGGCACGCGAGAAGCTCAGGCAGCACCCCGTCCAGCCGATCCGTTCGATCAGCCGCAGTCCCTGAGGCGTCCCGTCGATCAGGAATATCCGGATACTGGCGCCACGTGTCCGAGCCGTCATCACACCCCCCGAGCCGGTAACAACGCCGCCGAGTCTGCCAGATCGCGGAAAATCGGCTGCACCCGCTCCGCCCCGGCCCGCACACTGTCCGGGTCGTACACGTCTCGAACACTCCCGAGGGATCCTCCGCCTTGCAGGCCGCCGTCAGTGTCACCCCCGCCCGCGTCCCCGAACTCCTCCTCGGTATGGCCACCGTCCGGCCCGTCTTCCTCTGGGGTGCCCCGGGCATCGGGAAGTCGTCCCTGGTGCGGGAGTTCGCCACCTCGCTCGGTCTGGAGTGCGTGAGCCTGCTCGGTACCCAGCTCGCGCCCGAGGACCTGATCGGGGTGCCGCAGATCCGGGACGGCCGGTCGGTGTTCTGCCCGCCGGAGGTGATCGCGCGGGACGAGCCGTACTGCCTGTTCCTGGACGAGCTGAACGCGGCCACCCCGGACGTGCAGAAGGCCTTCTACTCCCTGATCCTGGACCGCCGGATCGGCAGCTACGAGCTGCCGGAGGGATCGATCGTCATCGGCGCCGGGAACCGTGCCACCGACAACGCCCTGGCCCGGCCGCTCGCCTCCGCCCTGGTGAACCGCCTCGCCCACGTCCACCTGGAGGTGTCCGCCACGGACTGGCTTGCCTGGGCCGCGGACCACGGCATCCACCCCTGGATCACCGACCACCTCACCGACCGGCCGGACCACCTGTGGTCCAAGCCCCCCAAGACCGAGGAGCCGTTCTCCACGCCCCGCTCCTGGCACATGCTCTCCGACGCCCTGCACTCCTTCGGCCCCGACCTGGACGAGCCGACCCTGAACGTCCTCGCGCACGGCACGCTCACCCCCGCGCACGCCACCGCCTTCTGCGGCTACGTCAAGATCGTGCGCAGCCGGTTCGGGATCGAGGCGATCCTCAAGGGCGACGCCCGCTGGCCGCACCGCGTCGAGGACCGCGACCTGCTGTACTACCTCGCCGAGTCCTTCCGCGGCCGGCTCGTCAAGGAACTGCCCGCCGGCAAGGAGCACATGTCGGCGCACGGCCGGGAGATCGCCCACCGTGCCAAGTCGCTGCTGGTGCAGCTCGCCGAGATCTCCGTCGAGGTCGCCCAGACCGTGATCGCCTCCGACGCCGACGGCAACCCGGTCCTGCCGTCCTGGCTCCTGGTCGAGGCCGCCCGCGACATGCCCCGCCTGGTGGAGGCCCGGCGGTGAGCCGCACCCCGCCGAGGAAGAAGCGGGACCGGGCCGGCGAGGCGTTCGCCGAGGGCATGCGGCTGCTGCGCGCCAACCCGGCCCTCGCCGCCGTCGACTTCACCACCTGCCGCAGCGAGACCTGCGCCCTCACCCCGCGCGAGGGCCTGCTCGTCGCCGACTCCGACGGCATCGTGCACGCCCACCCGGACCGGCTCGCCGCGCCCGGCGCCTGGGCGTGGGCGCTCGCGCACGCCGCCCTGCACCTCGGCTTCGGGCACCTCCCGGCCGCCCCGGGCGCCCGCGAGCAGCCCGACCGGTACGACCTCGCCGCCCGCTGCGCCGTCGTCAACCGCTTCCTGCTCGGCTTCCCCGTCGGCACCGCCCCCGAGGAGCTGCCCGTCAGCTACCCCGACGGCGACGAGGAGCAGCTCGCCGCCCGCTGGCGCGCCCACGGCCTGCCGCGCGCCTACGAGCGCTGCGGCACCGCCGGCTCCGCCCCCGACCAGCTGCTCGTCGCCTGGCCCTCCTGGCAGGGGTCATTCCGGACCGTCAGTCGGCCTTCGCCGCCGCCCTGACCCGGACCGTGTCCGCCGCGATGGACATGGCCGGCGGACGCCGGGACTCCCTGGACGGCGAGCGCCTCCCGCGGCGCCCCTGGGAGAAGGCCCTGAGCTGGTTCGTCTCCTCCTACCCGCTGCTCGGCGGCATCGCGGCCGGCATCACCCTGGTCGCCGACGCCGAACTCGCCCGCGCCCACGGCATCCAGATCGCCGCCGTCGACTCCGAGGCCGGCGAGATCTACGTCAACCCGCTGCGCACCTTCGAGGACGAGGAGTGGCGGTTCGTCCTCGCCCACGAGATGCTGCACGCCGCGCTGCGCCACGGCGACCGGTGCGGCACCCGCGACCCGTACCTGTTCAACATCGCCTGCGACTACGTCGTCAACGGCTGGCTGGTCGAGATGCGGGTCGGCACCATGCCCGAGGGACTGCTGCACGACCCGCGGCTGGCCGGCCTGTCCGCCGAGGAGG
>NZ_MUMF01000651.1 GCF_002155905.1 Streptomyces tricolor | reverse complement strand
ACGGCGAGGGCGACGGTGTGCGGGTCGAGGGTGTGCGCGAGCCGGCCGAGTCTTTGCTCCTCCTGCAGGTAGCCGGTGACGGCCTCCTGGATCGCGGCGAAGCCGGGCGCCCCCTCCTCCAGCGCCGTGCGGATGCGCAGGGCCGCCGCGGGGCGGGTCATGGCCAGCCCGGACAGGGCGGGGCCGCCGGAGTCGAACAGCATGAGGGCGACGGCGCCGAGGTTCTCCGCGACCGTGCCCCGGCCGGCGAGCCGGGACAGCTCCCGCGCCCTGGCCGCCGTCCGCGCGAACCGGTTAAGGCACAGCTCGGCCACGAACTCGTCCAGCCCCGCGAAGTGCGCGTGCAGCAGCCCCTTGGCGCAGCCCGCCTCAGCGGTGACGGAGCGGCTGGTGAGCGCGCCGGGCCCGTCCTTCTCCACGATGCGCTCGGCCGCCGCGAACAGCCGCTCGCGTACGTCCGGTGTCGCCACTCCGCGCGGTGCCATGAGGTGCTTCTCCCGTTCCTGCTCAAGGGGGCTCAACTGCTGGAATCGTAGCGGCCATTGCCAGTTTGGGCACATGCCCATACTGTTTGGGCGCACGCCCATTCTCTGTCGTCCACCTCAGGAGGCACCCGTGCCGGACGTCGTCAACACCGCCCAGGCCCGCGCCTGGAACGGCCCCGAAGGCGCCCACTGGGCCCGCAACCAGGACCGCTGGAACGCCGTGAACGAGGGCTTCAACGAGCCGCTGCTCGACGCCGCGGGCATCACCGGCGAGTACCGGGTCCTCGACCTGGGCTGCGGCTCGGGGCAGACCACGCGGCTCGCCGCGCTCCGCGCCTCCCGGGGGTCCGCGCTGGGCCTGGACCTGTCCGCCCCGATGCTGGCCGCTGCGCGCTCGCGCGCGCAGCAGGAGGGCGTCACCAACGTCCGTTTCGCCCGGGGCGACGCGCAGGTCCACCCCTTCGAGGCGGGGGCGTTCGACGCGGCGATCAGCCGCTACGGGGTGATGTTCTTCGCCGACCCGGTGGCGGCCTTCGCCAACATCGGCCGGGCACTGCGGCCCGGCGGGCGGCTGGCGTTCGTGTGCCCCGCCGATGCCCGGCTCAACGGCTGGGCGGCGGTCATGGCGTCGCTGCGCGGCCTCCTGCCGGTCGGCGACTTCGGCAGGGCGGGGCTGCCGGGCATGTTCTCCCTGGCCGCCGCGGACCGCGTCCGCGAGATCCTCACCGCGGCCGGTTTCACCCACATCGCCGTCGAGCGGGCGCAGGCCGACGGGGTGTGGGGACGGGGGGCGAAGGACGCGGCCGAGTTCCTGCTGGACACGGGCCCCGGCCGCCATCTGCTGGCACAGGCCGGCGCCGGCGCGCGCACCCGCGCGCTGGACACCCTGACCGACCGACTGCGCGACCACGTCGCGGCGGACGGCACGGTACGGCTGCGCAGCACGTCGTGGCTCGTCACCGCGGCCCGCCCCACCGGCCCGTCGCACACGCTCTAGCGGCACCAGCGGCTGCGCGCGGCCCGCCGCGGCGGCGGGCCGCGCGCAGCCGCTGGTGCCGCTAGAGCGTGTGCGACGGGCCGGTGGGGCGGGCCGCGGTGACGAGCCAC
>NZ_MUMF01000650.1 GCF_002155905.1 Streptomyces tricolor | reverse complement strand
CCGCACAAGGACACGACCGACTACGAACTGCGGGTCGACGGCCTGGTGGACCGGCCGAAGACCTACACCCTCGGTGATCTGCGCGCGATGCCGCAGACCCGGATCGTCCACGATGTGCTGTGCACGGACGGATGGCGAGTGGACCGGACGCCTTTCGCGGGGGTCAGGCTCGCGGACATCCTCGACGCCGCGGGCGTTCGCTCCTCGGGCGCCGCGGTCCGCTTCACCTGCTTCGACGGCGCCTACACCGAGAGCCTCTCCCTGGCGCAGGCCCGCCGCCCGGACGTCCTGGTCGCGCTGAAGATGCAGGACAAGCCCATCACCCACGCCCACGGCGGACCGGTCCGTCTCTACGTGGCACCCATGTACTTCTACAAGTCGGCCAAGTGGCTGTCCGGTATCTCGGTCACCGACAAGGTCGTTCCCGGCTACTGGGAGGAGCGCGGCTATGCCGTCGACGGCTGGCTCGACGGCGAGGACCGGCACGGCCGCGCGGCCTGACGCCACGGGCCGGGTCCGCCGCTTCACCACCGCCGAGCGCCTGGTCCACCGGCTACCTGATGCTCCTCTGCCTGACCTCCGCCGCCTGTCTGTACATCGGGCCGCTGGCCCTGCTCGTCGGCCGGCGTCCTCTGATGCTCACCGTCCACGAGTGGTCCGGCATCTCGCTGCCGCTGCCCTTCCTGCTCGGGCTGCTCTCCACCGAGTTCCGCGCGGACCTGCGCAGGCTGAACCGCTTCGCTGTCTACGACCGGCAGTGGCTGCGGGCCGTCCGAAGGCGCCGCACGGCGCCCGGGGCGCGCCCGGCCGGGAAGTTCAACGCGGGCCAGAAGCTCTACGCGGGCTGGATCGCCGGCGCCGTGCTGGTGATGATGTTCACCGGCCTGCTCATGTGGTTCACCGGACTGCTTCCCTTCATCTCCCGCACCAGCGCCATCTTCGTCCACGACCTCCTGGCCTGGACGATCACCTTCGTCCTCGTCGGGCACATGCGCCGGGCCCTCAGGGACCCCGAGGCGAGACGGGGCATGCGCACCGGCTACGTCAGCCGCTCCTGGGCGGACTCCCACCACCCCCGGTGGCTGAAGGAGGAAGGGCTGGGTGCCGTGACCGGTGACTCGGACGGGGTGTGACATGCCTCCCGCCGGGAGACGGGTCCGGCCGCCAGGCGGCATGGGCGGCGACTGCAGCACCTCCGCCGTCAAGCCCTTGAGGCCGGGCGGCCGGGGAACCGAGGCCCCGGAGGGCTCGCCGACGCGCTGACGGCGGTGCTTGCACCGCGCCGCGCACCAGGCCGCCCGCCGACTGAACGCGTCGCCGCGGCCGACTACTGCGGGACCCGGCTGCGGCGAGCTGCACGCCGCCATGTTCGGCGGCAGCCCGCCGTCCGTGCTGGCACTTCCCTGCCGGATGGGCCGGATGGGCCGGCTGCTCCAGGACCCGCCCGGCGGAGGGCAGCACACGCACGGATCCTCTTTCGTCACCGGCTTAACCGGTGATAGCGTCCCGCTCGGACTTCCTGCTCATGTGCCGCGCACATGTGTGTGCCGCCGCCAGGCGCACACCTCTTTCTTGATGGGAAAATTCATGAGAAGACTTCTGACCGTTCTCGCGGCCGGGGTGCCGCTGGCCGCGGCGGTGTACCTGCCGACCGCGTCCGCCGAGCCCCGGACTTCCGCGACCGCCCCGCACGGCTGCACGACCACCTCGGTGAAAGCCCCGTCCGGCACCCGCGTCGAGTCCGTGACCGCGGTCCGCCAGGAGGGCGGCACCGTCCACGGCAGCGGCATCCTGGGCGGCACCGTCACCGGCGTACCCGCCTACTGCGAGGTGACGGTCACCCTCACTCACCCGGGCGACGGCGATCACGCCAGAATCCGGACCTGGCTGCCCGTCACCGGCTGGAACGGCCGCCTCCAGGCGCTCGGCGGCGCTGCCTTCTCGGCCGGGGACAACGGCGCCGGCCTGGCCACCGCTGTCAAGAACGGCTACGCCGCGACCACCACCGACGCGGGCGTCGGCGACGCCCTCGACGTCGGCTGGGCCCTGAACGGCCAGGGCCAGGTCAACACGGCGCTGCTGAAGAACTTCGCCTCCCGCTCCCAGCACGAGGCGGCGCTCGTCGGCAAGGAGGTCGTCGACGCGGTCTACGGCAGGCCCGCCTCGTACTCCTACTTCACCGGCTGCTCCACCGGCGGACGCCAGGGCTACATGGAGGCCCAGCGCTACCCCGACGACTACGACGGCATCCTCGCCGACGCGCCCGCCGTCAACTGGAACCGCTACGAACTCGCCACCCTGTGGCCGCAGGTCGTCATGAACAACGAGAAGACCTATGTGGCCGGCTGCAAGCTGGAGGCGTTCACCGCGGCGGCCGTCAACGCCTGCGACACGCTCGACGGCGCCACGGACGGCCTCGTCGACGACGCCTCCCGCTGCGACTTCGACCCGCGCCGGCTGATCGGCACCAAGGTGCTGTGCGAGGGCAAGGAGCTGACCGTCACCGCGGCCGACGCGGCCGTCGTCCGCAAGATCTGGGACGGCCCGCGCACCGCCTCCGGCAGGAAGCTGTGGTCCGGCGTCCCGGTCGGGGCCGACCTGAAGGGCCTCGCGGGCACCGCGCCCGACGCCGACGGCAACCTCAAGGGCGCGCCGTTCCAGGTGCCCGCCCACTGGACGGCGAGCTGGGTGAAGAAGGACCCGTCCTTCGACGCCTCGACCATCACCTACGGCCAGTTCACCGAGCTGTTCCAGCAGGCCGTGGCCGAGTACGGCGACCTCATGGACACCGACGACCCGGACCTTTCCGCATTCCGCATGTCCGGCGGCAAGCTCCTGACCTGGCACGGTCAGGCCGACCAGTACATCCCGCCGCAGGGCACCGTGGACTACCACCGGCGCGTCGTGCGGGAGACCGGCAGCGCCAAGAAGGTCGACGACTTCTACCGTCTCTTCCTCGCCCCGAACACCGACCACTGCGGCCTCGACGGCAAGGACGGCTCGGCCGACGGCCTCGCCGCCCTGACCGCCTGGGTCGAGCACGGCAAGGCGCCCCGGACCCTGCCCGCCACGCTCGTCAACGCCGAGGGCAAGCAGCTCGACCGCAACCTGTGCGCCTACCCCGAGGTGTCCCGCTACCGGGGCCACGGCGACCCGTCCCTGGCCACCAGCTTCCGCTGTGTCCTCCCCTCCCGGCACTGACCGGGTCGGCGACCACCCCCTGCCCCGAGAGAGGCCGAACCGACATGAGCACCCCGACAGCGACCCCGACAGCGACCCCGACCGGCCGGGCGGCCGCCGGCGAACGCTCCTCCCTGCTGAGGCTGTACCTGAGCCGCGGCATCCTCGCTCTGGCCTGGGCCCTGGCGTTCGCCGGCGCCCACGAGGACGTCGACGCGGCGGCGATCACGCTGCTGGTCGCCTACCCGCTGATCGACGCGGTGTCCTCGCTGATCGACTACCGCGCCACGCCCGACCGCTCCGAGCGCCGGGTCACCGCGTGCAACGGGGCGCTCAGCGCGCTGGCCGCCGCCGTCCTCGGCATCGCCGGAACCGGCGGCGTCGCGCCCGTACTGCATGTCTTCGGCGTCTGGGCCGTGGTGTCCGGCGCCGCCCAGGTCATCGTCGGGTTGCGGCGGCGCGGCCCCGAGCTGGGCAATCAGTGGCCCACCCTGATCTCCGGTGCGCTGTCCTTCCTCGTCGGCCTCACCTACAACGTCCAGGCGGCAGGCGACAAGACTTCGCTCGACGTGCTGTCCGTGTACGCCACGGGCGGCGGCGTGTGGTTCGTCCTCCAGGCCCTGCTGCTGGGCTGGAAGTCCCGGCGGCTGCGCGCCGACACGGTCTGACGGCCGTACCGTTCGCACCGTCCCGGCCCGCGCCCTGTGCGCGGGCCGGGACGTCGTCGTACGGCGGTTGCCCTCAGCGCCGGCAGGGACAGCCCGCCCCGGACGATCCCGGAGCCGATCCACTGCAACGGGTCCGCCGGGACGAGGAGTTCGAGTTCGGGGTTCCGGGTGAGCAGGGTGCGCAGGGCGATCGTCGCCTCCAGGCGGGCCGGTGGGACACCGGGGCAGTAGTGGATGCCGTTCCGGAAGGCCGGACGACGGGCGCGGGCGGCGGAGGCCGGCCGGCGCAGCCGGGTGTGGTCGGGCGGGCCGGCTCCCATCCTGTGCGCGCCGATGCCGACCCCAGGGCCGGTGAAGGACGTATCCGGCCGCGGCCAGGGCCTGGCCGACCTCCCGCAACCGATCGAAGCGGGCGGGGGAGTCCGCCTTGAAGGCGTGATCGATGGCCACCTCGCCGTCCTGGTGCGGGCAGTGCTCCGGGGACTCACGGGGCTCTCCCTTTCTGACGGTCCGGCAGGGCAGGTGGCCGTGGGGAGAGCGAGCCGGGCCCCGCGCGCACGCCCGCGCGCGGACACGCCGAAGGGGCATGCGCGTCGCGGCGCATGCCCCTCCGGCGTGGTGGGACTCAGTCGTCGCCGTTGAAGATGGTCAGCACCTGAAGCACTTCCAGGTAGATCCACACCAGGGTGGTGGTGAGCCCGAAGGCGGCCAGCCACGCCTCCTCGCGGGGGGCGCCGTAGGCGACGGCGTCCTCGACCTGCCGGAAGTCGAGGGCGAGGAAGGCCGCGCCGAGCAGGATGCCGAGCACACCGAAGAGGATGCCGAGGCCGCCGCTGTGGAAGCCCAGGCCGGTGCCCGCGCCGAAGGCGGAGAACAGCAGGTCGGCGGCCAGCAGCAGAAGGAAGCCGGTCGCGGCCGCGGCGACGAACCCGGCGAACCGCCGCGTGACGCGGATCCAGCGCATCCGGTAGGCGATGAGAACGCCCGCGGACACCGCGAAGGTGCCGAGCACGCCCTGCACGACCACACCTGGTGCGATGTACGTCGAGGTCGCGTTGGAGACGACGCCGAGGAAGACTCCCTCGAAGGCCGCGTAGCCGAGGATCAGCACCGGGGACGGCGTACGCCGCAGGCTCTGGACCAGCGACAGGGCGAAGGCGACGACCGCGGCGCCCACGGCGAGGCCGTAGGAGCGGCCGATGTCCGCCTCGTCGACGGGCAGCAGGAGCCAGGACAGCACCGCGGTGAGCACCACGGTGCCGAGCGTCGTCGCGGTGCGGACGACGACATCGTCCATGGTGACCGCGGTCCGGGCCGCGGCCGTCCGCGCGTCGGCGCCCGCCGCGGCGGCGTAGGGGTTGGTCGCGTAGTCGCCGGCCGACGGTCCGCCGACGGGGGAACCCACCGGATGACGCAGGTACGCGTCCGCCGGGGCGTCGTCACGGCGGGCGCCCCAGCGGGAGAAGATCGGGTTGCTGCTCTTCACGTCGTTCCTCCTCGTCCGCCGCGGGTGCGGCCTGGACGCAGCGTTGTCATCGGGTCCCCGGGACACATGTGTGTCGGTCACCGACCACCGGGCCGACGACGGCAACCCTCATGCGTCACCACTCTGACAGGTGACGTGAAGGGAGGCAAGCCATCCGGGCCCGGGCCCGGCCGCGTTCATACGCCCGGCATCCCCGGACCGCCCATCAGCCCCAGCAGGAAGCCGTCCCAGTCCAGACCGTCCATCTCCGTGTCGGCCGGGGCGATCCGGTAGGTGGCGTCCAGCCACTCCGTGAGTTCCGCGGTGGGCAGCTCGAACAGCGCCTCCATCTCCTGCGATTCGAGGAGCAGCCAGGACGAGGGCCGCTCACCGGGCAGCGTCGGCCACATCCGCACGTCGCCGCTTCCGCTCATCGCCGTCAGCCCGCGGTGCAGGAGCTCGCGGCCGATCCGCCAGATCAGACTGGGTCCGCGTTCCGCCAGGAACTCGACGGTGATCACCGCGGGCATGTCCGGGTCGAACCGGAACTCCGCCTGGACGGCCTGACGGGTGAACTCATCGAGCATCTGGTCGGTGTCCAGGAGCAGCGAAGGCACATGCCGCGGTGCCGACCGCGCCCGCAGCGGCGAGTGATCACGGTGCATGACAGGAGTTCTCCTCAGTGGTGTGAAGTCTGCGCATCCCACTGTCCGCGGCGCGTCCGGGGCACACATCGGTCACTTGACGGTCAAGCCGCGAACCCGGCGCGGCAGTTGCCGAAACCGCCTCGGACGTGCCCCAAGCCCTGACGTAAGTCAACGCCCTGCCAGCCGGCGTCGGACGAGGTACGCGTCCTGCCGGTGATGCGGCAGGTGTGAGTGACAGGGAATCCGGCGCCGCCGGAGCGCACCGGTGCGGCTGCTCCGGCCCGTCCGGTCCGCATGCCGGCCGGGCGGGTGCACACCTGTCAGGTCACGCCGGCAGGTCGGGGCCCGTGGTGCCCAGTTGCTCGGCCGCCACCACGGGGGGCACCGGCCACGTCACGCCCTTCGGTGGCCAGCTCTGCCCGGTCGCCTTGAGGAACTCGGACGGCGGCTCGTACAGCGGCGGCCGGCTCCCGTCGGGGATCGTCGAGGCCCACCCGACGCCGTCGGTACGCTCGGCGAACTCCTGCTTCATCGCCTCCAGCCGCTCCGGCTGTTCGATCAGGTCGATCGCGGCGGCCGCGAGGCAGCGGGCCGCGGACAGCAGCGCCTGGTGGCCGATGTTGGTGGCCGCCGTCGCGGTGGCGCCCCAGCTGCGGTTCGGGATGTTGGGCGGGTAGGCCGCGGACAGCAGTACGGCGGTCGGCGCCTGCCAGCTGACGTCGGCGGTGTCGGTGGCCAGTCCGCCGGTGTACGCGGCGGCCGGGGGAGCGAGCGGGGTCAGCGAGGTCGGCATGCCGGTCTCCGGCCGGCCCACTCGGCGGGACGGCACTGGCGGCGTCTGGGCCGAGGCGCACGCAAGGAAAAGGAGGACGACACGTGCTCCGTGCTCGGCCGAACTCCGACTTGTCGATCCCCCCTCAGTTCTGGGAGGGGCATCGGAGCGAGGCGGGGGAGCGGTGAGCTGACGCCGCTGCCGGTCAGGCCGCGGTGCCCAGGGCCGCGGTGAAGAAGCCGGTGAGCTTCTCGACGGCCGGGTCGATGTACTCCTTCTTGTCGTACAGGTCGACGTGGCTGGCGCCCGGGATCCGGTACAGCTCCTTGGGGCCGGTGGCCCGCTGGTGCGCCTCGACGGCCATCCAGGCGGTGACGGCGCGCTCGCCGATGATCTGGAGCATGGGGCGGGGGCCGATCAGCGGGACCGCGAAGAAGGCGTCGTAGAAGGCCAGCCTGTCGATGCTCTCCCAGGCGAGGAACTTGGCGGACCTCTCGTGCCCGCCGCGCGAGGTGCAGTAGTACTCGAAGCCCTCGGCGCCGTGCTCACCACCGAGCGCACGTGCCTGATCCGCCGTCTCGGGGAACATCGTCATCACGCCGGGGTCCTCGCCGCGGGCGGCGGCGGTGCGGGCCTGGGCGGCGGCGTCCAGCAGGGCCTGGAAGACGGCCGGGTCCTGGCCGCCCTCGGCGCCGAGGCGGAACTGGCGGGAGGGATCGGCGGTGCACACGGTCGCCACGGCCTTGATCCGGTGGTCGCCGCCGGTCGCGGCCAGCGAGTAGCCGCCGGAGGCGCAGATGCCGAGCAGACCGATCCGCTCCGCGTCGACCTCCTCACGGGTGGTCAGGTACGACACCGCGGCCTTGAAGTCCTCCACGCGCTGCGCCGGGTCCTCCAGTCCGCGTGGCAGACCGCCGGACTCGCCCTGGTGAGCCGCGTCGAAGGCCAGAGTGACGAAGCCGCGTTCCGCCATCAGCTGCGCGTACGTGCCGGACGTCTGCTCCTTCACGCCCGTACCGGGGTGACCGACGACGAGCGCAGGGCGTGGGCCGGGCGCCGGGGTGTCGGGAGTGTAGAGGTGGGCGGCGATGTCGTTGCCGGCGCTGTCGTAGGTGACGGTGGTCCTGGCCATGGCGCGCACTCCTGATAAGACGTTGACGGGGCGGTCGTGACGGTGCCGGGCGACGAGCCCCTCGGGGGCCGCGGCCTTCCGGACACACATCCACCGTCCGTCAGCCCCCGCACGGGCGGAAGAGACAGGTTTCTGCCGGGGAAAGAACCTTCCCCCCTTCGCACGCCAGGTGTGACGCCGGCCATGCCGGGGCCTCACGAGTGGGCAAGAGGCCGGTGGACTCGCCGGCACCCGCGCGCCCAGCCGCGGCAGCGTGCGGGTGACCTCGGCGGTGGACGGCGCCGCCGTCTTCGACGCGGTGCCCCGTTCTGCCGGTGACGATCACGCCGATACGGCCCCGCGATGATGGTTCCCATCCCCACGGGCCCGGCGACCGCCCTGCTCAGCTGTTGCGCGGCGCGCCGCGGCGCACGGCGGCTAGGCACACCTGGCGTGACATGTTGCCGAGTCGCACTTCACACATGTTTCTCGGTTTCCGGTGAACCTTGCTCTCCCGCGGTTTCGTTCCCCTCATGAGACGTGCCCGCACGATGGAGGCGAAGGTGAAGAAAGCAGACCTGTTCTCCCCGCAGGGACATCCGGCCCGTCCCGAGCTCCCGGAGCGTCCGCGAAGCGGCCCGGCACGGGACGCGGGCTCCCTGTTACGTTCCCCGCTAGGGCCTTATGTGCTGAACCGGCTGCCGGCCGACCTGGCCGCCGTCGCCCAGGGCCGCAGCACGTATGAACAGCTCGCGGCGGAGCAGTGCCGCGTGCTGCGCGCAGCCGGCGCGGAGGACGGACCGCTCGCCACCGATCCGTCCCGCGCACCCCTGGTCCAGCTCGACCTGCTGTTCATGCTCAACGGATACCTTCCGGCGGGCCCGACAGCCTTCCCCCGCCCGCTGCTGGCAGCCCTGGCAGCGCAGTGCGACCGGTATCCCCGGCTCGACCCGCACATGAGTTACGAGCTGCTCATCGACGTCAACTGCGCCGAATGGGAGACCACCGGGCACATCCGGGTCTTCTCCGACGGTGACCTCGGGCGCCTGGAACGCGACTTCTACCTCGGGCACCATCTGGCGGAACCGGCCGCGCGCGGC
>NZ_MUMF01000649.1 GCF_002155905.1 Streptomyces tricolor | reverse complement strand
AGATGTGTAATAAGAGACAGGTGTTGGTGTGGGGCGGGGGAGGCCTACGGCACCTGTCACGGAGCCTAGCCACCTAGGGCCGCCCTCGGGCTCAGTCCGTCCACTCGTGTCAGTGTCTGCTGTTAGAACAGAGCAGGACCCACACGATGCACCGTGTGTGGACAGCGACGACTGATCAAGGAGCTGGCGTGACGCAACCGGGGGGTCTGGGGAAACCAGTCGCGGGCATCTATGAGCAGCTCGTCACCGAAGACGTCCAGGAACGAGTGGAGGGGCTAGAGGCCGCTGGCTGGAAGGCCATCGACGTCGAGGTCAGTGCCGAGTCCACCCCGCACGTCCTGGCCCGCTACGTCGGTGAAGCTGTGGGTCGAAAGCTCAGCCAAGTCCCGCACGACCAGCAGGTTTCCATCGCCAATCGAGTGTTGCAGGCGTTGGCCAGTGACCCTTCCGATGATGACGCCGCGAGTGCCATCGCGGAGGGGCCGCGCCAACTGCTAGCCCTGGCGGCACAGGAAGCACCTGGCGTGTACGCCATGCGTCCGCTCACTCCGCTGTCGGAGACGGCCCTCATCACCAACTCGCCGGACGACCCCAGCCTGGGGAGCGAACTACGCGCCGAGTTGGCGACGGCCGACCGGATCGATCTCCTGTGCGCGTTCGTCAAGTGGTACGGCCTGCGCGTACTCGAAGACGCCCTACGCGCTGCCAGGGACCGTAAAGTCCCGATTCGCGTCATCACGACCACCTATATCGGCGCAACCG
Organism: Streptomyces tricolor; assembly: GCF_002155905.1. Lineage (GTDB taxonomy): Bacteria > Actinomycetota > Actinomycetes > Streptomycetales > Streptomycetaceae > Streptomyces > Streptomyces tricolor. The sequence continues at coordinate 5,272 of NZ_MUMF01000649.1, read as the reverse complement.
ACCGCCATGCCCTGGACCGTCTTGTTCGCGACTTCGGTGCGCAAGTGAAGGTCAACTATGAACTTCGCTCCACTCGACTGCACGCCAAGGCTTGGCTCTTCCGACGCAATAGCGGCTTTGACACGGCGTACGTCGGCAGTTCGAACCTCTCCAAGGCGGCGCTCCTCGACGGCCTGGAGTGGAACGTCCGACTGTCCTCAGTTGCCACGCCAGCGGTGCTCAACAAGTTTGAGGCGACCTTCGATGCGTACTGGAATGACAGCGCATTCGAAACGTACGACCCCGACTCGGACGGCGAACGTCTTGACCGCGCCCTGACTCAGGCAGGTGGGCCAAGCCCGACCACCGACCTACACATCAGTCTGTCTGGGCTTGAGGTACGGCCCTTCCCTCACCAGCGGGACATGTTGGAGCGCCTGCGCGTCGAGCGTGAGATCCGCGGCAGGAACCGCAATCTCCTCGTAGCTGCAACCGGCACCGGCAAGACAGTGATGGCTGCCTTGGACTATCGCGACCTGCGGAAGAAGTGGGGAGACGCATATCCGAGACTGCTCTTCGTAGCCCATCGCAAGGAGATCCTCGACCAATCCCTCCGCAAGTACCGCGAGGTACTCGATGACGCATCCTTTGGTGAGCAGCTCTACGGAGGTCAGGACCCTGTTCACTGGAACCACGTGTTCGCCAGCGTGCAGTCACTCAGTGTTCAACGGCTGGAGCAGCTGGCACCAGAACACTTCGACATCATCGTCATCGATGAGTTTCACCATGCCACGGCGGCCACGTACCGTCGGGTGATCGAGCACTTCAGGCCGAAAGAGCTCCTGGGCCTCACGGCCACTCCCGAGCGCATGGACGGCCTGAATGTTCAAGACGAGTTCTTTGGCGGTCGCATCGCAGCTGAGCTGCGACTCTGGGAAGCCCTCGAAAACGACCTCCTGTGCCCGTTCCACTATTTCGGTATCCCCGACGGAACCGATCTCACCCGTCTCACCTGGCAGAAGGGCTCCTATACCGATCGCGACCTTGACGGGGTCTACACCGGAAATCACGCCCGTGCCCGCATCGTTGTCAAGCAGGTCCGCGACAAGGTATCGAACCCAGGGACCATGCGGGCTCTCGGCTTTTGCGTGTCCAAGGCTCACGCCCATTTCATGGCCGACTTCTTCCGTGCGGCCGGCTTCCAAGCCGTGGCTCTGGACAGCGACTCGCCCGCCGATGTCCGGACACAGGCGCTAGCCGACCTTCGCGTCGGCAAGATCCAGGTCATCTTCTCCGTCGATCTGTTCAACGAAGGCCTCGACATCCCTGACGTCGACACCCTGCTGTTGCTGCGCCCCACCAACAGCGCGACCGTCTTCCTCCAGCAACTGGGCCGAGGTCTTCGCCGCACGGAGACCAAGCCGGTAGTCACCGTACTCGACTTCATTGGCCAACACCGAGCCGAGTTCCGGCTTGAAGAACAGTTCCGCGCCCTAACGAACCTTTCTCGTAACCGGCTCGTCGATCATATCGAGCATGACTTCCCGCAACTGCCCTCCGGATGCCAGATCATCTTGGAAGGCAAGGCTAAGGAGCTCGTCCTCGGTAACATTCGCTCACACCTCAACGCCACAATCAAAACCCTGGTGAAGGAAGTCAGGGAATATCACACTCCGCGCCTCGCGGACTATCTCCGAGAGAGCCGCCGGGAGATCAAGGAGCTGTACAAGAGCGACAACTCCTGGACAACCGTCTTGCGGAAGGCCGGACTGGTACAGGAACCAGCTCCAGCCGGTGAAGCGGCGCTACTCAAGAGGGTTCATGCGTTTCTGCACGTAGACGATCCTGAGCGGGCGCATGCCTACCTCAAGCTTTTGGCCGACGACGCCCCTGGCTACGACAGTCTTACAGCAACCGAGCAGGCGTATGCCCGCATGCTCTTCTTCAACTTGTGGGATGACGCCGGCGGTTACACCAGCTACCAAGCAGGACTAGAGGCGCTGCGGGCGCACCGGGCAGTCCGTGACGAGTTGCGGCAGGTGCTGACGTTCGTCATGGAACGAGCCGACCACTACCCGATCGACCTCTCGGGCCCCCACCGCGCTCTCCCGCTGAAGGTGCACAGCGCTTACAACCGCTCAGAGATCCTCGCAGCTCTTGGTGTGGCCCGCTTCGGCGGTCAGATGCCCCGATCGTTCGCCCAGGGCGTGCAGTGGGTCGAAGAACTCAAGACCGACGCACTCCTCGTCACCCTAGAAAAGAACGAGAAGGACTTCTCCCCCACGGTCCGATACAAGGACTATGCACTGAGCCCGACGCTCTTCCACTGGGAGTCGCAGAACGCGACTTCGGAGAACTCCCCCACTGGCCAGCGCTACCAACAACACGTCCGCCAAGGCAGTCACGTCCTGCTCTTCATGCGCCGCTACAAGAGCACCGACATCGGCAAGTCCCAGCCCTGGATGCTCCTGGGCCCCGCCATCTACGAGCACCACACCGGTAGCAAACCGATGGCGATCACATGGCGACTTGAGCATGAGCTGCCGGCCGACGTATGGAGCTATGCCGCCATCAACGCCGGCTAGTTGACCAACTTTGATGTCAGTCTGATCAGCTAACGTCAAGGTATGGGCATACCTTCGATCACCCCTGGGCTCCTGACCACGCGCGCGGACATGGATGAGCTGTTTGGTGGAGGGAGCCAGGGAGGGATCCTCCCCTCCACTACCACCCCAAACGTCCTGATTTACGTAGACCATGACAGTGGCAAGCAGTACGGCTACGAAGACGGCTGGCTGGCAGAAGAGGACGAGCTTGGGCCGATCTTTGAGTACACAGGTCAGGGAACCAGCGGCGACCAGACGTTCCTAGGGACGAAGGGATCCCGCAACGCGGCAGTCCTGTACCACGCGGAAGCCGGACGATCCCTGCGAGTGTTCATGGCAGAGGGCAAGGTTCCTGGCTCCAAGTCCGGTGCCAAGCAGCAACGTTACATCGGCGAGTTCGCGTTGGATCCAAAGCAGCCGTACACCGTACGCGAGGCGAAGGACCAGCACCACAAGCCACGCCGCATCATCGTTTTCCGTCTGCGCCCCACGGGCGAATACCAACGCCTACCGAAGGATTTGGTCAGACCCGCGGAAGTAACCGATGCACAGAGGGTGTTGGCAACGGTAGCTGCGACCAAGCTGCCCGAGCCCAAGAAAACTACCCCCAAGAAGGTAGCCCCCCGACAGCAGCGTGCAACCGAGAGCAGGCGCGCCGCGCAACCGAGCTTGATCGCCGAACACCGCCAGTCGCAACTCCGGAACGAGTACCTTGAGGAACTCACCACCAGAGGCCATAAAGTTTACGCGTATCAGATAAAGGTCGCCGGCACGACAACCACCCTCACGACAGACCTTTACGATGCCACCGAGCACGAACTGTATTCAGTGCGAGGCGAAAGTAGCCGTGAGGAAGTGCGCACGGCTATCGGCCAACTCAAAGACTACGTACGACACATCAAGCCGCGCCCCAAGCTAGTCGCGCTCCTCCCGGAAAGGCCGCAGGATGACTTGCTGGACCTCCTCCATGTAGAGGGAATCAGCGTCACCTATCAGGATGGCAACGGATACACGAGGAACCCCGCAAGGTAGACGGACTTCTCTTCGCCCCTGGAGTCGCCATGGCAACATCACTGGAGCACGAATTCCTCTCAGACGCAGCCCTGCGCATCATGGAGAGCGCCTCGAGATCGGGACTCTTCGGCTACACAGAGGGGCAGCGCAAGCTCTTCGACTTCTCCTGTGACCTCAAGAAGGACTGGTCGAAGGTAGTCGTTGGACAAACCTTGTGGCAGCACGGCGGTGATGGCATCGACAAGGACCTCCGGACTCTCCTCAACGAGCGCGATGTCTCTGCCGCCGTCTACATTGCCCGCCATGAGAGCCGGCTCCGCGCGCGATTCGCCGAAGTAACCCAGTCCTATCTCGACACTCCCATGCGTGACCGCCTGTCTCGCCTGCGGGTCTTCTGGGTGCCAGCAGACTTCAAGGCAGACAACGAGGGGACCAAGAAGTCCACGTACGACTTCCTGCGGACGGAGATCACCAAGGACCTCCTCATGCACGTCGCTCTCGGCGGGCTCACTCCCCAAGACGTGAAGAGATTCGCCGCCTCACGACGTCCCGGCCTTCCCCTTACGATTCTTTCCCACGTCAAGGCGTACGGCTACCTCAGCCACAAGCACACAGCGAAGGCCCTAGACGTAAATCTGAACGCCCTACGATCCGAGACCGAGCGTCTCTTCATCATCGGCTTCATGGAAAGCGAGAGTCTGCAAGGCGGTATATATCAGGTTACCGATAGCGGGAACGCAATGCTCGACATCTGCTCGCGTCTACGCGACTACCTCCATGGAAACCTGGGTCAGGACAACAGGAACGCAGAGTTCGAGCACATATGTAGCCTCTTGGGAATGGATTACCCATCCATACCCACCACAGCTCGCCTGCTAGGCAAGGATGCTGAGGTAGACCTCCAGGACCCTACGGCCCTGTTGTTGCAACACGTGGCACAAGCCGACCAAGACGGTTCAGTGCACTGGTCAGCGCCGTACTTCACATTGCCTGCGGCCTCCACGCTCTTCTAGCGAACGCCTGCGGACGACGGGCGCCGCGTGGTGAGGGCGGCGCCCGTCGGGTGGTCAAGCCGTCGGTGCCAGGTCCGCTCGGCCGAAGAGGAGGGCGTAGCCCGGGGGGAGTTGGGTGAGGAGGCGGGTGGTCAGGGGGTCGCCCACCCGGTCGGCCAGGACGCTGAGGACCGAGCTGACGTCCCAGCGGGCCGTGGCGGGGGTCGAGCCCTCGATGCGGGTGGCCACCGACTCGACGAACTCGCGGGCCGTCAGGGGGTGGGTCGCGGGGATCTGGGAGGCGATCACTCGGCCCGCCTCGCGGGGGAGCGCCTGCGCCAGGGCCACGCGTTCGTCGCCGGTGACGTGGCCGCCCAGCGCCGAGAGGACGATGCGGGTGACGCGTTCCGCCTCCGCCCTCGTCGCGTACTGGCCCGCCTCGCGCACCGCCTCGGTCAGCTCCAGCCAGTCGGCGTCCTCCGCCCCGCCCTTGGCCTGGGGACGCGGGGACGGGGTCGGGGCGGGGATGGTGGTTGTCGGCTGCGGGTGCGGGGTCGTCACGGTCATCGTGCTGGCTCCTCCTCCGGGACACTTCGGGGCACCGGAAGCCCGGTTACCCCGTAATGCAGCGGGCATGAGCGGCAGTTCGGCCAATCTGCGGCCTGTTGGGGACGTGGGGGA
>NZ_MUMF01000648.1 GCF_002155905.1 Streptomyces tricolor | reverse complement strand
GTTCGGGGCCGGGCAGGGGGGTGGGCGAGGTCATGTGCCGACCCTAAGCGGACCCCGAAGGTCACCACATGTGGTGACGACCCACACTTCAGCCAGCAGTCATAGGGTCAAACCATGTGGGTGCCTCCGACATGGCTTGCTTGATCCGGAAGAGCCCGAACTCGTGCAGCTCGGGCAGCGCGTCCACCGCGAACCAGCCGACTTCCAGCGACTCGTCGTCGTTGACCCGGGCCTCGCCGCCCACGGCCCGGCAGCGGATGGTGACGTCCATGAACTGGCAGGTGTCACCGTTGGCGTAGGTCACCGGTTCCAGGGCCTGGACCAGGACGACCCGCTCGGCGACGCAGTGCACCGCCGTCTCCTCGAAGACCTCCCGCACGGCGCAGGCCGCGGGCTGCTCGCCCGGCTCCGGGATGCCGCCGATCACCGACCACTTGCGCGTGTCGGTCCGTCTGCCGAGCAGCACCCTGCCCTCGTCGTCGAAGACGATCGCGGTGACACCGGGGAGCCACAGCAGTTGCCGGCCGGCGGAGGCCCTGAGCGTACGGATGAATTCGGGAGTAGCCATGACGCGACCCTAGCGGGCCGGTGCGCCGCACCCCGGCACGTCGGGGTCGTACAGCGGTCGTACGGCGGTCACGCGGCAGTCGTACGGCGGTGTCGTACGGCTACGCGTCACCGGCGCGCCGGGCGCGCAGGCCGGAGCCGATCGCCCAGCCGATGCCGCCCACGGCGACCAGCACCAGGGCGATCTCCGGGAGGACGCCCAGTTCGGTGGCGGGGGTGGTGGACGTGCGCAACGGCACCTTCTGGACGAGGTAGGCGGGCACGAACATGCCGGTCCGCTGGGTGATCCGCCCGTCCGGCAGGATGATCGCGCTGACGCCGCTGGTCACCGGCACGGTCACGGTGCGGCTGTGCTCGACCGCGCGGATGCGGGACATGGCGAGCTGCTGGTAGGTCATCTCGCTGCGGTCGAAGGTGGCGTTGTTGCTCGGCACGGAGATCATCTGCGCCCCGTGCGTCACCGTGTCCCGTACGGCCCAGTCGAAGGCGGCCTCGTAGCAGGTGGCCAGACCGACCTTGGTGCCCTCGATGTCGAACACGCCCGGCTCGCTGCCCCGGCTGAAGTCCTGGTGGGCCATGTCGGTCCAGGTCTTGTTGATCGCGCCGACGAGCGAGCGCAGCGGAAGGAACTCCCCGAAGGGCTGGATCTGCCGCTTGTCGTAGGTCTGCGTCGGTCCCTTGACCGGGTCCCACAGGATCTGCTCGTTGAGCAGTTTGCCGTCCTTCTCCACCACGCCGCCGACGGAGACGGGCACGCCGATGTCCTTGGCCGCCTTCTCGATGACGTCGGCGGCGTCCGGGTACGCGAACGGGTCGATGTCGGAGGAGTTCTCCGGCCACAGGACGTAGTCCGGCTTGGCGGCCTTCCCCGCCCTGACGTCGGCGGCCAGCTTGTGCGTCTCGCGCGCGTGGTAGTCGAGCACGGCCCGCCGCTGCGCGTTGAACCCGAGCCCGGCGCGCGGCACGTTGCCCTGGATGACCGCCACGGTGGCGGTGCCGTCCTCCGCCGTGTCGCTCACCAGCGCGCGGGCCGCGACCGCGCCGGCCACCGGTACGGCGACGCTCAGCAGCGCGGCGGTCGCGGCGGCCCGCCGTACGGCCCGGGTCCGGCGCCGCTCGGCGATCAGCCGCCCGGCCTCGTAGAGACCGAAGCCGCACAGGACGACCGCGAAGCCCAGCACCGGAGTGCCGCCCACCGCGGCGAGCGGCAGGAAGACGCCGTCCGCCTGACCGAACGCGATCTTGCCCCAGGGGAAGCCCCCGAAGGGCACGCGCGCGCGGAGCGCTTCGCCGGTGATCCACACGGCGGCGGCCCACACCGGCCACGCGGGCAGCCGGGAGACTGCGGTGACCCCCACGCCGACCAGCGCGACGAAGAGCGCCTCGATGGCGACCAGGGCCAGCCAGGGCCCCGGGCCGACCTCCACGCCGGTCCACACCAGCAGCGGCAGCAGGAAGCCCAGCCCGAAGAGGTAGCCGAGACCGAGGGCGGCCTTCCAGCTCCGGCCACGCAGCACCCAGGCGAAACCGGCGAAGGCGGGCAGGGCCAGCCACCACAGGGGACGCGGCGGGAAGCTGAGGTAGAGCAGCACTCCGCAGAGCGCGGAGGCGGCGGCCGGGACCAGGCGCAGCAGCCGGCCGGCGGGCCCGCCGGGGGC
>NZ_MUMF01000065.1 GCF_002155905.1 Streptomyces tricolor | reverse complement strand
CACGAGCGCCACGTCCCGGCCCCCGGGGCTGAGTACCGTTCCGTGCGGGCGCCGGGACGTGGCGCTCGTGCCGCATGCGGCGCCTGTGACGGGCGCCGCGCCGCCGGACCGCCCCGCTCAGCCGAACCCGCCGAGCCGGGCGGCCGGGCCGGAGACCGAGTTGAACACCGAGCTGACCGCATGAGCCGAAACGGGGGACGGGACGGAATGGACGCGTACGACGAGGATCCGCGGGGCCCGCAGGGCCCGGACGGGTCGGCCGGGACGCGTCTCCCGGACACCCCGCCGGGGTCGGCCCCGCCGCCGGACGCCGCAGCCGCGTCGGCGCCTGCACCCGCGCCCGCGCCCCGTACCGGCGTCGCGGCGCTCTCCCCCCGCTATCAGATCGGCGCCGCGCTGGCGCTCGCGGTGGTCGCCGTGGCCGCCTGTGTGCACCTGCTGATGGTGTTCCTCAGCCTCGCCCCCGCGAACACGGTGACGAAGCAGCACGGCAAGGCGATAGAGGAGTGGGTGTACCCGGAGTTCGAGCAGAACTGGAAGCTGTTCGCCCCGAACCCGCTCCAGCAGAACATCGCCGTACAGGTCCGCGCCGAGGTGCGGATGCGCGACGGCGGACTGCGCACCACCGGGTGGACCGACCTGTCCGCCCAGGACGGCGCCGCCATCGACGGCAACCTCGCCCCCAGCCACACCCAGCAGAACCTGCTGCGCCGGGCCTGGGACTTCTTCACCGCCACGCACGGCACCGACAACCGTCCCGTGGGCATGCGCGGCTCCCTGTCCGAGCAGTACCTGCGCCGGATCGTGGTCATGCGTCTGTACCGGGACGACCCGACGAGCCGGGAAGGCGTGATCCAGCGCGTGCAGGTCCGGTCCAGCACCACCAATGTGCAGCCGCCGCCGTGGAGCCGTGAGCGGGTGTCCGACAAACCCGTCTACCGCCTGCTGCCCTGGTGGTCCCTGACGTCCGACGAGGCCGCGGGAGGCGTGCGGTGAACCGGCTCTCCCTGACCCTGTCGCGAGGTGTCGCCCGCGTCACCGAGGCCGCCCTCGGGCCGTACCAGAGCGCCGTGATCCGGATCGGCTTCGCCGGGACCTGGCTGCTGTTCCTGCTGCGCGAGTTCCCGCACCGCCAGGAGCTGTACGGCCCCGCCGGACCGTGGGGCTGGAACCTCGCCAAGGAGCTGACCGCCGACAACCACGCCTTCACGGCGCTGCTGTGGTCCGACAGTCAGCTCTGGTTCGAGTGCTGCTACGCGCTGGCCATCCTCGCCAGCGCGGCCCTGCTGCTCGGCTGGCGCACCCGGACGGCGTCCCTGCTGTTCATGGTGGGCGTGCTGTCGCTGCAGAACCGCAGCGTCTTCATCGGCGACGGCGGCGACAACGTCCTGCACCTGATGGCCTTCTACCTGCTGTTCACGCGCTGCGGACAGGTCTGGTCCCTGGACGCGCGGCGCGCGGCCCACAACGCGGCGGCACGCGCACGCGGGGAGCGCGTGCCCGCCGACCGGGTGGGACCGGTGCTGTGGGCGGTGCTCGGCCTGGCGCTCGCCACGGCGACGCTGACCGGCCGGTTCGACAACGGCTGGCTGATCCCGGCGCTGCTGTGGACGGCCTGGGCCGGGCTCGGCCTGTGGTGGGCCGTCGGCCGCCGGGCGGCCTGGGAGCAGCCGCGGATCCTGCTGGACGTCGTCGCCAACGTCCTGCACAACGGCGCCCTGGTCGTGATCATGGCGGAGGCCTGCCTGATCTACGCCACGGCCGGCTGGTACAAGGTCCAGGGCTCGCGCTGGCAGGACGGCACCGCCGTCTACTACCCGCTCCACCTGGACTACTTCTCGCCCTGGCCCGCCCTGGCCGACTTGATGTCGTCCAGCGGCACGATCCTGATGATCGTGGCCTACGGGACGGTCATGGTGCAGGTCGCCTTCCCGTTCACGCTGTTCAACCGGCGGGTGAAGAACATCCTGCTGGCACTGATGATGATCGAGCACGCGGTGATCGCGGTCGTCCTGGGCCTGCCGTTCTTCTCGCTGGCGATGATCACCGCGGACGCCGTCTTCCTGCCGACATCCTTCCTGCGCCGGCTGGGCGGCCTGGCCGCACGCGCGCGGGACCGGCTCGCCCGGCGCGCCGGCCGTCCGGTCCCCGCCCCGCGCTCCCCGGAGGAGAGCGCGGCGGACCGCGTAGGGTTCAGCGCATGACCGACCCGCTGAGCCGCTGGCGGGCGCACGCGGACACCGCCGTGCTGCTCGACGGCTTCCACGCCCTGAAGCACGCGCTGCGCTTCGGGGCGCAGGTGCCGGTCGCGGTCACCACCGACCGGGAGGCCGCGCTGGCCCTCGCCGGGGAACTGGCCGGGGACGTGCGCGGCACCCTGGACGCCCTCCTGACGGAGGTGTCCCCGGAGGCGTACGCCTCCCTCGTGCCCCGGCCTCATCCGACCGGCGTGGCCGCCCTCGCGGTACGGCCGTCCCGCGAGGACAACCTGCGCGCCCTCGCCCGCACGCCCCGCACCGCGCCCGTCGTGGTCCTGGACAACCCCCGCAACCTCGGCAACGCGGGCGCGGTGATCCGGCTGGCGGCCGGTTTCGGGGTGACCGGTGTGGTCACCACGGGCACCCTCGACCCCTGGCACCCCACGGTGCTGCGCGGCGGCGCGGGCCTGCACTTCGCGACCGCCGTGGAGCGTCTCGGCGTCGACGAACTGCCCGCCGGCCCGCTGTTCGCCCTCGACCCGGAGGGCGAGGACATCCGCGGCACCGCGCTGCCCGACGACGCCGTGCTGGCCTTCGGCTCGGAGCGCACCGGCCTGTCGCCGCAGCTCCGCGCCCGAGCCGATCACCTCCTGCGCCTCCCGATGCGCCCCCAGGTCTCCAGCTACAACCTCGCCACCAGCGTGGCGATGACGCTGTACCACTGGAGCGCGACCCAGGGAGCGCATCGCGTCCCGTAAGGGCCGGCGGAGCGTCACGCCTGCCGGCGTACCTCCACCACCCGGAACCGGTTGGCCACGAACGCGCCGTCGGTGAGGGCCGCGTTCGCCGCCGGGTTGCCGCCCGAGCCGTGGAAGTCGGAGAAGGCGGCGGTCTGGTTCACGTACACCCCGCCGGTCAGGTTGAACGACAGCTGGGCCGACTCCTCCAGGCACACCTCCTGGATCGCCTCTTCGACGCCGGCGTCCGTGGTGTACGCGCCGACCGTCATGGCGCCCTTCTCCCTGACCGTGCGCCGCAGCAGCTCCGCCGCGTCCGTCACCGAGTCGACCGCGACGGCGAAGGAGACGGGGCCGAAGCACTCGCTCATGTAGGCGGCCTCGTCGTCCGGCTTGGCGCCGTCCAGCTTGACGATGACGGGGGTGCGGACCACCGCGCCCGGGAACTCCGGGTTGGCGACCTCGCGGGAGGCGAGGGCGACCTCGCCGAGCCCGGCCGCGGCCTCCAGACGGGCCTTGACGTCCGGGTTGACGATCGCGCCGAGCAGCGCGTTCGCGCGCGCGTCGTCCCCGAGCAGACCCTCGACCGCGCGGGCGAGGTCGGCGGTGACCTCGTCGAAGGACTTGGGGCCCTGGTCGGTGGTGATGCCGTCGCGGGGGATGAGCAGGTTCTGCGGGGTGGTGCACATCTGGCCGCTGTACAGGGACAGCGAGAACGCCAGGTTGGACAGCATGCCCTTGTAGTCGTCCGTGGAGTGCACGACCACGGTGTTGACGCCGGCCTTCTCCGTGTAGACCTGCGCCTGGCGGGCGTTGTCCTCCAGCCAGTCGCCGAACGCCGTCGACCCCGTGTAGTCGATGATCTTGATCTCGGGGCGCAGCGCGAGGGTCTTGGCGATGCCCTCGCCGGAGCGCTCGGCGGCCAGCGCGACCAGGTTCGCGTCGAAGCCCGCCTCGGCGAGCACGTCCCGGGCGATCCGGACGGTCAGCGCCAGCGGCAGCACCGCGCGCGGGTGCGGCTTGACCAGGACCGCGTTGCCGGTGGCCAGGGAGGCGAACAGGCCCGGGTAGCCGTTCCAGGTCGGGAAGGTGTTGCAGCCGATGACCAGGCCGATGCCGCGCGGGACCGGCGTGAACGTCTTGGCCAGCGCCAGCGGGTCGCGCTTGCCCTGCGGCTTGGACCACTCCGTCGACTGCGGGGTGCGGATCTGCTCCGCGTACGCGTACGCCACCGCCTCCAGGCCGCGGTCCTGGGCGTGCGGGCCGCCCGCCTGGAACGCCATCATGAACGCCTGGCCGGAGGTGTGCATGACGGCGTGCGCGAACTGGTGGGTGCGGTCGCTGATCCGCTTCAGGATCTCCAGGCACACCATGGCCCGCAGCTCCGGACCGGCGTCCCGCCAGGCGCGCTGTCCCGCGCGCATCGCGGGCAGCAGCACGTCGAGGTCCGCGTGCGGATAGGTCACGCCCAGTTCGATGCCGTACGGCGAGACCTCGTCGCCCACCCAGTCGTCGATGCCGGGCTGGTCGGCGAGGTCGAGGCGGTTGCCCAGCAGGGCGTCGAAGGCGGCCTTGCCCGCCGCCGCGTCGAGGCTGCCGTTCTCGCCGTAGGCCTTCGGGTGCTCGGGGTGGGGCGACCAGTACGCACGGGTGCGGATCGCTTCCAGGGCCTGATCGAGAGTGGGCCGGTGCTTCGCGATCAGCTCGGGCGCGGTCAGTTCGGCGGCCATGCGGGACCAACTCCTCGTCTGGAGAACTCGTCTTCGAGTCCGGACCTGGCAGAAAGAGCAGCGGGATGGGACGGTCAGAGCTAGAGTAACCGAACGATCGGTCGGTTCAAGGGGGTCCGCCGCATCTGTGGAAAACCCCGTGCGGGAGGATCGCGCACATGACAGCACTCGACCTCAGCAGCCCCGTGGCCGTCGTCGGAACCGGCACCATGGGCCAGGGAATCGCCCAGGTCGCGCTGGTCGCCGGCCATCCCGTACGGCTGTACGACACCGTCCCCGGGCGGGCCCGGGACGCGGCCGAAGCGATCGGCGCCCGTCTCGACCGGCTGGTGGCCAAGGACCGGCTCACCGGCGCCGATCGCGACGCCGCCCGTGCCCGCCTCAAGCCCGTGGACAGCCTCGCGGACCTGGCCGACTGCGGGCTGGTCGTGGAGGCCGTCCTTGAGCGGCTGGACGTCAAGCGGCAGCTCTTCGGCGAGCTGGAGGAGATCGTCGCCGAGGACTGCCTGCTCGCCACCAACACCTCCTCGCTGTCGGTGACGGCCATCGGCGGCGCCCTGCGTCACCCCGGCCGCTTCGTCGGCCTGCACTTCTTCAATCCGGCGCCGCTGCTGCCGCTGGTCGAGGTGGTCTCCGGGTTCGCCACGGACGTCACGTCGGCCACGCGCGCGTACGAGACCGCCCGCGCCTGGGGCAAGACGCCGGTGGCCTGCGCGGACACCCCCGGCTTCATCGTCAACCGGATCGCCCGGCCGTTCTACGCCGAGGCGTTCGCCGTCTACGAGGCCCAGGCCGCCGACCCGGCCACCATCGACGCGGTCCTGCGCGAGTGCGGCGGCTTCAAGATGGGCGCCTTCGAGCTGACCGACCTGATTGGCCAGGACGTCAACGAGTCCGTCACCCACTCGGTGTGGCAGTCCTTCTTCCAGGACGTGCGCTTCACGCCCTCGCTGGCCCAGCGCCGGCTGGTGGAGTCCGGCCGGCTGGGCCGCAAGAGCAGGCGGGGCTGGTACGACTACGCCGAGGGCGCCGAGCGGCCCGAGCCGCACACCGCCGACAAGGAGCAGCCGCCCGCCCACGTCGTCGCCGAGGGCGGCCTCGGTCCGGCGGGCGAGCTGCTCACACTGATCCGCGAGGCGGGCATCCAGGTCCGCGAGGAGGACGAGGACCACGGCACCCGGCTGGTGCTGCCCAGCGGCGGCCAGCTGGTCCTCGCCGACGGCCAGACCTCCGCGGAGTTCCGGGACGTCGTCTACTTCGACCTCGCCCTGGACTACCGCGCGGCCACCCGGATCGCCCTGTCCGCCGCCCAGGACACCTCGCCGCAGACCCTCGCCGAGGCCACCGGCCTGTTCCAGGCGCTCGGCAAGCAGGTCAGCGTCATCGGGGACGTCCCCGGCATGATCGTCGCCCGCACGGTCGCCCGGATCGTCGACCTCGCCCACGACGCCGTCGCCAAGGGCGTGGCCACCGAGGAGGACATCGACACCGCGATGCGCCTGGGCGTGAACTACCCGCTCGGCCCCTTCGAGTGGGACCGCAGGCTCGGCCGCGAGTTCGCCTTCGACGTGCTGGACGAGATGCACGAGCGCGACCCCTCCGGACGCTACGCGCCCTCCCTCGCGCTCTACCGCCACGCCTACGCCATCGACAAGCGGGAGGGCACCCCATGACCACGGCCAAGCGCGACACCTACACCCCGGAGACGCTGCTCTCGGTCGCCGTACGGGTCTTCAACGAGCGCGGCTACGACGGCACCTCCATGGAGCACCTGTCCAAGGCGGCCGGCATCTCCAAGTCGTCGATCTACCACCACGTCAGCGGCAAGGAGGAGCTGCTGCGGCGGGCCGTCAGCCGCGCTCTGGACGGGCTGTTCGCCATCCTGGAGGAGGAGCACGCGCGCGCGGGGCGGCCCGCCGACCGGCTGGAGCACGTCGTGCGCCGCATGGTCGAGGTGCTCATAGCCGAGCTGCCCTACGTGACGCTGCTGCTGCGCGTGCGCGGCAACACCGAGACCGAGCGGTGGGCGCTGGAGCGGCGCCGCGACTTCGACCACCGGGTGGCGGAGCTGCTGAAGGCGGCGGCGGCCGACGGGGACGTCCGCGGTGACGTCGAGGTCCGCCTGGCCACCCGGCTGGTCTTCGGAATGATCAACTCCATCGTGGAGTGGTACCGGCCGGACGCGCGGGGCGCGAGCGACCGGGAGGTGGCCGACGCCGTGGTCCGGCTGGTCTTCTCGGGGCTGCGCCAGGGCTGACCTCAGCTGTCCGGCTCCAGGTCCTCCTCCTCGAACACCAGCAGCGTGCGGGTGCTGAGCACCTCGGGAATCGCCTGGAGCCGGGTCAGCACCAGCTCGCGCAGCGCCCGGTTGTCGGGCGTGTGCACCAGCAGCAGCACATCGAAATCGCCGCCCACCAGGGCGATGTGGGAGGCGCCGGGCAGCTGTCTGAGCTGCTCGCGGACCGTCCGCCAGCTGTTCTGGACGATCTTCAGCGTGATGTAGGCCGAGGTGCCGTGGCCGGCCCGCTCGTGGTCCACGCGCGCGCTGAAGCCCCGGATCACCCCGTCCTCGACGAGCCGGTTGATGCGCGCGTAGGCGTTGGCGCGCGAGACGTGGACGCGTTCGGCGACGGACCGTATCGAGGCACGGCCGTCCGCCTGGAGGATCCGCAGGATGTCCTGATCGATGGCGTCCAGGGGGCGGGGCGGCGGCAGCACGACGCCGTCCTGCGGCCCGTCGGCCATTTGTTCAGGTCCCATGTCCCCCCGCTTCCTCGCCGTGGACGTCCTGCGTTCATTGCAGGCTGTGGAGAACCGTTTGTCCACAGCCTCGAGGGGCCTGTAGCCAAAATGTGCCGACGACCGAACAATCGGTTGGTGAGGCGGGTCACAGCCGACCCGCCTCCCGTAGCCGCTCCCACGAGGAGGTGCCGTCATGACGGTTCTGGAGCAGCGGGGCGCGTACCGGCCATCGCCGCCGCCCGCCTGGCAGCCCCGTATGGACCCCGCGCCGCTGCTGCCCGACGCCGAGCCCTACCGCGTCCTCGGCACCGAGGCGGCCGGAAAGGCCGACCCCGACCTGCTGCGCCGGCTCTACGCCCAGCTGGTGCGCGGGCGCCGCTACAACACGCAGGCCACCGCCCTCACCAAACAGGGCCGGCTCGCCGTCTACCCGTCCAGCACCGGCCAGGAGGCCTGCGAGGTCGCCGCGGCCCTGGCCCTGGAGGAGCGGGACTGGCTCTTCCCCAGCTACCGCGACACGCTCGCCGTCGTCGCCCGGGGCGTGGACCCCGCCGAGGCGCTCACCCTGCTGCGCGGCGACTGGCACAGCGGCTACGACCCCTACGCCCACCGGGTGGCCCCGCTCAGCACCCCGCTCGCCACCCAGCTGCCGCACGCCGTCGGCCTCGCGCACGCCGCCCGCCTCAAGGGGGACGACGTCGTCGCGCTCGCCATGGTCGGCGACGGCGGCACCAGCGAGGGCGACTTCCACGAGGCGCTGAACTTCGCCGCCGTCTGGCAGGCGCCGGTCGTCTTCCTCGTGCAGAACAACGGCTTCGCCATCTCCGTCCCGCTCGCCAAGCAGACCGCCGCCCCCTCCCTGGCCCACAAGGCCGTCGGGTACGGCATGCCGGGCCGGCTGGTCGACGGCAACGACGCCGCGGCCGTGCACGAGGTCCTCAGCGACGCCGTGCGGCGTGCCCGCGCGGGCGGCGGCCCGACCCTGGTCGAGGCGGTGACGTACCGCATCGACGCCCATACCAACGCCGACGACGCCACCCGGTACCGCGGCGACGCCGAGGTCGCGGCATGGCGCGACCACGACCCGATCGACCTGCTGGAACGCGAACTGACCTCGCGCGGCCTGCTCGACGACGCCGGCATCGAGGCGGCCCGGCAGGACGCCGAGACGATGGCCGCCGCCTTGCGGGAACGCATGAACCAGGACCCCGAACTCGACCCCATGGACCTCTTCGACCACGTCTACGCCGAGACCACCGCGCAGCTGCGCGAACAGCGTGCCCTGCTGCGGGCCGAGCTGGAGGCCGAGCAGGAGCAGCACGGCGAGCCGGGCGCGTGGGAAGGCGGCGCCCGATGACCACCGTCGCCGTCAAGCCCGCCACCATGGCACAGGCCCTCACGCGCGCGATGCGCGACGCGATGGCCGCCGACCCCACCGTGCACGTCATGGGCGAGGACGTCGGCACCCTCGGCGGGGTCTTCCGGGTCACCGACGGGCTCGCCAAGGAGTTCGGCGAGGACCGCTGCACCGACACCCCGCTCGCCGAGGCCGGCATCCTCGGCACCGCCGTCGGGATGGCCATGTACGGCCTCAGGCCCGTGGTGGAGATGCAGTTCGACGCCTTCGCCTACCCGGCGTTCGAGCAGCTGATCAGCCATGTGTCCCGGATGCGCAACCGCACGCGCGGCAGGATGCCCCTGCCGATCACCGTCCGCGTCCCCTACGGCGGCGGCATCGGCGGCGTCGAGCACCACAGCGACTCCTCCGAGGCCTACTACATGGCGACCCCGGGGCTGCACGTGGTCACCCCGGCCACCGTCGCCGACGCCTACGGGCTGCTGCGCCGGGCCATCGCCTCCGACGACCCGGTCGTCTTCCTGGAGCCCAAGCGGCTGTACTGGTCGAAGGACACCTGGAACCCCGAGGACCCGACCGAGGTCGAGCCCATCGGCCGCGCCGTGGTGCGGCGCACCGGCCGCAGCGCCACGCTCCTCACCTACGGCCCCTCGCTGCCGGTCTGCCTGGAGGCGGCCGAGGCCGCCCAGGCCGAGGGCTGGGACCTGGAGGTCGTCGACCTGCGCTCCCTGGTGCCGTTCGACGACGAGACGGTCTGCGCGTCCGTCCGGCGCACCGGCCGTGCGGTCGTCGTCCACGAGTCCACCGGCTTCGGCGGCCCGGGCGGTGAGATCGCGGCCCGCGTCACCGAGCGCTGCTTCCACCACCTGGAGGCGCCGGTGCTGCGCGTGGCCGGCTTCGACATCCCCTACCCGCCGCCCATGCTGGAGCGGCACCACCTGCCCGGCGTCGACCGCATCCTGGACGCCGTGGCCCGGCTGCAGTGGGAGGTTGAGGGCTGATGGCTCAGGTGCTGGAGTTCAAGCTGCCCGACCTCGGCGAGGGGCTCACCGAGGCGGAGATCGTCCGCTGGCTGGTCAAGGTCGGTGACGTGGTCGCCGTCGACCAGCCGGTGGTCGAGGTGGAGACGGCCAAGGCGATGGTCGAGGTGCCCTGCCCCTACGGCGGTGTGGTCACCGCCCGCTTCGGCGAGGAGGGCACCGAACTGCCCGTCGGCGCCCCGCTCCTCACGGTCGCCGTCGGCGCACCCGCGGCGGAGCCCGAGGGCTCCGGCAACGTCCTGGTGGGCTACGGCACCCAGGCCCCGGCGGCCCGCCGCCGAAGGGTACGGGCGGGCACGGCCGCCGACGGACAGCCGCGGCGGCCCGGGACCGCCGCGGCGGCCCCCCACGCGCGCGTGACGGCACCGGCCCCGGCGTCCCCGCCGGAACCCGTCTCCACGCCCGCGCCCGCACCCGCCGAGGGACCGGTCCCCGTGATCTCCCCCCTCGTGCGCAAGCTCGCCCGGGACAACGGCGTCGACCTGCGGCAGCTGGCCGGATCGGGCCCGGACGGCCTCATCCTGCGCGCGGACGTCGAGAACGCGCTGCGGACCGCGGGCGAGCGGATCCGCGCGGCGCGGGAACCGGTCGTCGCCGAGCCGGTCGCCGCGGAGCCGGCCGTGCGGACCCCCGCGGCGGCGCCCCGGGCCGAGGCCGGCGTCCGGATCCCGCTCAAGGGCGTGCGCGGCGCCGTCGCCGACAAGCTCTCCCGCAGCCGCCGCGAGATCCCGGACGCGACCTGCTGGGTCGACGCCGACGCGACCGAACTCATGCGTGCGCGCACCGCCATGAACGCCGCGGGAGGCCCGAAGATCTCCCTGCTGGCGCTGCTCGCCCGCATCTGCACGGCGGCCCTGGCCCGGTTCCCCGAGCTGAACTCCTTCGTCGACACCGAGGCCCGCGAGGTCGTCCGGCTCGACCACGTCCACCTCGGGTTCGCCGCCCAGACCGAACGCGGCCTGGTCGTGCCGGTCGTCCGGGACGCCCACGCGCGCGACGCCGAGTCCCTGACCGCCGAGTTCGCCCGGCTCACCGAGGCCGCCCGCGCGGGGACGCTCACCCCCGGGGAACTCACCGGCGGGACCTTCACGTTGAACAACTACGGCGTCTTCGGCGTGGACGGCTCCACCCCGATCATCAACCACCCGGAGGCCGCCATGCTGGGCGTCGGCCGCATCGTCCCCAAGCCGTGGGTGCACGAGGGCGAGCTGGCCGTCCGCCAGGTCGTCCAGCTCTCGCTCACCTTCGACCACCGGGTGTGCGACGGCGGCACGGCGGGCGGCTTCCTGCGGTACGTGGCGGACTGCGTGGAACAGCCGGCGGTGCTGCTGCGCACCCTGTGACGGACACCCGGCGTACGCCGTGACGTACGCCGGGTCCAGAAGAAGGGGCCCGCAGGACATACTCGGAGGGTGACCGACACCGCGCCCGCCGCTCCCGGGGCCCCCGCGCCGTACGACGCCGTCGTACTGGCCGGCGGTGCCGCCCGGCGGCTGGGCGGGGCCGACAAGCCCGGCCTGCGGGTCGGCGGACGCGCGCTGCTCGACCGGGTCCTCGCGGCCTGCGCCGGTGCGGCCACGACCGTCGTCGTGGCCGCCCCCCGGCCCACCGCACGCCCGGTGCGCTGGGCGCGCGAGGACCCGCCCGGCGGCGGACCGGTCGCCGCGCTGGAGGCCGGCCTGCGGCGCACCACCGCCGCGCACACCGTCGTCCTCTCCGCCGACCTGCCCTTCCTCGAACCGGCCACCCTGCGGCGCCTGCTGACCGCTCTTCGGGGCACCGGCGCCGACGGCGCGCTGCTCACCGACGCCGACGGCCGCGACCAGCCGCTCGTGGCCGCCTACCGCACCGCCGCCCTGCGCCGCGAGCTGACCGCCCTCGCCGCCGCGCACGACGGCCTCACAGGGCTGCCGCTGCGCCGGCTGACCGGCGCCCTCCGCCTCACCCGCGTCCCGGACCCGCTCGCGTCCTTCGACTGCGACACCTGGGACGACATCGCCGACGCCAGGGCACGGATCAGGGAGCATGGGCACGTGTTGGATGAATGGATCTCCGCAGTCAAGGACGAGCTGGGCATCGACCTGGACGTCGACACCGGCGTCCTGCTCGACCTGGCCCGCGACGCCGCACACGGTGTGGCCCGCCCCGCCGCGCCGCTGACCACCTTCCTCGTCGGCTACGCGGCCGCCCAGGGCGGCTCAGGCCCCGAGGCCGTCGCCGAGGCCGCCCGCAAGGCCACCGCGCTGGCGCTGCGCTGGGCGGAGGAGAGCGGCGCCGACGCGACCGGGAGCAGCGGGGGCCCGAGCGCCCCGGACGCCGGATGACCGCCCCCGGCACCCGGGCCGAGGCGCCCGCCGAAGACACCGACGACCTTGACGTCGAGGAGGCCCTGGCCCTGGTGAGGGAACCCCACGGGGAGCCGCGGAACGACGGCACGGACGACAGCCCGGCCCGGACACCCGCCGCGGACCCGCAGGCGCCCGGCGAGCGGCCCGCCGAGCGGCACCGGGCCACCCCCTGGACCCGGGCCCGGGAGACCGCGGCCCGCGCCGCGCGCTCCCGCACCCGCCGCGCCCCCGTCTCCGTACCGCTCGCCGACGCCCTCGGCCTGGCCCTGGCCGCCCCGCTCGACGCGCTCACCGACCTGCCCTCCTTCGACACCTCCGCGATGGACGGCTGGGCGGTCGCCGGCCCCGGCCCCTGGCAGGTGCGGGAGGAGGGCGTGCTGGCCGGGCACGCGCAGCCCGAGCGGCTCACCGACGGCGAGGCGGTCCGCATCGCCACCGGCGCCCGCATTCCCGCCGACACCACCGCTGTCCTGCGCACCGAGCACGGCCGGATCGACGCCCAGGGCCGCCTGCACACCACCCGCGAGATGCTCCACGGCCAGGACATCCGCCCCCGCGGCCAGGAGTGCCGCAATGGCGACCAGCTGCTGCCCGTCGGCACCCTGGTCACCCCCGCCGTCCTCGGACTCGCCGCTGCGGCCGGCTACGACACGGTCACCGTCGTCCCCCGCCCCCGCGCCGAAGTGCTCGTCCTGGGCGACGAGCTGCTGACCGAGGGGCTGCCGCACGACGGGCTGATCAGGGACGCCCTCGGCCCCATGCTGCCGCCGTGGCTGCGCGCGCTCGGCGCCGACGTCATCGCCGTACGCCGGATCGGCGACGACGCCCGGGCGCTCCACAAGGCGGTCACCCGTTCCGACGCGGACCTGATCGTCACCACGGGCGGCACCGCGTCGGGACCCGTCGACCACGTCCACCCCGTCCTGGACCGGGTCGGCGCCGAACTCCTCGTCGACGGCGTCAAGGTGCGCCCCGGCCACCCCATGCTGCTGGCCCGCACCAAGGACCACCAGCACCTGGTCGGTCTGCCCGGCAACCCCCTCGCGGCCGTCTCCGGGCTGCTCACCCTCGCCGAGCCGCTGCTGCGCACCCTCGCCGCCCACCCCGCCCCCGAGCCGTACACCCTGCCGCTGCGGGAGCCGGTGCAGGGGCACCCGCACGACACCCGGCTCGTCCCCGTGGTCCTGCGCGGTGACCACGCCGTGCCGCTGCACTACAACGGCCCGGCCATGCTCCGGGGCATCGCCGCCGCCGACGCGCTGGCCGTCGTACCGCCGGGCGGGGCCCGGCAGGGCGAGGAGACGGAACTGCTGGACCTGCCGTGGGCGACCGCCGGAATCGGGGTGTGTTTCACGTGAAACTTCCGGGCCAAGACGCCATCGCCCGCCAAGCGGGCGAAAACCTGGTGACCCATCAGGTGGTCCTCCCGAGGAAAGTGGTGGAGCGCCCGATCCGCCAGGTCGGCAAGCGGCTGATCATGGCCCTGCTGGTGCTGCTCACCACCGCCGTGGTCGTCTACTCCGATCGCGAGGGCTACCACGACAACTCCGACGGTTCCGTCGACCTGCTCGACGCGTTCTACTACGCGACCGTCACCCTCTCCACCACCGGATACGGTGACATCACCCCGGTCAGCGACGCCGCCCGGCTCGTCAACATCTTCGTCATCACCCCCTTGCGCGTGCTGTTCCTGATCATCCTGGTCGGCACCACGCTGGAGGTCCTCACCGAACGCACCCGTGAGGAATGGCGCCTGAACCGCTGGAGGTCCACGTTGCGCGATCACACCGTCGTCATCGGCTTCGGCACGAAGGGGCGGTCGGCCATCCGGACCGTCTGCGCGACCGGGCTGAAGAAGGAGCAGGTGGTCGTGGTCGACCCCAGCTCCAAGGTGATCGACGCGGCGAACGCCGAGGGCTACGCCGGCGTCATAGGCGACGCCACCCGCAGCGACGTACTGAAACGTGCCGAGGTGCACAAGGCCCGGCAGATCATCGTCGCCCCGCAGCGCGACGACACCTCCGTCCTGGTCACGCTGACCGCCCGGCAGCTCAACCGCAGCGCCAAGATCGTGGCCGCGGTGCGCGAGGAGGAGAACGCCCCGCTGCTCAGGCAGTCCGGCGCCGACGCGGTCATCACCAGCTCCGGCGCGGCCGGCCGTCTGCTGGGCCTGTCCGTCCTCAGCCCCGCCGCCGGCATGGTGATGGAGGACCTCATCCAGCAGGGCAGCGGACTGGACCTGGTGGAACGGCCGGTGGTCCGCGGCGAGGTGGGCAAGAGCCCGCGGGAGACGGACGACCTGGTGGTGAGCGTCATCCGCGGCCACCGGGTGCTCGGGTACGACGATCCGTCCGTCGGCACCCTCCAGCTGACGGACCGGCTCATCACCATCGTCCGTGCCTCCCCCGGCACCCAGGTCACCCCGGACACCCGCCCCCTGCCACGCGGGTGACCGGGTCCCCGGGGGGTAGCGTCACCGGCATGCATGCGATCACGATTCCCGAACCTGGTGGTCCCGAGGCGCTGGTGTGGGACGAGGTCCCCGACCCGGTGCCCGGCGAGGGCGAGGTGCTGGTCGAGGTGGTGGCCAGCGCCGTCAACCGCGCCGACGTGCTGCAGCGCCAGGGCTTCTACGACCCGCCGCCCGGCGCCTCCCCCTACCCCGGCCTGGAGTGCTCCGGCCGGATCGCCGCGCTCGGCTCCGGCGTCTCGGGCTGGGCCGTCGGTGACCCCGTCTGCGCGCTGCTCGCGGGCGGCGGCTACGCCGAGAAGGTCGTCGTACCGGCCGGGCAGCTGCTGCCCGTGCCCGAGGGCGTCGACCTCACCCGGGCGGCGGCGCTGCCCGAGGTGGTCTGCACCGTCTGGTCCAACGTGTTCATGGTCGCCCACCTGCGCCCCGGCGAGACGCTGCTGGTGCACGGCGGCTCCAGCGGCATCGGGACCATGGCGATCCAGCTGGCCAAGGCCGTCGGCGCCAAGGTGGCGGTGACCGCCGGCACGAAGGAGAAGCTGGAGCGCTGCGCCGAGCTGGGCGCGGACGTGCTGATCAACTACCGCGAGCAGGACTTCGTCGCCGAGATCCGGCAGGCCACCGGCGGCGCGGGTGCCGACGTCATCCTCGACAACATGGGCGCCAAGTACCTCGACCGCAACGTCCAGGCCCTCGCCGCCAACGGGCGCCTGGCGATCATCGGCATGCAGGGCGGGGTGAAGGGCGAGCTGAACATCGGCGCGCTGCTCAGCAAGCGGGCCGCGATCAGCGCGACCTCGCTGCGCGCCCGTCCGCTGGAGGAGAAGGCGGCCATCGTCGCCGCCGTACGCGAGCACGTGTGGCCCCTGCTCGCCGCGGGGCACGTCCGCCCGGTCGTGGACCGCGAGCTGCCGATGCCGCAGGCGGCCGAGGCACACCGGCTGGTGGAGGCGAGCGGTCACATCGGCAAGGTGCTGCTGGTCGTGCCGTAGACGGAGGCGGTGCGGGGCGGTCAGCTCCGGCGGAGTCTGAGCCCCAGCAGGGCCAGGCCCAGGCCCAGGCCGATGAGGACCAGGCCGCTGCCCAGCGGAAGGACCCGCAGGACCGGTTCGGCGCGGGCGTCGCCCCGCTGAGCCGCCTGCTGGGCGTCGGGCGCCACCGTGAGCCCGGTCGGGTCGGGGACGGCCTCCTCGGGTGCCGGGGAGGCGCTCGGTATCTCCGCGGTCTCCGGCTCCTCGGGTTCCTCCGGCTCCTCGGGCTGCGCGACGGGGGTGGCGGGAGGCGGGTCGCCGTCGCCCTCCAGCTCGCCCGCGGGCCCGTCCGGGCGGCCCGGCCGCATCCGCCCCTCGCCGGCCCGGCTGCCCGCCCGGGACGGCTCGACCGAGGCGAGGTGGCGGAAGGGGCGGACCGAGGCCGAGGCGGAGTCGGACGGCATCGGCACGGCGGCGGACGCGTCCCGGTCCGCGGAGGCGGCCGGCGTGGCCCGCGGCAGGTCCGGGCCGTCCCGGCCCGCGGGGCTCTCTTCCGGCCGTCCCCGCTCCGGCTGCCCGCGGCCCGGGACGGTGCCCTCGGGAGCGGCTTCGTCGCGGGCGGTGCCCTCAGGGACCGCCTCCGCGCGGGCCGCGTTCTCCGCGGGCCGCTGCGGGCCTTGGTGCCCCGTGGCGGACGGGCGGGCGGAGTCCGGCTCGCCGGCGTGGACGGGCGCGCCGCCGTGCGCGAGGGTGCCGCCGTACGCGACGGCGGTGCCGTACGCCGGCAGCGCCGCCGCGGTGAGGACGACCAGCAGCCGGACGCAGCGGAGCGTGAGTCGTAGGCGTGGAGTCACGTCGGTGACCTCCCGGGGGCCCAGGTGTCGTGACCGATGGAAAACCGACGGGAACAAGCCTCACATCGCATGGCAAAGAGGGCACTCCGGATTGCGCCGTCGGGTCTAAACGGTGGATCAGCGCCACGAGGGGGCACCACGGTGATGAGGTGGTGGCGTGCGAGAGAATGGCGGCATGGAGATGCCGAGGAACGAACGGTCGCCGGAGAATCCCCAGATCCTCGTCGTGGGTCAGGACGGGATGGCGCTCGGCGGCGGCGGCGGGGACGACGACTCCCGTGAGACCCCGGTGACGGAGCAGGTGGAACAGCCGGCCAAGGTCATGCGGATCGGCAGCATGATCAAGCAGCTGCTGGAGGAGGTGCGCGCGGCTCCCCTCGACGAGGCCAGCCGGGTGCGGCTGAAGGAGATCCACGCCAGCTCGGTGAAGGAGCTGGAGGACGGCCTGGCCCCGGAGCTGGTCGAGGAACTGGAGCGGCTCTCGCTGCCGTTCACCGACGACGCCACGCCGAGCGACGCCGAACTGCGGATCGCCCAGGCGCAGTTGGTGGGCTGGCTGGAGGGCCTCTTCCACGGGATCCAGACGACGCTGTTCGCCCAGCAGATGGCCGCGCGGGCCCAGTTGGAGCAGATGCGCCGCGCGCTCCCGCCCGGCCTGGCCGGGCACGAGAGCGGCGACGACCACCACGCGGGCGGTCGCTCGGGCGGGCCGTACCTCTGAGCCCCCCGGCCGACCCGGCTCGGCCACGACACACGCAGGGCCCGGCGGACGACCGCCGGGCCCGGCCTATATCCCCAGCCGCCGGTGCGGGCGGCTCGGGCTCACTGCGGCGGGTTGCCCGTCGACACGGTCAGCTCGATGCTGTCCAGGTCGTCCGGGTCGACATCGGTGCCCTGGCTGGGGAACTGGTTCAGGACGGTCCCGTCGCCCCAGGTGTTGTTGTCCTCGTCCTTGATGTCCCACTTCCAGCCCGCGGCCTGCAGGCACTCCTTCACGGAGCCGATGTCCTTGTAGCGGAAGTCGGGCAGCTCGATCTTGTCCGGGTCCTTCCAGGACTCCTGCGGATCGGTGCACTTGGACGTCTCGATCGTCCGGGAGATGTCCGGGCCGCGGTAGCCCGCGCGGTGCGAGGCGGACGCCGAGGCGCTCGAACCGCCGCCCCCGCCCTTGATGTCCTCGCCGGCGTTCTTCACCGTCAGCGCCACGATCACGCCGACGACCACGATGGCCGCCACCGCGACCGACCCGACGACCACCGGCCGCTTCTTCCGGCCGGCCGGCCCGGCGGCCGGGTGCCCGGCGGTCTGCGGCGCGACGGTGTACGGCGGCGGCGTCGGGGCGCCGGTCTGCGGGCCGTAGCCCACCGGAGGCGTCTGGTAGCCGCCCTGCTGCGGGTAGCCGTAGGAGGGGGCGGGCGTCGGGTGGCCGTACGGGTTCGGAGCCGGGGCCGGGGTCGGCTGGTACGGCGTCTGGACCTGCCCCTGCGGCGCCGGGGTCGCCTGGTCGACCGGCGGGAACACCGCGGAGCCGACGCCCGCGCCGCTCTGCGTCGGCCCGGAGCCCGGCACGATGCTCGGCGGGGCCGCCTGGAAGGAGGCCGCGACCCGCAGGCACTCGTCGCGCATGGCCTCAGCGGTCGGGAAGCGCTCGTTCGGGTTCTTCTTCAGCGCGCGGGCGACCAGTGCGTCCACCGCGGGCGGCAGCGCGCGGTTGACCGAGGAGGGCGCCACCGGCTCCTCCTGCACATGCGCGTACGCGATCGCCAGCGGCGAGTCCGCGTCGAACGGCAGCCGACCGGTGACCAGCTGGAACAGCATGATGCCGACCGAGTACAGGTCGGACCGGGCGTCCACGCCGCGGCCCAGGGCCTGTTCGGGCGAGAGGTACTGCGGGGTGCCGACGACCATGCCGGTCTGCGTCATCGAGGTGACCCCGGACTGCATGGCGCGCGCGATGCCGAAGTCCATCACCTTGACCACGCCGCGCTTGGTCACCATCACGTTGCCCGGCTTGATGTCGCGGTGGACCAGCCCCATCTCGTGGCTGATCTCCAGGGCGGCGAGCACGTCGGCGGTGACCTTCAGCGCCTTGTCGGCGGGCATCGCGCCGTACTGCCGGATGTCCTCCTCCAGGACCGAGCCCAGCGGCCGGCCCTCGACGTACTCCATGACGATGTACGGCATCGCCGTGCCGTTCAGGTCGTCCTCGCCCGTGTCGAAGACGGAGACGATGTTGGTGTGCGTGAGCTTGGCCACGGCCTGCGCCTCACGGCGGAAGCGCTCCCGGAAGGCCTGCTCGCGGCCGAGTTCGGTGTGGAGGGTCTTGATCGCGACCTGGCGGTCCAGCACGGCGTCGTACGCCAGGTGCACCGAGGCCATGCCGCCCTCGCCCAGCAAGTCGCGCAGCTGGTACCGGCCTCCGGCCAGCGCCTGCCCCGCGTACCGGCCGTGTGCGCCGTCCTGGCTCATCTCTCCGCGTCCCCCACTGGCCGTCCGGCGCCGTCATCCAGCGAACAGGCCTTGATCGAATGTGTCATTCCCGGCCAAGTCTGCCCCAGGGCACTGACACGTCAAGCTCGGTGCCCGTTCCGTGACCGTACGCGCAAGAAGCGTCGCGCAAGCGTTACAGGCGGCGTACGACCGGCACACAGAATTTGCACGACAGCGCGTGCTAGAGGTTTCATGACCGGTCCGTCTCGGGTCGGTCCCGGTTCCCGTTCCGAACCGGTGGCGCCCGCGGAGGCTGTAGCGTGGCCGACGGAGACCGTAACAACACCGCGCGCACCGCGGGCAGAAACGACGGCGAGGACTGATGGCACAGACGCAGCGCTCTCAGGGCCCGTCCGACCCCGAGGCGACTGGCGGCGGCATGTCAGACGCGCCGGAGCTGTGGGGCAACGGCGGGCTCGTCGGCGACGGCCGGTACCGGCTCACGCACCGGCTGGGCCGGGGCGGCATGGCCGAGGTGTTCGCGGCCGAGGACGTCCGCCTGGGCCGTACGGTCGCGGTCAAGCTGCTCCGCGCGGACCTGGCCGAGGACCCTGTCTCCAAGGCCCGTTTCACCCGCGAGGCGCAGTCGGTCGCCGGCCTCAACCACCACGCGATCGTCGCCGTGTACGACTCCGGCGAGGACACGGTGGGCGGCCAGTCCGTGCCGTACATCGTCATGGAGCTGGTCGAGGGCCGCACCATCCGCGACCTGTTGATGAACGCCGAGGCGCCGGGCCCCGAGCAGGCCCTGATCATCGTCTCCGGTGTGCTGGAGGCGCTCGCCTACTCGCACCAGCATGGCATCGTGCACCGTGACATCAAGCCGGCGAATGTCATCATCACCCACAGCGGCGCCGTCAAGGTGATGGACTTCGGCATCGCCCGCGCCCTGCACGGCGCCTCGACGACGATGACGCAGACCGGCATGGTCATGGGCACCCCGCAGTACCTCTCCCCGGAGCAGGCGCTCGGCAAGGCCGTCGACCACCGCTCCGACCTCTACGCCACCGGCTGCCTGCTCTACGAACTCCTCGCGCTGCGGCCCCCGTTCACCGGCGAGACCCCGCTGTCGGTGGTCTACCAGCACGTCCAGGACATCCCGACCCCGCCCTCGGAGGTCTCCGAGGGCTGCCCGCCGGAGCTGGACGGCCTGGTCATGCGCTCCCTCGCCAAGGAGCCGGACGACCGGTTCCAGACCGCCGAGGAGATGCGCGGCCTGGTCCAGTACGGCCTGCAGATGCTGTACGACCAGGGCGGCCACACCGGTACCTGGAACACCGGCCCGGTCGAGACGCACGACGGCCGGCACACCCCGGCGGCGGGCTTCGCCGGGACGACCGTCATGCCCCACCCCGTGGACGCGGGCGGCACCGCGCAGATCCCGCAGCCGATCCTGCCCGCGGGCTACGGCAGCGGTGACGACGGCGGTTTCGAGGGGCACGGCAACAAGGGCAGCGGACGCGGCAAGCTGTGGATCCTCGCCGTGCTCGCGGTCGTCGCGATCGCGGCGGGCGTCGCGCTGGCGCTGAAGAACGCGGGCGGCGAGGGCGGCAACGGCACCGACACCAAGCCGACGACGACGCACTCCAAGAGCACCAAGGAGGAGTCGCCCACGCCGACCCCGACGGACGACGACACCGGCGCGCCCTCGGACCCCTCCACCGAGGACGGCAGCTCGGGCACGGGCACGGGCTCCGGCTGGCCGCCGGCGACCACGCCGTCGTACAGCCAGTCGCAGTCGGCCCCCTCCACGCCGAGCACCCAGCCCTCGACCCCGCAGACCACGCCGTCGCAGCCCACGGGCACGACGGACGGCGGTACGGACGCGGGGACCGGCGACGGCGGCACCGACGCCGGCACGAGCGACGGCGGCACCGACGCGGGGACCAGCGAGGGCGGTACGGACGCGGGGACCACGACCGAGGGCGCCATCGGCGACACCACCGGTTGAAGGACGCCCACGGCAACCGGGCCGGCGGCACCCTGAGGTGACGCCGGCCGCTCACTGCACGAACGCGTCGCACACCGCGTCGTACTCGCGCGTCCACCACACGGCGAGCGCCGACGCGGCCGGGAACTGGCAGTCCGCGCGCGTGTCGCCGCGCTCGTAGTGCCAGCGCAGCATCCAGAAGTCGTTCAGCCGCTCCCACCACACCCGGTGCACGGCCGCCGCCAGTTCGGAGGGCGTGGCTCCGGCCGCGCGCCGGTACGCGCGCGCGTAGGCGCGCACTTTCGACAGGTCCAGCGTCCCGCCGGGCCGGACGAAGAAGATCACGGCGGCGCGTACGGCCTCCTCCGCGCGCGGCTGCACACCGAGCCGGTCCCAGTCCACGATGGCCGCCGGGGCGTCGTCCTTGTAGAGCAGGTTGAACGGGTGGAAGTCGCCGTGCACCCAGCCCACCGAGCCGCCGCGCGGCGGGCGCCGGTCCGCGTGCTGCTCCAGCAGCGCGCGGCGCTCCAGCAGCCGGTGCCGGGCGAGTTCGTCGAAGGCGTCGGCGGGCCGGTGCCGGCGCACATGGGCGAGCAGGTCGTCGATGAGGGCGAAGGTGTCGGCCGGGTCGGCGCTCTCCACGGGATGCGGGCCGGTCGCCGGGCGCGTGCGCCCCTTGGGGGGCATCACCCGCTCCAGACAGGCGTGTACGGCGCCCAGCAGCGCCCCCAGGCGCGCGCTCTCCCCGCGGGTGAGCTGGCCGCCGTGCCGGTGCCTGCCGTCGATCCAGGGATGCAGGGCGTAGGCGTGGCCGCCGATGACGGCGACCGTGCGGCCCTCGCGGTGCGCGAGCGGCAGGGGGACCGGGACGCCGAGGTCGGCGAGGCGCTGGGTGGCCCGGTGCCGGCGTTCGATGGCGGCCGGGTCGGCGGTGTCCGGATCGAAGTGGTGCTTGAGGAAGTAGCGGCCGCGGGTGGTGCAGAGCCGGTAGCCGCGGTTGAGGAGACCCTGGTCGACCGGCTCACAGGTGAGGGCGGTTCCCGCGGCGTACAGGCGGAGCAGGGCGCCCAGAGGGGGCGCGTGTGGATCGAGGGGTGGTACACATGAGCGCGGCACGCGCCAGATGGTAGGGCACGCGCAGCCCCTGTGAGCTGGGGCTTGTCACAGGCAGTCGCCGACGGTCGCTTTCGGTCACGCGACGGGCTTTTCCGCCTTCACGAGAGTGGCTTCGGCGGCCGTACGGGTTATCGAACAGAAATACCCGGAATTTCCGTCTTCGTGTGCGAGGCCAGTCTCACATGAAACTCTTCCCGTGACCTGGGTGCGCGGGATAACGTGCGGGTGCTCCGGACTGGCGCAAGGCTGTGACCAGCGCGCTTTCACACCACCTCGATTTACTTGGAAATCCAAGCAAAATCGCAGGTCAAACGGGGTTTCACAGAAATGTGGGGCACTGGGTAACGTGATGGTTGCAGGGCGCTCGCCGGGGCACCTGTCACGCCTGTTCCCGGCCGAGTGGCACCCACCCCGTGCCCGGTGGTCGAAACAGGTGAGCCGCACTGGCCTACCGGCAACCCCGGGGGCCGGAACGACGGAGGAGCACACGTGACCGTGGAGAGCAGTGCCGCGCGCAAGCCGCGACGCAGCGCCGCAGGCAAGGCCGGCACCACCGGCAGCAAGACCGGCACGACGGCCGGCACGACCGGAGCCACCGGCACCAAGCGCACCACCCGTACCACCCGCAGCACCGCCAAGAAGAGCACCGACCCGGAACTCGTGCAGCTCCTGACGCCGGAG
The DNA here is from genome assembly GCF_002155905.1 of Streptomyces tricolor. GTDB lineage: Bacteria > Actinomycetota > Actinomycetes > Streptomycetales > Streptomycetaceae > Streptomyces > Streptomyces tricolor. The sequence continues at coordinate 43,370 of NZ_MUMF01000065.1, read as the reverse complement.
GGCAAGCGGGTCAAGAACGCCGAGTACGACGCCTACGTCGCCGGCATCACCCCCGACGAACTCCGCGGCCTGTACCGCGACATGGTGCTCACCCGCCGCTTCGACGCCGAGGCCACCGCCCTGCAGCGCCAGGGCGAGCTGGGCCTGTGGGCCTCCCTGCTGGGCCAGGAGGCCGCGCAGATCGGCTCCGGCCGGGCCACCCGCGAGGACGACTACGTCTTCCCGACCTACCGCGAGCACGGCGTCGCCTGGTGCCGCGGGGTCGACCCCACCAACCTGCTCGGCATGTTCCGCGGCGTGAACAACGGCGGCTGGGACCCCAACGGCAACAACTTCCACCTCTACACGATCGTCATCGGCTCCCAGACGCTGCACGCCACCGGTTATGCGATGGGCGTGGCCAAGGACGGCGCGGACTCCGCGGTCATCGCCTACTTCGGCGACGGCGCGTCGAGCCAGGGCGACGTGGCCGAATCGTTCACCTTCGCCGCGGTCTACAACGCCCCGGTGGTGTTCTTCTGCCAGAACAACCAGTGGGCGATCTCCGAGCCGACCGAGCGCCAGACCCGCGTCCCGCTCTACCAGCGCGCGCAGGGCTACGGCTTCCCCGGCGTCCGGGTCGACGGCAACGACGTGCTCGCCTGCCTGGCGGTCACCAAGTGGGCGCTGGAGCGCGCCCGCAACGGCGAGGGCCCCACCCTCGTCGAGGCGTTCACCTACCGCATGGGCGCCCACACCACCTCCGACGACCCCACCCGCTACCGCGGCGACGAGGAGCGGCTGGCCTGGGAGGCGAAGGACCCGATCCTGCGCCTTCGCCGGTACCTGGAGGCTTCAGACCACGCGGACGAGGGATTCTTCGCGGAACTCGAGGCCGAGTCCGAGACGTTGGGCAAACGAGTGCGCGAAGCGGTCCGCGCCATGCCCGACCCGGACCACTTCGCCATCTTCGAGAACGTGTACGCGGACGGGCACGCGCTCGTCGACGAGGAGCGCGCCCAGTTCGCCGCCTACCAGGCGTCGTTCGCCGATGAAGGGGGTCACTGAGATGGCCGAGAAGATGGCGATGGCCAAGGCCATCAACGAGTCGCTGCGCCGCGCCCTGGACGCCGACCCCAAGGTCCTGGTCATGGGCGAGGACGTCGGCAAGCTCGGCGGTGTCTTCCGCGTGACGGACGGCCTGCAGAAGGACTTCGGCGAGAGCCGGGTCATCGACACCCCGCTCGCCGAGTCCGGCATCGTCGGCACCGCGATCGGCCTGGCGCTGCGCGGCTACCGCCCGGTGGTGGAGATCCAGTTCGACGGCTTCGTCTTCCCGGCCTACGACCAGATCGTCACCCAGCTCGCCAAGATGCACGCCCGCTCGCTGGGCAAGGTGAAGCTGCCGGTCGTCGTCCGCATCCCCTACGGCGGCGGCATCGGCGCGGTCGAGCACCACTCGGAGTCGCCCGAAGCGCTGTTCGCGCACGTGGCCGGCCTGAAGATCGTCTCCCCGTCCAACGCCTCGGACGCGTACTGGATGATGCAGCAGGCCATCCAGAGCGACGACCCGGTGATCTACTTCGAGCCCAAGCGGCGCTACTGGGACAAGGCCGAGGTCGACTTCGAGGCGATCCCCGCCCCGCTGCACAAGGCGCGCGTGGTCCGCGAGGGCACCGACCTCACCCTGGCGGCCTACGGCCCGATGGTGAAGCTGTGCCAGGAGGCCGCGGACGCGGCGGCCGAGGAGGGCAAGTCCCTGGAGGTCCTGGACCTGCGCTCGGTCAGCCCCCTCGACTTCGACTCCCTCCAGGCCTCGGTGGAGAAGACCCGCCGCCTGGTCGTGGTGCACGAGGCGCCGGTGTTCTTCGGCTCCGGCGCGGAGATCGCCGCCCGGATCACCGAGCGCTGCTTCTACCACCTGGAGGCACCGGTCCTGCGCGTCGGCGGCTACCACGCCCCGTACCCGCCGGCGCGCCTGGAGGAGGCGTACCTGCCGGACCTGGACCGCGTGCTCGACGCCGTCGACCGCTCGCTGGCGTACTGAGGAGAGGGTCGTGACGACGATGACGGAAGCGTCCGTACGCGAGTTCAAGATGCCCGACGTGGGCGAGGGGCTCACCGAGGCCGAGATCCTCAAGTGGTACGTCCAGCCGGGCGACACGGTCACGGACGGCCAGGTGGTCTGCGAGGTGGAGACGGCGAAGGCGGCCGTCGAACTGCCCATCCCCTACGACGGCGTGGTCCGCGAACTGCACTTCCCCGAGGGCACCACGGTGGACGTGGGCACGCCCATCATCGCGGTGGCCGTGGCCGGCGGCGCCGCCCCGGAGGCGCCCGCCGAGCAGCCCGCGGCGGAGCCCGCCCGGCCGCAGGAGGAGCCGAAGCCGGAGGGCCGCCAGCCGGTCCTCGTGGGCTACGGCGTGGCGACGTCCTCCACCAAGCGCCGCCCGCGCAAGGGCCCCGAGGTCACCGTCCCGGCGCCGGCGCAGGCGATCCAGGCCGAGCTGAACGGCCATGCCGGCGCGGTCGCCGAGAAGCCGCGCCCGCTGGCCAAGCCCCCGGTGCGCAAGCTGGCCAAGGACCTGGGTGTCGACCTGGCCGCGATCACCCCGTCCGGCCCGGACGGCATCATCACCCGCGAGGACGTCCACGCGGCGGCCACACCGCGGACGGCCGAGCCGCAGGCCCCGGTCACGACGGCCCCCGCGACCCCCGCGGCCCCGGCTCCCGTGGCGTCCTCGTACGACGCCGCGCGCGAGACCCGCATCCCGATCAAGGGCGTCCGCAAGGCCACCGCGCAGGCGATGGTCTCCTCGGCGTTCACCGCGCCGCACGTCACCGAGTTCGTGACGGTGGACGTGACCCGCACGATGAAGCTGGTCGAGGAACTCAAGCAGGACAAGGACATGCAGGGGCTGCGGGTCAACCCGCTGCTGCTGATCGCCAAGGCCCTGCTGGTCGCCATCAAGCGCAACCCGGAGATCAACGCGTCCTGGGACGAGGCCAACCAGGAGATCGTGCTCAAGCACTACGTCAACCTGGGCATCGCCGCGGCCACCCCCCGCGGTCTGATCGTCCCCAACATCAAGGACGCCCACGACAAGACGCTCCCGCAGCTCGCGGAGGCGCTGGGCGACCTGGTGTCGACGGCCCGCGAGGGCAAGACCTCGCCCGCGGCGATGCAGGGCGGCACGGTGACCATCACCAACGTCGGCGTCTTCGGCGTCGACACCGGCACCCCGATCCTCAACCCGGGCGAGTCGGCCATCCTCGCGGTCGGTGCGATCAAGCTCCAGCCGTGGGTCCACAAGGGCAAGGTGAAGCCGCGTCAGGTCACCACCCTGGCCCTCAGCTTCGACCACCGCCTGGTCGACGGCGAGCTGGGCTCCAAGGTCCTCGCGGACGTCGCTGCGATCCTGGAACAGCCGAAGAGGCTGATCACCTGGGCATGAGGGCCCGTCCGGACGGGTAACCTCGGGGACGAGAAGGGGACGGCCGCAAAGTCAGCTTGCGACCGCCCCCTTTTCTCCTGACCCGCTCAGCCCCGGTTGAGCACGTACACCGGTGCTCCGTTCTCCGCTCCGCCCTGCGAGCGGATGCAGGCGTGCTTGCGCAGCAGGCGGAGGCATGCGTTGACGCGGTGCACCGAGAGGCCGGTGCGGGCCGCGATGGACTCCAGCGGGTCGCGCAGTTCACCCTTCTCGACGAGGATCGGGGCGATCACCACGGCCACGGTCCACACGTCCGCCGTCACGGAGAGCCGCTGCCGCCAGTCGGCCAGCACGGTCTCGGTGGTGGGCGGCACCGAGAGGTATGCGCCGGGCGTCCGCCGTTCGAGTACGAGCGCGTCGAGCCGGTCCGCGATGCGCTCCATCGCCCGGACCATGGCCTGCTGCACGGCGAGGGTGGCCTTCTGGACGGCCAGCGCTTCCCGCTGGACGGCCAGCGTCTCCCGCTGGACGGCCAGCGTCTCCTCCTGGACGGTGAGCGTCTGCTTCTGGACGGCCAGCATCTCCTTCCGCAGATCGATCGATTCGCGCTGACCGTTCGCGAATTCCTCGTCCAGCTGGAGGTTGCGCGCCTCCAGCCGGACGATGGCCTCCGCGACCTGATCGGGCATGGCGTACGCGATGGGCGCGCCCGGTCCGGCCGGCTGCACCTCGGCCTCTTCGAGAGTGTAAGAACCCTCTCGCTGCACGGTCTCGATGACTTCGGCGACCCACTGCTTGAAGGGGGCGCAGGAGGGCTTGGTGCAGGCGTTGACGAGGAGGATGAGGCCCTGGAGCGAGATGACGTTCAGGTCTCGACGCCACCCCCTACCTGCGGGAATGCTGAGACCGTAACCTCCAGTTAGGGTCTCGAGAGACTCTCGGTGCTCTGTGGGCACGTGATCGGACAACGCCTTCTGCGGGTTGCTGTGCCCGAGTTCCTTGCAGACGTCCACCGCCGGAAACCAATGGTTCCCGTCCGGCATGGTCAGCCGGCGGACGCGGGCTCCGGTCGCCGCGTAGACGAAGTCGCTGACGTCGATCGCCTCGTGCCGTCCCGCGGATGCGGATTGCTTCCTGGGTTCGTTCATGTGAACCACCTCCGTCGCGGAACGTAGAGCGGATGAAATGGAATATGCCAGTGGAATGGGAGATGTTCACTGGTGAGGGCGAACTTTCCGGGATCCGCACACGAAAAGGGCCCGCCGCTGTGTGCGGCGGGCCCCGGTGCTGCGGAGTGATCGTCAGCCGAGCTTGGCGAAGCCGTAGTTGAGGAGCTTCTTCGCGTCGGTCTCACGCTGGGCGATGGAGGAGGAGGCGAGGACGGTGCCGATGACCGTCTTGCCGTTCCGGGTCGCGGCGAAGACCAGGCAGTACTTGGCCTCCGGGCCGGAGCCGGTCTTCACCCCGATGGTGCCGCTGTAGCTGCCGAGCAGCCCGTTGGTGTTCTTCCACGTCTTCATCGTGCGGGTGCTGCCCGTCTTGGTGATCGTCTTCGCCGTGTACGACTTGGTCTTGACGATCGTGCGGAACGTGGAGTTCTTCAACGCGCTGCCGGCCAGCTTGGTCAGGTCGCGCGGCGTCGAGTAGTTGGCGCCGTGGCCGATGCCGTCGAACGAGTCGAAGTGCGTGTTCTTCAGACCCAGGTTCTTCGCCGTGGTGTTCATCTTGCCGATGAACGACTTCACGCGCGCCGCCCGCGTCGAGCCCGAACCGAACTTGTCGGCGAGCGCGTACGCCGCGTCGCAGCCGGACGGCAGCATCAGCCCGTACAGCAGCTGCCGCACGGTGACCTTGTCGCCGACGATCAGCCCGGCGTTCGACGCGTAGTTGTTGTCGACGATGTAGTCGCTGTACGCCTTCTGGATCGTGACCTTGGCGTCGAGGTTGAGGTTCGGCTGCGCGAGCACGACCTTGGCGGTCATGATCTTGGTGGTGGAGCCGGTGGAGCGCCGGGTGTCGGCCGCCTTCGTGTACAGCGTCTTGGCGTTCGCGTTGTTCATCACGTAGCCGCCCTTGGCCACGATCGAGGGCGTGGTGACGGCCTGTGCGGGCGCCGCGGTGAGGGCACCGGTGGCGAGCAGCGCGCCGGAGGTGACGGCGACGGCGGCGGCTGTGCGGAGGCGGGTGCCCTTGATGCCGGTAATCAAAGTGATGTACCTCGGATGTCGTGAATGCCCCTGAAATGCGGCCGAGTGAGGTGGCAACGGAAGGGGGCCGCATGTGTGTGACACGTAACTAGCACAGAAGGTTGTGCGGTCGCTGCGCGCGGGCTTCGTCACGTCCGCATGATGGACGGTCCTGTCTCTTGCGTACGTGTTGTATCTATGCTGTCGGCATGAACACGGCCGTCGAGCAGCCCGCCCCGCAGTCCCTCAAACCGCCACCCGCCGCCGACCGCGTGTACGCCCACGTCAAGCAGGGTGTGCTCGACCGCCGCTACGAGGGCGGCACCCTGCTCACCGAGGGGGAGCTGGCCGAGGCCGTCGGGGTCTCGCGCACCCCCGTCCGGGAGGCGCTGCTGCGGCTGGAGGCCGAGGGCCTGATCCGGCTGTACCCGAAGAAGGGCGCCCTGGTCCTGCCGGTCTCCGCGCAGGAGATCGCCGACGTGGTGGAGACCCGGCTGCTGGTGGAGGAGCACGCGGCCCGCAAGGCCGTACCCGCGCCGCCGGGCCTGCTGGAACGCCTGACGGAGCTGCTGGAGCAGCAGAAGGCACAGGCCGCCGCGGGCGACCTGGCCGCCGCCGCGGTCACCGACCGCTGCTTCCACGCCGAGATCGTGCGCAGCGGGGGCAACGAGATCCTGTCCCGGCTCTACGACCAGCTGCGCGACCGCCAGCTGCGGATGGGCGTCGCCGTCATGCACTCCCACCCCGACCGGATCGCCAAGACGCTCGCCGAGCACGAAGAGATCCTGAACGCGCTGCGCGCCGGCGACGCCGAGGCGGCCGTCGAGGTCGTGCACCGGCACGTGAGTTGGTTCTCGCACCTCGCGCGGGGTGAGGTCCGGTGAGCGCTTCCGCGCACAACGCCACCCGTCCGGGTGACCCGCCCCCGGAGGGGGCACCCCCGGGCGGACGCCGGGCCGTCGGCGTGTGGTCCATAGGCGTGGCCGTCTACTTCGTGGCGGTCATCTTCCGTACGTCCCTGGGCGTGGCCGGCCTCGACGCGGCCGACCGCTTCCACGTGGGCGCCTCCGCCCTCTCCACGTTCTCCATACTCCAGCTGCTCGTCTACGCGGGCATGCAGATACCCGTCGGCCTGCTGGTCGACCGTCTCGGCACGAAGAAGGTGCTGAGCATCGGGGCGGTCCTGTTCACCGCCGGTCAGCTGGGCTTCGCCTTCTCCCCCTCCTACGGCACCGCGCTCGCCTCCCGCGCCCTGCTGGGCTGCGGCGACGCGATGACCTTCATCAGTGTGCTGCGGCTCGGCACCCGCTGGTTCCCGGCCCGGCGCGGGCCGCTGGTCGCGCAGCTCGCGGGGCTGGTCGGCATGGCGGGCAACCTGGTCTCCACCCTGGTCCTGTCCCGGCTGCTGCACGGCGTCGGCTGGACCGCTGCGTTCGCGGGCAGCGCGCTGGCCGGCGCCGTCGTCCTGGTCCTGACCCTGCTGTTCCTGAAGGACCACCCCGAGGGGCAGGAGCCGGAGCCCTCCGCGCACCGGGGCGCGGCCTACGTCCGCCGGCAGATCGCCGCGTCCTGGCGGGAGCCGGGCACCCGGCTGGGCCTGTGGGTGCACTTCACCACCCAGTTCCCGGCGATGGTGTTCCTGCTGCTGTGGGGCCTGCCGTTCCTCGTCGAGGCGCAGGGCCTCAGCCGGGCCACGGCCGGTGAGCTGCTCACCCTCGTCGTCCTGTCCAACATGGTGATCGGCCTGGTCTACGGCCAGATCGTGGCCCGGCACCACGCGGCGCGGCTGCCGCTGGCGCTGGGCACGGTGAGCGCCACCGCGCTGCTGTGGGCGGTCACGCTGGCCTACCCCGGCGACCACGCGCCGATGTGGCTCCTGCTGGTGCTCTGCGCGGTGCTGGGTGCGTGCGGGCCGGCGTCGATGATCGGCTTCGACTTCGCCCGCCCGGCCAACCCGCCCGAGCGGCAGGGCACGGCGTCCGGCATCACCAACATGGGCGGCTTCATCGCCTCCATGACGACCCTGTTCGCGATCGGTGTGCTGCTGGACGCGACCGGGGACGACTACACCGTGGCGTTCAGCGCCGTGTTCGTGCTGCAGGCGCTCGGGGTGAGCCAGATCCTGCGGCTGCGGGGGCGGGCGGCGCGGCGGGAGCGGGAGCGGTTGGTGGCGAGCCGCGTGGAGACGGTGCACGTGCCCGCGGCCTGAGCCGGGAGCTTTCCGCCTGCCCACCCGTCCGCACTCGGCCGGAAGGCCGGTCACCCCGTGGGGGCGTTCGCCGTCGGCGGCTTGCGCCGGGCGTGTCGCTACTGGGTCACCGCGAAGTTCCGCAGGATCGCCGCCGCCAGGTCCTGGTCGCCCTCCGTCTTCACCCGGTCCGCCACCGCCTCGGGGGTGACCCGGCCGCAGGCGAGACGGACGTAGGTCTCCCAGTCGAGGGTGAGGGTGGCGGCGGGGCCGAGAGCGGGGGCGGTCTCCACGGTGCCGCGGCCCTGGATGTCGACGCGGACCGTGCGCAGGAACTCGACGGGGCCGTGTACGTCGAACACGATCGCCGAGCTGCGCGGGGCGTCGGCGTCATGGGCGACGACCTTGGGCAGCGCCTCCAGCAGCACGTCCCGGGTGACGTACGCGCCCGGCGAGTCCAGGTTGCCGGGGCGGCCCAGGGCGGTGCGCAGGTCCTGCTCGTGCACCCACACGTCGAACGCCCGGGTGCGGTAGGCCTGTTCCAGGGTGATTTCCGTGCCCAGCGGGCCGCGGACCAGGGTGGCGGGGTCCCGGGACTCGTTGCGCAGCTGGCGGTTGCGGCGGATGACCGTGTACTCCAGCTCGGCCGTCATCTCCGGTGCCGTGTGGTGGCGGCGGACGTCGACCTGCATCTCCATGTAGCGCTGGTGATCGGTGGTGACGTGGAAGAGGTCGCGCGGCAGGGAGTGGATGGGCCGCGGGTCGCCGAGCATCTCGCAGTCCAGGCCGATGACATGGGACACGATGTCCCGCACCGACCAGCCGGGGCAGGGTGTCCGCCGGTTCCACTCGCCCTCGACGAGCTCCTGCACCATCTCGGATATCGCTTCGATGGAGTGTGTCCAGGCGTCGGCGTAGGGCTGGAGGGTGGGATGCAGACTCACGGAACGGGACCCCTCGGCGGTCGGTACACGGGCAGGTTGTGGCGGCGGTGCCAGCGGGCGGCTGCACTTCGGCGGGTGTCTTGAGGAGCTAAGTTACGCTGCTGAAAGGCACCCCGGCAGTGCTTTCGTGTGACGATCGTAGGCCTGTGTGGACGACTCGAATGCCAGGACGGTGGTAGTGTGCGCGCTTCCCTGATCCAGATCGCCGTGGACGAGGGCGAACCGGTCGACTCCCGGCGGCGGCGGGTGGCCGCGCTGGTGCGGGAGCAGAGCGGGGCCGACCTCGTCGTCCTGCCCGAACTGTGGACCACGGGCGCCTTCGCCTACGAGGAGTTCGGCCGGGAGGCCGAGCCGCTCGAAGGGCCGACGTACGAGGCGATGGCCAAGGCGGCGAGCGACGCGGGCGTGTGGCTGCACGCCGGCTCCATCCCCGAGCGGGACCCCGAGGGCCCCCTCTACAACACGTCTCTCGTCTTCTCCCCCTCCGGTGAACTGGCCGCGGCCTACCGCAAGATCCACCGCTTCGGCTTCGACAAGGGCGAGGCCGTGCTGATGGGTGCGGGCCGGGACCTGGTGACGGTCCGGCTGCCCGGGACCACGCTCGGCGTGGCCACCTGTTACGACCTCCGTTTCCCCGAACTCTTCCGCGGACTGGTCGACGCCGGCGCCGAGACGCTGGTGATCCCGGCGGGCTGGCCCGAGCGGCGACGCGCGCACTGGACGCTGCTGGCTCAGGCGCGGGCGGTGGAGAACCAGGCGTTCGTGCTCGCCTGTGGAACGGCCGGGACCCACGCCGGAGTTCCGCAGGCAGGTCACTCGATCGTGGTGGATCCCTGGGGCGAGGTGCTCGCCGAGGCCGGCGCCGGGGAAGAGGTCCTCACGGTCGACCTCGACCCGGCGAAGACGGCCGCGACCCGCGAACAGTTCCCGGCGCTGAAGGACCGCGTCCTCGGCCTGGAGCCGCCCCGCCACCGCGGCCGGCCCCGTGCCACTTGAGGCTCAGTCCTCCTCGCCCTCCTTCTCGGCGAGGTGGATCACGCACACCGCCACCGCGATCAGCAGCGCCGGATCGGCGTCGTCCCGTACGACGTCCACGCCGTAGGTGTCGCGGACGCTGAGCCAGCGGCGGGAGATCACCGCGAGGAGTTCGCCGTCGTACTCGACGGCGAACTCACGGTCCAGGATCTTGCCGCTGACGTCCAGTTCGCTGCCGTCCACCAGGGCGACCCGGTAGTGGTTGCGCAGCAGGGACAGCCGCTTGCGCCTGATCCGGGCCAGGGCCTCGCCGTCCCGTTCGATCACCATGGTGTCGCGCAGGGCGAACATCTTCTGGTGGATGTCGATCAGGACCCGCCCCTGGGTGTCCTTCAGCTCGAAGGTGTCGCGCAGCCGCATCGCCTTGCCGTCGACGAGGTACACCTTCCGGCCGTGTTCGTCCTCGATCCACCAGTCGTCACCGATGCCGAGGATCCGGTCGCGTACGAGGAATCTCATACGGTCACGCTTCCCCGGCGCCGGTCGATCGTCACGGAGCCGGTGCGCCGGGCGGGGCAGGACGGGTGAGGTCCGCGGGCCCGGTGCCGAACCGCCTGCGGTACGCCGACGGGCTCAGCCCCGTCTCCCGCCGCAGCCGGGCCCGCAGATTGGCCGCCGTCCCCAGGCCGCTGCGCGCCGCCACGACGTCCAGCCGCTCCTCGCCCCGCTCGATCAGCCGGCACGCCAGGGCCACGCGCTCCCCGGTGAGCCAGGCCAGCGGGGTCGTACCCAGCTGGCTGCGGAAGCGGCGGTGCAGGGTGGCGGGGGAGACGGCCGCGCGGGCGGCGAGGTCCGCGACGGTCAGCGGCTCGCCCAGCCGTTCCTGGGCCCAGGCCAGCAGCGGGCCGAGCGACTCGTCGGGCACCGCGGGCACCGGCCGCTCCACGAACTGCCGTTGCCCGCCATCGCGGTGCGCGGCGAACACGAGCCGCCGGGAGACGTGGTTGGCGATCTCCACGCCGTGGTCCCGGCGGACGAGGTGCAGGCCCAGGTCGAGCGCGGAGGCGCTGCCGGAGGCGGTGAGGATGTCGCCGTCGTCCACGAAGAGCACGTCCGCCTCCAGGCGCACGCGCGGGAAGCGGGCCCGGAAGTCCTCGGCCCACATCCAGTGGCAGGCCGCCCGGCGCCCGTCCAGCAGCCCGGCCTCCGCGAGGGTGAACGCGCCCGAGCAGAAGCCGACGAGCCGGGCGCCACGCGCGTGTGCCCGCCGGATCACGTCCAGGACGCGTTCCGCGCGCGGGACCTCGGTGTCGGGCCGGTTCGGCACGATCAGCGTGTCGGCGGACTCGGCGGCCTCCAGCCCGGCGACCCCGGTGAGCGTGAAGAAGCCGTCCCGCATCCGGGTCTCCCGCTCGGCCGCGCACAGCCGGAAGTCGTACAGCTCCCGCCCCAGTTCGGGCCGCGCGAGCCCGAAGATCTCGATGGCACAGCTCATCTCGAAGGGGTTGGAGTTGTCGTCGACCACCAGCACGACACGGTGAGAGGATCGTTGCGGCATATGCGATTTCTAGCACTCGCCGGCCGTCGCGGCACCCCCGACGATGAACCCATGGAACCCATCTCCCTGGAGGCGGCCCTCGCCTCCTTCACCGAGCAGTGGAGCCCCCGCATCGTCACCGCCGTCAACGACTACGACGTGCGCGTGGCGAAGGTGGAGGGCGAGCATCTCTGGCACGCGCACGAGCACACCGACGAGTTCTTCCTGGTCCTCGCCGGCGAGCTGCACATCGGGCTGCGCGAGCCGGCCGGCGAACGCACGGTGGTGCTGCCCAAGGGCTCGGTGTTCACCGTCCCGCGCGGGGTCGAACACAAGCCGTACGCGCCCGTGCCCACCGAGATCCTCGTCTTCGAGCCCACCGGGACGCTGAGCGTCGGCGACCGGCACGAGGACGTCCCCGCACACGTGGACGCGACCACCGGCCACGCGCTCGCCTGACGGGGCGGCCGAATCCGCCGGGACGCCGGGTGTCGCCCCGGTGAACTTCCGGCGCGCGGGCGGACGACGGCCAACCCCGGGGAGGGCCCCCGAGTCGAACGGTGCGGAAGTCAGCGCACAGCAGCTGAGAAGCCCGTCCCTCACGGAGGCCCTCCATGTCCGCTCGCCCCCGGCGCCGCGCCTTCGCCCTGGCCGTCTGCACGGCCGCTCTGGCCGTGCCGTCCGCCCTGTCCGGCACCGCCTCGGCGGCCCCCGCGCCGGCCACCGCCGAGGTCAACCAGTACGGCTGGCAGCTCGCCTACCGGGCCGCACCCGGACAGACCAACAAGGTGACGGTCACCGCGTCCCTCACCGACGACCGGACCCACCTCACCTACGTGATCGACGACGCCGTGGCGATCACGGCGGGCCGCGGCTGCGCCCACCCGAGCGGCGCCGACCGCACCAAGGTCTCCTGCACGGTCACCGCCGAGGAGAGCCAGGACCCGTACGCCGCCCTGACGATGGACCTCGGCGACCGGGGCGACACCGTCTCCTACGCGAACCGCACCGATCAGGTGTACTACTTCGCGCGGATCGACCTGGGCCCCGGGAACGACAGGCTCACCGGCACCGGCCGCCTCGACGGCAGCGACGTCTCGGGCGGCGCGGGCGACGACAGCCTCACGGTCGGCAAGGCGGCGCTGGCCTTCGGCGACGACGGCGACGACACGATCAACGCGAACGGCGACCTGATCATCGCCAAGGGCGGCAAGGGCGCCGACGTGCTGCGCGGCGGCGCCGGGGGTCAGGACCTGGCCGGCGACGACGGCGCCGACACGCTCTCCGGCGGCACCGGCGCCGACACCCTGTACGGCGGCAAGGGCCACGACGTCCTGCACGGCAACAGCGGCGACGACAGGCTGTGGGGCAACAGCGGCAACGACAGGCTGTACGGCGGCCCGGGCCGCGACACGCTCTCCGGCGGCCCCGGCCGGAACGTCGTCCACCAGGACTGACGGAGTTGTCCACAGGCCCGGACCGGCTGTCGGCCCCGGATGGCACTCTGGATCCATGACCGACTCCGCACGCCGGCGGGCCCGCGTACGCGCTCCCGAGCTGATCGGCAAGGGTGGCTGGCTGAACACGGGAGGCCGGCAGTACACCCTCGCCGACCTGCGCGGGCGCATCGTCGTCCTGGACTTCTGGACCTTCTGCTGCATCAACTGCCTGCACGTCCTGGACGAGCTGCGCGAGCTGGAGGACAAGCACCGGGACACGCTCGTGGTGATCGGGGTGCACTCGCCGAAGTTCGTGCACGAGGCCGACCACCGGGCGGTCGCGGACGCCGTGGAGCGCTACGGCGTGGCGCACCCGGTCCTGGACGACCCCGAGCTGGCCACCTGGAAGCAGTACGCGGTGCGCGCCTGGCCGACGCTCGTGGTGATCGACCCCGAGGGGTACGTCGTCGCCCAGCACGCGGGCGAGGGCCACGTGCCCGCCATCGAGCGGCTGGTCACGGAGCTGGAGGCGGAGCACGAGGCGAAGGGCACCCTGCGCCGCGGCGACGGCCCGTATGTGCCGCCGGAGCCCGAGCCGACGACGCTGCGCTTCCCCGGCAAGGCGCTGCTGCTGCCGTCGGGGAACGTCCTGGTCAGCGACACCACCCGGCACCAGCTGGTGGAGCTGGCCGAGGACACCGAGACCGTCGTACGGCGGCTCGGGTCCGGCGCGCGCGGGTTCGCCGACGGCGGCCCCGAGGAGGCGTCCTTCAACGAGCCGCAGGGCCTGGCGCTCCTGGACGACGGCTCGGTGGTGGTCGCCGACACCGTCAACCACGCCCTGCGCCGCCTGGATCTGGCCACGGGCGAGGTGACGACCCTGGCGGGCACCGGGAAGCAGTGGTGGCGGGGCTCGGCGACCTCCGGCCCGGCCCGCGAGGTGGATCTCTCGTCCCCGTGGGACGTGGCGGTCTTCGGCGGCACGGTCTGGATCGCGATGGCGGGCGTCCACCAGCTGTGGACGTACGACCCGGCCACCCGCACGGTGGCCGTGGCGGCGGGCACCGCTAACGAGGGCCTGGTCGACGGTCCGGCCGCGCAGGCCTGGTTCGCCCAGCCCTCCGGCCTCGCGGCCACCGCCGACCGGCTGTGGCTCGCCGACTCCGAGACCAGCGCCCTGCGCTGGGTGGACCGCGACGGGCGGGTGCACACGGCCGTCGGCACCGGCCTGTTCGACTTCGGCCACCGGGACGGCGCCGCGGACCGGGCCCTGCTCCAGCACCCGCTGGGCGTCACGGCCCTGCCGGACGGCTCGGTCGCCGTCGCCGACACCTACAACCACGCACTGCGCCGCTACGACCCCGCCACCGGCGAGGTCACCACGCTCGCCACCGGCCTGCGCGAGCCCAGCGACGCGGTGCTGGCCGGCGAGGACATCGTGGTCGTGGAGTCGGCCCGGCACCGGCTGACCCGGCTGCGGCTGCCGGAGGAGGCGGTGCGCGTGGAGCCGGCCGCCCACCGCACCCGGCGGGCGGCGACGGAGGTGAACCCCGGCAGACTCCGGCTGGACGTCGTCTTCCGGGCCCCGGCGGGCCAGCAGCCCGACACGCGGTACGGCCCCGCGACCCGTCTGCTGGTCTCCGCCACCCCGCCCGAGCTGCTGCTGAAGGGCGAGGGGGCGGACCCGGACCTGTCCCGCGAGCTGGAGCTGAACCCGGCCGTCACCGAGGGCGTCCTGCACATCTCCGCGATGGCCGCCAGCTGCGACGACGACCCGGCCACCGCATACCCCGCCTGCCACGTCCACCAGCGGGACTGGGGCATCCCCCTGCGCCTCGTACCGGGCGGGGCGGCCCGGTTGCCGCTGGTGCTGGCCGGGATGGACGAGGCCGCCCGCGGGGGAGGCTGAGATCCGTCAGTCCTGGGCGAGTTCCAGGGCTTCCTCCGCCTCCGGGTCACCGTCCTCCGGCGCGGGGTCCGCATGGCCCCCCGTGGTCCTGCGCCGAAGGTTCTCCACGTCCGTCAGGATGCCGACCAGGAGGTCGTGCAACTCGTCGAGCTGTTCCACGGGGACGATCGGGGTGTGCCCCCCGACCTCGGGCTCCAGGGCGTGCAGATGGTCCAGCGCGTCCCGGGCCCCCTGCACCCCGAGGTGGAGGGCCTTGCGGTGCCCGGCGGCACGCTGGCTGGGCGGAACCGAGGGGTCATGGCTGCGGGGGCCGGGTACCGCGCCGTAGTGGAACAGGGTGGTCACGGGGTCCGGACCCGGGACCGGGGCGCCGGGTGCGGCGCCGGTGGCCTCGCCCCCCTCAGCCGGCTCCTCCGCAGCGGGCCCCCCCTCGGCCGGCTCCGGCTCGCCGCCCACCGCGGTCGGCGGCGGGACGTGGACCGGCGCCGGGGTGACGGCCGACGGCGGCACCACGACCTGTGTGGCCCGGTCCGGGTCCGAGGCCGCCACGACGTCCCACTCGTACAGCGGCACGGGCACGCCCGCGGGGTCCCGGGCGATGCGGTCCTCGGCCGCGAGGTCCACCTTGAAGTAGACGTAGGGCGGCTCGTCGGACGGGGCCGTCTCCTTGCCGGTGAGACTCAGCTTCGGTACGGAGTTCTGCGGCAGGTCGTCGCTGCGGAAGGTGTTGGCGGCCAGCGCGAGCGTCCACAGCCCGAGTTCGTTCGTCTGACGGGACAGTCCCTCGATGACCTTGTTGACGTCGGACCGGAACGGCACCCCGCCCTTCTCCCGCTTGACACCGAGCGACGAGCCGACGTTCCTGGTCAGGAGCTTGTCGGCGATCAGCGCCACACCGCCGGCCACGGCCAGGGTGCGGCGGGCGTCGTAGTCGCCCTTCATCGCCGGTTCGATCAAGGTCGTGAAGTCGTCGGTGGGCACCGGCGTCCAGCCGCTGACGACGTCGTTCGACAGCACACCGCCGTTGTTCCACGCGTTGCGGGCCTGCTTGGTCACGAGCTTCTTCTGCGCGCGCCAGGGCAGGTCGATGATCGGACCCAGCAGCTCGCCGAACCCCTTCATGCTCATCCGCTTGCCGCCCTTGATGGCCTTCGCCTGGTCCTTGAGCAGCTCCAGGAGGTCCGGCTGGGTCAGCGCGCTGACCAGATAGACGGCGCGCCACAGCGCGGTGCCGGGCGGAGCCGGGTCACCGCCGAAGACCTGCGGAAGGTCGGCCACGGGGATCCGGCCGACGGCGAGGCCGTACACCGCCTGGAGTTCGGCCGTGTTCCAGCGCGGGTCGCCCTGCTGGATGATCCGCTTCAGGGCGCGGGTGATGACCTCCACGTTCTGGGCGGCCGCGTCCCACTGCTTGAACTCGACGTGCACGGAGGCCAGCACGGACCGGATGGCGTCGTCGAAGACGTCCTCGGCGGACAGCACCCGGCCGTGGTGGCTCTCGACACCGATGGCGATCTGGGCCGGGACGACGTAGGACTGGGCGATCTGCGCGGCCCGGAGCCCCGGTGCCGCGCCCTTCATCTCCTGGTCGAACTCCGCGCGCAGCTCCTGCCGCCACTGTGCTCGGCCGGCCGACAGCCGCTGCGCGAGGCCGGGGCCCGCGGCCGTCGGCACGGTGGCCCTGCCGAGCAGCGCGTCCGTCGCCAGACCGGCGACCTCCGCGGGGTCGGCGCCGTGACCGGCCTGGACCGCCCAGGCGCTGGCGAGCCGGGTGATGCCGTCACGGACGACGAGCACGTGCAGCGGCTCGGTGCCGTCCTCGAAGGTGATCTTCACGGGGTGGGTGATCAGGTTCCTGGTGACGGAACGGGTGAGGATGGAGGTCGCGTAGCTGTTGAGCGACAGGGTCGCGTGGATCGTCTGCCACACGTGATTGCGCAGGTGGGCGAGGTTCTCGTAGCGGTACTCCACGAGCGCGGCGGGACGGCTCTCGTGCGTGACACCGAGTACGTGCGGGTCGGGTACCTCGGACACCTCCATGCCCGTACGCGGCTGAG
Organism: Streptomyces tricolor; assembly: GCF_002155905.1. Lineage (GTDB taxonomy): Bacteria > Actinomycetota > Actinomycetes > Streptomycetales > Streptomycetaceae > Streptomyces > Streptomyces tricolor. The sequence goes on along the minus strand of NZ_MUMF01000065.1, from coordinate 26,722 downwards.
GGCCCGGGAAGATCTCGCTCAGCAGGATCCGGGTGGGGACGGAACGCAAGGTCGCGCCTTCGACGTTCTCGACCATCAGGAGGCCCGAAGGGTCGTCCGGAGTCGGACGGAGCTGCACGGCCAGCGCCTCCGGGCGGGGCGTGGCCCGCGCGATGGCCTCCCAGGACGGGTCCGGCAGCCAGGTGCTCGGGTTGGCCCGGCCCGCCGCCACGACCGCGGCGATCTGGGTGTCCGTGGGATCCGGGGGCAACTGGGCCGGGACGTTGGTGACCCGGATGGTGTCCTTCCCCCACTCGACGTCGAGGGACAGGGCGGCGGGTGTGCCGGTGGTCATGGGTGTGCGTCTCCTGAGGTGGTCCGGAGTGAAACGCCTGAAGGGCGGCGAGTCCGTGAACTCGCCGCCCGAGCAGGCGTTATGCGGTGATATCGAGGGTGATGCACCGATCTGCCCAAGGCAACTCGGGTGGGAGCCAGGCAGGCCTGCAGCGACGGTCCGGGTAGCACCCGTGCTGATAAGCGGCGTACGCGGCGAGTTTTGCGGGGGTCAGGAGCAGCTCGACCTCGGCCGGGCTCGCGGGAAGGGCCTGCCAGACGGCAGAGTCCGGTGCGAGCGGCTCGACGTCCGGGCCCTCCGCGGTGAGGCGGTACCAGAGGACCCCGCGGCTGGTGTGGATGAGGGCGAGGCCGGAGGGCCGTCCGTCAAGGAGCGTGCACTGCCATTCGAGGATGTCCCGTTCGGCCTGCCGGGCGTGCCGCTTGGTCATGCGGGAGACATGGAGCCGGGGGAACTCGGTGAGCGACTCGGTCAGCCGTCTGGCGTGTCGGTGGCCCAGGGCGCGTGCGGCCGTCGCGCTGGTGGCCACCATGCGAGCGTCATATTCACCCTTGACGCGTCTACTGGGGTGTGGTAATTGCCCCTTTGTGGCGGTGTGCAGCCGGTCGCCGAGCAGAGCACGCCACTTATGCAGATGCCCCTGGATCTCCGTGTGTCTCATTTCCAGCGCGCTGATCGTGCGAAGCGGCAATCGCCCCGAGGCGCCGATGACGAAGATGGGGTCATTCTGCGGGGTGGGTATTCCTTCGGTGCTGCTCATGCGTACTCCTGGGTCGCGCGGTGCTGTTGATGCACAGGTGACAGTCAGTCAGGCAAGTGACTGCTGGCCTGTGTGGAGATCAACGCTACGCACGCGCCAGGGTTCACCGCACCACTTTTGGACCTGGCCCGCCTACCAAATCAGGTACGTCGGATGTCGTAGGCGGTCTAGCTCAAATACCGCTGAGCGAGGGGGTAGTTGGCGAAGACCTGAGGCAAGGGGTTCATCTTCAGCTTCTCCAGGTCCGCCAGCGCCGCGGCGACGGCCGCGACTTCGCCGAGGGCGCTGTCTCGCTTGATGACCCAGACGAACTCGTTTTCGGATGTCGGGAGGGTCCGCGGCAGAGTGGTCAGCCCGATGCGCTCGAACTCCTCGCCGATCTCCGCACACAACTCCGCGCTCAGTCGTGCGCGTTCCGGCGCGGCGTGTTTTTTGATGAAGCGCATGGACAGCCGCTTGATGCCGTCATCGACTTCGACGGCGTGCTTGATAATGGTGAAGTCCATAACTCAGCAGATTACTGAGTTAAGAAGCCAGTTGTATGTGAAACGGCTGAACCCACCTCGACGAGCAGGCGGGTTCAGCCGTCAGACGCCGTAGCCGTCCGAGTAGCCGTCCGCGCGGTGGTGGTGGCGGGGTTCGTCCTCCACCACCGGTGTCGCCGGTGGCACCACCACCCGGCGGCGTCGGGCGATGCCGCTGAACGTCGCCACCCCGATCAGGCCCACGGCCATCAGGATCAGGCCGACGACGGTGAGGTTGACACCCTGCATCTGCCAGTCGGTCGCGAACGTCAGAATGGCCCCTACGGCGATGAGGATGATGCATCCGCCGAGACCCATGAGACCTCGCCTCCCCTTCCGGTTCCGGAATCTCCGGTGCCGTCCGGGTACCCGGCGAGGCCCCGGCTAGCCCTCCAGAAAGGCCGTCAGGGCGTTCGCCAGGAGGAACGGGTCGTCGGCGCCGCACAGTTCGCGGACGCTGTGCATGGACAGGATCGCCACGCCGATGTCGACCGTGCGGATGCCGTGCCGGGCCGCGGTGATCGGGCCGATGGTGGTGCCGCACGGCATGGAGTTGTTGGAGACGAAGCTCTGGAAGGGGACGTTCGCCTTCTCGCAGGCCGCGGCGAACACCGCGCGGCCCGCACCGTCCGTGGCGTAGCGGTTGTTGACGTTGACCTTGAGGATCGGGCCGCCGTTGACGCGCGGGTGGTGCGTGGGGTCGTGCCGCTCGGCGTAGTTGGGGTGGACGGCGTGGCCGGTGTCGGAGGACAGGCAGACCGACGCGGCGAACGCGCGGGCCCGGTCCTCGAACGAGCCGCCGCGCGCCAGCACCGAGCGCTCCAGGACGGACCCGAGCAGCGGGCCGTCCGCGCCGGTGTCCGACTGGGAGCCGTTCTCCTCGTGGTCGAAGGCGGCCAGCACCGGGATCCGGGTGAGCGGGGCGCCGGAGGTCGCGACGGCGGCCAGGGCGGCGGCACCGGCGTGCACGGACAGCAGGTTGTCCATGCGCGGCCCGGCCACCAGCTCGCGGTCCCGGCCCAGGTAGGCCGGCGGCTCCACCGGGTGCGTCATCAGGTCCCAGCCGGTCACCGAGCCCGCCGTCAGCCCGGCCTCCTGCTCCAGGAAGGCGATGAGGTCGCCGTCCAGCACATCGTCGCCGAGTCCCCACACCGGCTGAAGGTGCCGCTGCTTGTCGAGCTTGAGTCCCTCGGCGCTGACCGAGCGGTCCAGGTGGATGGCGAGCTGCGGCACCCGCAGCAGCGGCCGGTCCACGTTGACCAGGACCGAGGAGCCGTCGCGCAGGGTCAGCCGGCCGGCCAGGCCGAGGTCCCGGTCCAGCCAGGAGTTGAGCAGCGGGCCGCCGTAGATCTCGACGGCGACCTGCCGCCAGCCGTGCGCCCCGCTGTCCGGGCGCGGCTTGACCCTCAGGCTCGGGGAGTCGGTGTGCGCGCCGATGATGTGGAAGGGAGTGTGCGGCTCGGCGCCCTCGGGCACGTACCAGGCCACGATCGCGCCGCCGCGCAGCACGTACTTGCCGCCATGGGTCCCGTCCCAGGCGTCCGTCTCCGCGACCTGCCTGAAGCCCGCCTTCTCCAGCCGCTCGGCGGTGTTCGCCACGGCGTGGTACGGCGACGGGCTCGCCGCCAGGAAGGACATCAGGTCGTCGGTGTGGCCGCGGTCGAAGGTGAGAGGTGCGCGCGCAGCGCCCGCTGGAGGGGCGGCGGCGGGTGACGGGCGGGATGGTGCGCTCATGGGATTCACCTTAACGACGTGCACGGGCCCGCTCCCGGAAAGAGAGCGGGCCCGTGCGGGGAATCGTCGGGGACGTCCGGTACGTCCGTGGCGGGACGCCGGTACGGTCCGGGACGGGTCGTCCGGAAGGTCCGGGACGGGGGCGTCTAGAAGGCGGCCTCGTCCAGCTCCATCAGGTCCAGCTCGACGTTGCCGGCGACCTTGCGGGCGAGCGTGACGCCCGGCAGGACGTTCGCCGCGAAGAACTTCGCCGCGGCGATCTTGCCGGTGTAGAAGGCCTTGTCCTTCGCCGGGGCGGTGGGCAGCTTCTCGGCGGCGATCGCGGCGCCCTTGAGGAGCAGGTAGCCGACGACGACGTCACCGGAGGCCATGAGCAGGCGGGTGGTGTTCAGGCCGACCTTGTAGATGTTCTTGGTGTCCTGCTCGGTCGCGGCGAGGTCGGTCAGCATCAGGCCGACGATCGCCTCCAGCTCCACGGCCGCCTTGGCCAGGTGCTCGCGGGCGCCGGCCAGCTCCTCGCCGCCGGTGCCGAGAGCCAGGAACTTCTTGATGTCCTCGGCGAGGGAGTTCAGCGCGGCGCCCTGGTTGCGGACGATCTTCCGGAAGAAGAAGTCCTGGCCCTGGATCGCCGTGGTGCCCTCGTAGAGGGTGTCGATCTTGGAGTCCCGGATGTACTGCTCGATCGGGTACTCCTGGAGGAAGCCGGAGCCGCCGAAGGTCTGCAGCGACTGGGCGAGCTGCTCGTAGCCCTTCTCGGAGCCGTAGCCCTTGACGATGGGCAGCAGCAGGTCGTTCAGCGCGTGCTCGGCGGAGGCGTCCTCGCCGTTCGCCTCCTTGATCTGGATGGCGTCCTGGACCGAGGCGGTGTACAGCACCAGGGCGCGCATGCCCTCCGCGTACGCCTTCTGCGTCATCAGCGAGCGGCGCACGTCGGGGTGGTGGGTGATGGTGACCTTGGGCGCGGTCTTGTCCATGAAGTTGGCCAGGTCCGGGCCCTGGACGCGCTCCTTGGCGTACTCCAGCGCGTTCAGGTAGCCGGTGGACAGCGTGGAGATCGCCTTCGTGCCGACCATCATGCGGGCGAACTCGATGATGCGGAACATCTGGCGGATGCCGTCGTGCTTGTCGCCGATCAGCCAGCCCTTGGCGGGGTGCTTGTCGCCGAAGGTCATCTCGCACGTGTTGGACGCCTTCAGGCCCATCTTGTGCTCGACGTTGGTGGCGTAGACGCCGTTGCGCTCGCCCAGCTCGCCGGTCTCGAAGTCGAAGAGGTACTTCGGGACGAGGAAGAGGGACAGGCCCTTGGTGCCGGGGCCGGCGCCCTCGGGGCGCGCGAGCACGTAGTGGAGGATGTTCTCCGACATGTCGTGCTCACCCGAGGTGATGAAGCGCTTCACGCCCTCGATGTGCCAGGAGCCGTCCTCCTGCTGCACGGCCTTGGTGCGGCCGGCGCCCACGTCCGAGCCGGCGTCCGGCTCGGTGAGCACCATGGTGGAGCCCCACTGCTTCTCGGTGGCGATCTTGGCGATGTGCTTCTGGACCTCGTTGCCCTCCTCGAAGAGGATGCCGGCGAACGCCGGACCCGAGGAGTACATCCACACGGCCGGGTTGGCGCCCAGGATCAGCTCGGCGTAGGCCCAGATCAGGGAGCGCGGCGAGGTGGTGCCGCCGATCTCCTCGGGCAGGCCGAGCCGCCAGTACTCGGAGTCCATGAAGGCCTGGTAGCTCTTCTTGAAGGACTCGGGGACCGGCGCGGTGTTGGTCTCCGGGTCGAAGACCGGCGGGTTGCGGTCGGCGTCCGCGAAGGACGCGGCCAGCTCGTTCTCGGAGAGGCGGGTCAGCTCCTCCAGGACGCTCTTGGCGGTCTCGACGTCCATCTCCTCGAACGGGCCGGTGCCGTACACCTTGTCGCGCCCCAGTACTTCGAAGAGGTTGAACTCGATGTCGCGGAGATTCGACTTGTAGTGCCCCATGGCGACGGCTCCGTAGAGGGATCGGCGAGGCACTGACTCCTCGCACCTAGTTCACGTACCAACAAGTAGCTACGATGATGCTACCCGCCGGTAATAAACCGCAACCCTGATCCGGCCATCTGTGACGCGTCTCAAGTGCGCCTCCCGTGCCCCCGCACGCCTCGGCCGTCCGGGTGAATGCATGCCTCCGTTCCGGGCGCGTCGCGTAACTCGTTCGCTACTTTCCGTGACTGATCGTTCTCCTCTCGCGTTCGGAGGCATGCATGCGACGAGTCCTGACCAGGCTGGGCGGACTGGCGGCGGCGGCGATGCTCACCGTCGGGCTGGCCCACCCCTCCCAGGCGGCGGACCCGGCCTACTTCGAGTTCACCGACATCACCCGGGAGCGGGCGATCGTCCGGATCGACGACCCGGCCAAGATCCGGCACGCCCGGGACCTGCTCAGCGGCAGGACGCACGACCGGCCCCACATCTTCGGACGGATCATCAAGCGTCAGGCGGACTACAACCCGAGGTGGTCCTTCCACTACAACCCGGAGACCGTGGACTTCTTCGACGTGGCCATCGAGGTCTGCGACGCCACCCTCCCCTATGTCGAGGACCACTTGGACGAGGCGGGCGGCGCCTTCCTGCCCGGGCTGATCTGGTGCCCGTGGAGCTCCCGGCTGACCCGAGAGGTTTCGGCCCCATAGCCGTTCGGGCGGCGGGGCGGCTCGGTACGCTTGCGCCCATGTACGGATACGGCCAGCCCATGGACGGGGGTGCGGCTCAGCAGCAGTACGCCCCGCCGCAGCAGCAGATGCCGGGCGGTGTCGGCGGGTACGGCCAGCAGCCGCCGCTCTACCCGGAGCCGTCCCCGCCCTCGCTCGCGGACGCGGTGCGCGCCTTCACCACCGGCCAGATGTCCGCCGAGGACTTCCAGCAGATCTTCGCCACCTCCAAGGTGTACTGCCCGCGCGGCGACACCCCCGGTTTCCTCGCGCTGCACAACACCCAGCAGCCGGTGATCCCGATGTTCACCTCGCTGAAGGAGCTGCGCCGGTACGCGGGCAAGGAGTCCAAGTACTTCGTCATCACCGGCGCCGAGGTGATCGACCTGCTGCCGACCGGCTACGGCTTCGTCCTGGACATGGAGGGCGAGCACCGGATGGTGTTCGACGCGAAGGCGGTCGAGCAGATGGTCGACTTCGCGATGCGCCGGATGTACGGCGGCGGCTGATCCGCGCGTCCGACCGTGAGAGAGCCCGGAGGGAATGCCCTCCGGGCTCTCTCTGTTCTGGGTGGCAAGAAGTTCAACACTCAACTAAAGTGGGCGTACCAAGGAGGTACCCACCATGCCTGCAGTGACCGTCGAGAACCCGCTGACGCTGCCCCGTGTGACCGCTCCCGCCGACGCCGTGGCACGTCCCGTGCTCGCCGTCACGACCGCTCCGAGCGGTTTCGAGGGTGAGGGCTTCCCGGTCCGCCGGGCGTTCGCCGGGATCAACTACCGCCATCTCGACCCGTTCATCATGATGGACCAGATGGGCGAGGTGGAGTACGCGCCGGGCGAGCCCAAGGGCACCCCCTGGCACCCCCACCGCGGCTTCGAGACCGTCACCTACATCATCGACGGCGTCTTCGACCACCAGGACAGCCAGGGCGGCGGCGGGACCATCACCAACGGCGACACCCAGTGGATGACGGCCGGCTCGGGTCTGCTGCACATCGAGGCCCCGCCGGAGTCCCTGGTGATGTCCGGCGGCCTGTTCCACGGGCTCCAGCTGTGGGTGAACCTGCCCGCCAAGGACAAGATGATGGCCCCGCGCTACCAGGACATCCGCGGCGGCAACGTCCAGCTGCTCACCTCCCCCGACGGCGGCGCGCTGCTGCGGGTCATCGCCGGTGAGCTGGACGGCCACCAGGGCCCCGGCATCACGCACACGCCGATCACGATGATCCACGCGACCCTCGCCCCGGGCGCGGAGGTCACCCTGCCGTGGCGGGAGGACTTCAACGGGCTGGCGTACGTCCTCGCGGGCCGCGGCAGCGTGGGTCCGCAGCGCCGCCCGATCCACCTGGGGCAGACGGCCGTCTTCGGCGCCGGCGGTTCGCTGACCGTCCGCGCGGACGAGAAGCAGGACTCGCACACGCCGGACCTGGAGGTCGTCCTCCTCGGCGGGCGGCCGATCCGGGAGCCGATGGCCCACTACGGCCCGTTCGTGATGAACACCAAGGACGAGCTGATGCAGGCCTTCGAGGACTTCCAGAAGGGCCGGCTCGGCACGGTCCCGGCGGTGCACGGCATGACCGAGGGCGGGCTGTAGGACCTCCGCCCGCCACGAGCGCCGTCGGCGAGGCCCTGCCCCACGAGGGCGGGGCCTCGCCGCGGTCAGCCCTCCACCAGACTCTTGAACTGCCGCAGGTCGCCCCGGACCGTGTTCTCGATGCGATGGACCTGGGCCATCCCCTTGGGGCCGCCGAAGGCGTTCTGCACGGCTGCCGGCTCGTACTCCAGCCGGACCTGCACCTGGCTGTGGTCGCGGTCCAGCGGCCGTACCGACAGGGTGCCCTTCAGCTCCGGGCTGCCCTGCGTCCGCCAGGAGATGACCTGGTCGCTCACGCGGTCGTCGAGGACGGCCTCGAACTCCCGCTCCACATCGCCGGCCCGGACGTCGAGATGCGCGCGGTCGGCGCCCTGCGGATAGGCGCGCCGGACGCCGTCGATGAACGTCGCGTACGACTCGACGTCGTGCAGCCGGTCCCAGACCTTCTGCGCGGGGGCGTCGATGTCGATGTGCTCTTCCAGCCTGCTCATCGCGGACCTCGCCTCCTGGCCCGGTGACCGGGCCCGTCGGATCCTTCCAGCCTGCGCCGCGGGCCGGTGGCCCCGCAAATCAGCGCACCGGCCGGACCATGAAGAGCGCCTGTTCGCCGGCGGACGGCGTGCCGTCGTAGAGCGAGGTGTCCAGCCCGCAGAAGACGAAACCCATCCGCAGGTAGGCGCGGACGGCGGGGGCGTTGACGTTGCTGACCTCCAGCCACACGTGCACCGCCCCGCACTCCCGCGCGAAGTCGACGGCGTGCCGCATCAGGGCCCGCCCCACGCCCTTGCCCCGCCACGCCGGGGCGACCTCGATGTCACGGATCGTCAGGCGGGCGTTCCACGGCGCGAAGGACGCCGTCACGAAGCCGCAGAGCCCGTCCGGGGCGACGGCGACCGTCGTCCGGGTCAGCTCCGGCTCGCCCTCGTCCTCACCCGCGCCCTCGGCCTCGCCGTCGACATCGTCATCGTCGTCGTCGGGGAAGACCTTGTGCACGGGCGGGTCGACGGGCACCGGACGGATCCCGAAACCCTGCTCCGACACGGTCACTTCGTACACGGCGTCGGTCGTGAACGACCCGTCGAGCGCCGCGATGGCCTTGCGGTCCTCGGGGCGCGCGGGGCGTAAGGCGACGGTTGTGCTCTCCATGCCCCGACCGTACGCCGGCCGTCCGGGCGCTTCCTCACCCGCCCGGACCCCCGCGGCAGGACAGCCGTGGCGGTGCGTGATCCGCTGGACGCGTGCAGGTGCTACCCGATCCCGTCCGCCGGTTCGCCGCCTGGTGCGCCGTGCTGCTGCTCGGCGCGGGGGTGGGGTGGGTCGGGGTGCTGCTGTGCGGGGAGTTGCGTACGGCCGTGATCCCGGTGCTGCTCGCGCTGCTCGGGACCGCGCTGCTCGGGCCGTTGTACCGGCGGCTGGTGCGGGTGGGGGTGCAGACGTCGGTGGCGGCCGGGCTCACCTGTGTCGCCGTCGTGGCCGTCGTCGGCGGTGCCGTGTACATCATCGTCGCCGCGCTCATCGACAGCGGCGACCAGATCATCTCCTCGCTCAGGAACGCCGCCAAGAGCCTCTCGCGGCACTTCGGGGCCGCCGGGACCGGTCTCGACGACCTCGCCGCCAACTCCGGGGAGCTGCTGCGCAGGTTCGGCGGGACGGCCGCGTCCAACGTCATCAGCGGCGTCAGCGTCGTCGCCGAGTCCATCGCCATGGCCGTGCTCGCGCTGCTGCTCGTCTTCTTCTTCCTGCGCGACTCGCACCGGGCCATGGCGGGCCTGCGCTCCCTCGCGCCCGGCGGCACCGCCGACACCGTGGAGGCCATGGCCCGCCGCGCCTTCGCCGCGGTGGAGGGGTTCATGCGGGGTACGACCTTCATCGCGCTCATCGACGCCCTGTGCATCACCGTGGGGCTGCTGGTCCTGCGGGTGCCCGGCGCGCTCGGGCTCGGCGCGCTCGTCTTCGTCGGCGCCTACATCCCCTACCTGGGCGCCTTCATCTCCGGCGCGGTGGCCGTGCTGGTCGCCCTCGCCGACCGGGGTTTCGTGATCGCGCTGTGGGCGCTCGGGGTGGTGCTCGCGGTGCAGGTGCTGGAGGGGCACGTGCTGCAACCGGTGATCCAGAGCCGGACCGTGCAGATGCATCCGGCCGTGGTGATGCTGGCGATCACGGCGGGCGCCTCGGTCGCAGGCATCCTCGGCATGCTCCTCGCGGTCCCGCTGACCGCCGCGGCCTTCGGGGTCGTGCAGGAGCTGAGGGAGCGCTACGCCGCCCCCTCCGACAAGCCGGCCGCCGGGCCCCCCGGCTCGTAGAGCTCGAACCAGATGCTCTTGCCCTCGCCCCGCGGGTCCACCCCCCAGGCGTCCGCGAGGAGTTCGATCAGCATCAGGCCGCGGCCGGAGGAGGCGAGTTCGCCGGGGCGGCGCCGGTGCGGCAGGTCGTCGCCGGAGTCGAAGACCTCCACCCGCAGCCGCCGCCCGGCCCCCTCGCCGACGACCTCCGCGAGCAGCAGCGCGTCGGCGTCCGTGTGCACCAGCACGTTGGTGACCATCTCGGAGACCAGCAGCACCGCCGAGTCCACCTGGTCGGCCGAGCGCCAGTCGTGCAGCAGCTCGCGCAGGTGCTGGCGGGCCTCGGCGATCCGGTCGGGCTCGTCCTGCGCCACCGACAGCAGCGTCCGCCGCACCGGCGGCCGTACCGCGACGGCGTCGCCGCAGCCGCAGCCGTCCCCCGGCCGGCACAGCAGCAGCAGGGCGATGTCGTCCTCGCGGCGGTCGGCGAGCGGGCCGGTGGTGTGGTGCGAGGACGGCCCGTGCACGGCCTGCACCAGCGCGTCGGCCAGCGACTCCAGGTCGCCCGCGTGGTCCTCCAGGGTCGCGCGCAGCCTGCGCCAGCCGCTCTCCAGGTCGTGCCCGCCGGTCTCGATCAGACCGTCGGTGCACAGCATCAGCGTCTCGCCGGGTTCGAGGGTGAACCGGGTCGTCGGATAGTCGGCGTCCGGGTCGATGCCCAGCGGCAGCCCGCCCGCCGTCGGCCGCATCATCACCGTGCCGTCGGCCATCCGGATCACCGGGTGCGGGTGCCCGGCGCGGGCGATCTCCAGCCTGCCGGTCGGCGGGTCGGCCTCCACGTACAGGCAGGTCGCGAAGCGCAGGTCGGCCGGCGGGTCGTCGCCGGCGTGGGTGACGCCGTGCAGGAAGCGGGAGGCGCGGGAGAGGACGGCGTCCGGGCGGTGCCCCTCGGCGGCGTAGGCGCGCAGCGCGATCCGCAGCTGGCCCATCAGGCCGGCCGCGCGCACGTCGTGGCCCTGCACGTCCCCGATGACCAGCGCGAACCGGCCGGAGGGGAGCGGGATCAGGTCGTACCAGTCGCCGCCGACCTGGAGGCCGCCGCCGGTCGGGATGTACCGGGCGGCCACCCGCATCCCCGGGATCTCCGGGCCCAGCGAGGGCAGCATGGAGCGTTGCAGGCCCTCCGTCAGCTCCCGCTCGGACTCGGCGGCACCGGCGCGGGACAGCGCCTGGGCGAGCATCCGGGCGACCGTGGTCAGCACCGCGCGCTCGTCCGGGGTGAAGGCCACCGGGTAGGTGAAGGCGGCCATCCAGGCGCCCATCGTGCGTCCGCCGGCCGTCAGCGGCAGGAACGCCCACGAGCGGCGCCCGAAGACCCGGGCGAGCGGCCAGGTCACCGGGTAGCGCTCCTTGTACTGCTCCGGGGAGGACAGGTAGACGGCCCGCCCGGTGCGGACGACGTCGGCGGCCGGGTAGGGGGTGTCCAGCGGCATGTCGGAGAAGGGGTTCATGTCGGCGGGCTGGTGCCCGTGCTGGCCGGTGATCGTCAGCCGGTCGCCCTGGACGCCGAAGACCACGAGCCCGTCCGGGGAGAACCCCGGCATCGACAGACCGCCGGCCACCCGCAGCACCTCGGCCGTGGACCGGGCCTCCGCCAGCGCCCGGCCGGCGTCCAGCAGGAACGCCTCCCGGGAGCGCCGCCAGTCCCCGGTGACCGCGCTGCGGGCCGCTGCCGTGCCGGGGGCCGGCTCGGTCACCTCCTGGAGGGTGCCGATCAGCTCGTACGCCTGCCGCTCGGGGTCGTACGACGGCTTCGAGCGGCTGCGGACGACCCGCACGATCTTGCCGTCGCCGTCCATGATCCGGATGCGTACCTCGGCGAGGGTGCCCTCGGCGACCGCCAGCCGCACCACGCCGGTGATCTCGTTCCAGTCGACCGGGTGGAACCGGGCCCGGGTCTGGGCCTCGGTGAGGGTGGCCGGCTCCGGGGGCAGGCCGAGCAGCCGCGCCGCCTCCGCGTCCACGGTGACCAGTCCGGTGGCCGTGTCCCAGTGCCAGAGCCCGGTCGCGAGGGCGGCGAGGACGTCGCCGACGGACGGCAGAGGCTCGCCTGTGCGCATTGCCCTACTTTAGGGAGATGTGACCGATGCCTGCCACCGTAGGCGACCGAGTGGTAATGGTGGGGAACCGAGCGGGGGGTGCCCGGTACCCTTGGGGTGGCCTAGGCCGTACCCGCCTGGCGACACCCGATCCGCAAAGACTGGATGAACGACGATGCATCGGTACAGGTCCCACACCTGCGGCCAGCTCCGCGCTTCTGACGTCGGCACCGACGTCCGGCTGAGTGGCTGGCTGCACAATCGGCGCGACCTGGGCGGCATCCTCTTCATCGATCTGCGCGACCACTACGGCATCACGCAGCTGGTCGCCCGCCCCGGCACCCCGGCGTACGAGGCCCTGGACAAGATCTCCAAGGAGTCCTCGGTCCGCGTCGACGGCCGCGTTGTTTCACGTGGAACCGAGAACGTGAACCCCGACCTGCCCACGGGTGAGGTCGAGGTCGAGGTCTCCGAGGTCGAGCTGCTCGGCGCGGCCCAGCCGCTGCCCTTCACCATCAACACCGAGGACGGGGTCAACGAGGAGCGGCGCCTGGAGTACCGCTTCCTCGACCTGCGCCGCGAGCGCATGCACCGCAACATCATGCTGCGTACGGCCGTGATCTCGGCGATCCGCCAGAAGATGGCGGCGATGGGCTTCAACGAGATGGCGACGCCGATCCTGTCCGCCACCTCCCCCGAGGGCGCCCGCGACTACGTGGTCCCCTCCCGGGTGCACCCCGGCAAGTTCTACGCGCTGCCGCAGGCCCCGCAGCAGTTCAAGCAGCTGCTGATGATCTCGGGCTTCGACCGCTACTTCCAGATCGCGCCCTGCTTCCGCGACGAGGACGCCCGCGCGGACCGCTCGCCGGGTGAGTTCTACCAGCTCGACGTCGAGATGAGCTTCGTCGAGCAGGAGGACGTCTTCCAGCCGATCGAGAAGCTCATGACGGAGCTGTTCGAGGAGTTCGGCGGCGGCCGGCACGTCACCTCGCCGTTCCCGCGCATCCCGTTCCGCGAGGCGATGCTGAAGTACGGCTCCGACAAGCCGGACCTGCGCGCCAAGCTGGAGCTGGTGGACATCACCGACGTCTTCGAGGGCTCGGAGTTCAAGGCCTTCGCGGGCAAGCACGTGCGCGCGCTGCCGGTGCCGGACGTCTCCGCGCAGCCCCGCAAGTTCTTCGACCAGCTCGGTGAGTACGCCGTCGAGCAGGGCGCCAAGGGCCTGGCCTGGGTGCGCGTCGGCGAGGACGGCTCGCTGTCCGGCCCGATCGCGAAGTTCCTCACCGAGGCGAACGTCGCGGAGCTGACCAAGCGCCTCTCCCTGGCCCCCGGCCACGCCGTCTTCTTCGGCGCGGGCGAGTACGACGAGGTCTCGAAGATCATGGGCGCGGTCCGCGTCGAGGCGGCCAAGCGCGCCGGCCACTTCGAGGAGGGCGTCTTCCGCTTCTGCTGGATCGTCGACTTCCCGATGTACGAGAAGGACGAGGAGACCGGCGGGATCGACTTCTCCCACAACCCCTTCTCGATGCCGCAGGGCGGGCTGGAGGCACTGGAGACCCAGGACCCGCTGGACATCCTGGGCTGGCAGTACGACATCGTCTGCAACGGCGTCGAGCTGTCCTCCGGCGCGATCCGGAACCACGACCCGGAGATCATGCTCAAGGCCTTCGAGATCGCGGGCTACGACCGGGAGACCGTCGAGGAGAAGTTCGCGGGCATGCTCCGCGCGTTCCGCTTCGGCGCCCCGCCGCACGGCGGCATCGCCCCGGGCGTGGACCGTATCGTCATGCTCCTCGCGGACGAGCCGAACATCCGCGAGACGATCGCCTTCCCGCTCAACGGCAACGCCCAGGACCTGATGATGGGCGCCCCGACCGAGCTGGACGAGTCCCGCCTGCGCGAGCTGCACCTGACCATCCGCAAGCCGCAGCCGAAGTAGGGCACCACCCGGCCGTGCGCGCCGATCTGTCCGGACACGCTCTTGACGATCGGCGCGCACAGCCGTCTCCGGGCTCGGTGACAGGTTCCGCCCCTACGGTCCCGGCCCATGACTGACACCCCCGAAGACAACGGCACGAGCCATGACCTCACCCGTCGTACGGTGCTCATGGCGGGCGGAGCGGGCGCGGTGGCCCTGGGGCTCGGCGGCGCCCTGGCCGTCGACGCGTCGGCGGAGGACGGCGGCACGGCGGACACCTGCTACACGCTGACCTCCGAGACCGTCGAGGGCCCCTACTACATCGACGCCGACAGGATCCGGCAGGACGTCACCGAGGACCAGGAGGGGATCCCCCTCGTCCTGCGGCTCAAGGTGATCGACGCGGAGACGTGCCGGCCGCTGAAGGACGCGGCCGTGGACATCTGGCACTGCAACGCGGTGGGCGTCTACTCCGGGTACGAGGCGTCCGGCAGCGGCGGAGGCGGTGGCGGCGGCCCGGCCCCGGGCGGAACCCCGACGGGCACCCCCACGGGTGCGCCCCCCTCCGGCGGCCCCGGCGGCCCGGGCGGCCACCAGGAGCCCACCGACGACAGCCGCTATCTGCGCGGCACCTGGCGCACCGACCGGCGCGGGTACGTCACCTTCCGGACCGTCTTCCCCGGCTGGTACCAGGGCCGCTGTGTGCACATCCACGTCAAGGTGCACGTCGACGGCGCCTGGACGGACGCCGGGTACGACGGCGGCCGCACCTGCCACACCGGGCAGCTGTTCTTCGCCGAGCAGGCGGTGCTGCTGACGGAGGCCGTCGAGCCGTACTCCACGAACACCGCCCCCCGCACCACGCTCGACGAGGACACCATCTACCCGGGCAACGGGTCCGCGGGCGGCCTGCTGCACCTGGCGTACGACCGCAGGCACATCGCGCGCGGTGTCCGGGCCCGGCTCACCCTGGGCGTGGCCCCGGACGCGACGCACGACGGCGGCTGATCCGGCTCAGTCGCCCTGCGCACCGGTCTCGTCGGCCTCCTCCGCCGCGGTGTCCGGGGACGCGCCGTCCTCCAGGAGCCGTTCGGCGATGTCGTCGGACCAGTGCTGGGCCCAGGCGCGCAGGGCGACGACCCCGGCCTCGTCCAGGCCGTACCGGAGGAAGTCCCCGTCGGAGTAGAAGTCCGTGCCCGTCAGCCGGGACTGGAGGGTGGGCAGGTCGAACGGGTCGTGGGCGTGCCGGCGGCCCAGTTCCTCCAGGTCGGGCAGGGAGAAGCGGGCCGCGCAGGCCTGCGCGTCGATGAGGTCGACGGCCGCTCCCCGGTCGTACAGGGCCCGGATCTTCGTACCGACGGCGTCCGCCAGGGAGAGGGCCGGGCCGTACGCGGTGAGTTCCGGCGGCTGCCAGAACGCCTCCTTGTGCAGCGCGAGCGCGCACGGATCGCCGGTCGGCGGGTCGGTGACCGTCAGCTGTGCGGTGAGCGCGGTGACCGCGCCGGTCCGCACCCGCCGCCCCCGCGCCTCCAGGGCCGCGCCCACGGCACCGGCGAGCTGCTCCATGGGCTCGGCGCTCTCGGTGGCGAGGTCGAGGTTGGCGTGCGGGCGGCGGAGCAGTCCGTGCGCCTGGAGGGCGTAGCCGCCGGCCAGCACCAGACCGTACGGCCCGCCGGCCGGGACGACGTCCGCGAGCAGCCGGCGATGGGGTTCGGGGATGTCCACGGGAAGATTTTCCGGCTTCCCGCCCCTGCCGCGCGACGCCCGACCGGGCCGCCCGGAGAAATTCTCGCGGCGGGCGGCAACGTCCCCCCGGGCGGCGGCCACTGAGGGGACGTAAGGCATGTTCGACAGACCCTTAAGGACTCCTCCGTGGCAGCTCCCTCCCACCGCCGGTCCCTCCGCAAGCGGCGCACCCTCGCCGTGTCCGCCGCCGTCGTGGCCGCGGGTGTCGGTGCCGGGGTGTTCGTGATGAACGCGAACGCCGACGGCGTCGACCTGTACCACCAGACCCTCGCCGCCAAGGACGGCTGGGCCGCCTCCGGCACGGGGACCACCGGCGGCGCGAAGGCCGACTCCGCGCACACCTTCACCGTCTCCACCCGGGCCCAGCTCGTGAAGGCGCTGGGTTCGGCCTCCGACACCACGCCCCGCATCATCAAGGTCAAGGGCACGATCGACGCCAACACCGACGACAGCGGCAGAAAGCTGACCTGCGCCGACTACGCGTCCGGCACCGGCTACTCGCTGTCGGCCTACCTCAAGGCCTACGACCCGGCCACCTACGGCCGCTCCAAGCTGCCCTCCGGCACCCAGGAGAAGGCCCGCGCCGCCGCCCAGGACAGGCAGGCGAAGAACATCGTGTTCAAGGTGCCGGCCAACACCAGCATCGTGGGCGTGCCCGGCACCGACGCCGGGATCACCGGCGGCATGCTCCAGATCCAGAACGTGGACAACGTCATCGTCCGCAACCTGACCTTCTCCGCCACCGAGGACTGCTTCCCGCAGTGGGACCCGACCGACGGCGACGACGGCAACTGGAACTCCGCCTACGACTCGGTCAGCCTGCGCGGAGCGACCCACGTCTGGGCGGACCACAACACGTTCACCGACGCGCCGCACTTCGACAAGGCGAACCCGACGTACTTCGGCCGCGAGTACCAGATCCACGACGGCGCCCTCGACATCACCAAGGGCTCCGACCTGGTGACCGTCGAACGCAACCGGTTCACCGACCACGACAAGACGATGCTGATCGGCAGCAGCGACAAGGACAGCACCGGCAAGCTGCGCGTCTCGATCCACCACAACGTGTGGAAGGGCATCGTCCAGCGCGCCCCTCTGGCCCGCCTCGGCCAGATCCACCTCTACAACAACGTGTACGACACGACGACCGTCAACGGCTACGCGCCCCAGTACAGCATCAACTCCCGTGCGAAGGCCCAGGTCGTGGCGGAGGCCAACCACTGGACGGTGCCGTCCGGCGGCAAGGTCGCCAAGCTGCTCAGCGGCGACGGCACAGGCTCCGTCGCGGGCAGCGGCAACCTGGTCAACGGCACGGTGACCGACCTGGTCGCCGCCTACAACGCCGCGTCGTCGAAGAAGATCGGGACGACGGTGAACTGGAAGCCGACCCTCACCGCGGGCCTCCAGGCGTCGGCGAAGAACCTGCCGGCGGAACTGGCGAGCACGACCGGCGCCGGCGTGCTGAAGTAACCGGCCGGGAACGACGGAGGGCGCCGAGCGGGATGCTCGGCGCCCTCAGGCGTGCCTCAGTGCGTCAGTGCGGCGCGGTCAGGCCTCCTCGCCGCCGAAGCGCTCCTTGTACGCCGCGAGGTCCTCGTCGGTCAGCTTGGCGAACAGGACCGGCGGGACGGTGAACGGGGTGCCGGCCGGCACGGACGTCAGGGCCTTCGCCGCGTCCCGGCTCACCCAGGACGCGGTGTCGTCGGCCAGGGAGAACGCCTCGCGCATCGTCTTCGCGGTCGCCGGGATGAACGGCTCGGAGACCACCGCGTACAGGTGGATCAGGTTCATCGCCGTACGCAGGGTGAGGGCCGCGCCCTCCTTGTTCGTCTTGATCTCCAGCCAGGGGGCCTTCTCCTCCAGGTAGGAGTTGCCGGCCGACCACAGGGCCCGCAGGGCCGCGGCGGCCTTGCGGAACTGGAGCGCCTCCATCTGCTCCTCGTACTCGGCGAGCAGGCGGGCGATCTCCTCGCCGAGCCGTGCCTCCGCCTCGCCGGGCTCGCCGCCGGCCGGGACCTCCTCGCCGAACCGCTTCTTGCTGAAGGACAGCACGCGGTTGACGAAGTTGCCGAGGGTGTCGGCCAGGTCCTTGTTCACCGTGGCGGTGAAGTGCTCCCAGGTGAAGGACGAGTCGTCCGACTCGGGGGCGTTGGCGATCAGGAAGTAGCGCCAGTAGTCGGCGGGCAGGATGTCCAGGGCCTGGTCGGTGAAGACGCCCCGCTTCTGCGAGGTGGAGAACTTGCCGCCGTAGTACGTCAGCCAGTTGAACGCCTTGACGTAGTCGACCTTCTTCCACGGCTCGCGCACGCCCAGCTCGGTGGCTGGGAACATGACGGTGTGGAAGGGGACGTTGTCCTTGGCCATGAACTCGGTGTAGCGGACGGTCTCGTCGGCGTCGTACCACCACGCCTTCCAGTCCCGGTTCTCCGGGTCCTGGTCGGCCCACTCCTTCGTCGCGCCGATGTACTCGATCGGGGCGTCGAACCAGACGTAGAAGACCTTGCCCTCGGCCGCCAGCTCCGGCCAGGTGTCCGCCGGGACCGGGACGCCCCAGTCCAGGTCGCGGGTGATCGCCCGGTCGTGCAGGCCCTCGTTCAGCCACTTGCGGGCGATGGAGGAGGCCAGCTGCGGCCAGTCCGCCTCGTGCCGGGCGACCCACTGCTCGACCTCGTGCTGGAGCTTGGACTGGAGCAGGAAGAGGTGCTTGGTCTCACGGACCTCCAGGTCCGTGGAGCCGGAGATCGCGCTGCGCGGGTTGATCAGGTCGGTCGGGTCCAGGACGCGGGTGCAGTTCTCGCACTGGTCGCCGCGGGCCTTGTCGTAGCCGCAGTGGGGGCAGGTGCCCTCGACGTAGCGGTCCGGCAGGAAGCGGCCGTCGGCGGGCGAGTACACCTGGCGGATGGCCCGCTCCTCGATGAAGCCGTTCTCGTTCAGCTTGCGGGCGAAGTGCTGGGTGATCTCGCGGTTCTCCGGGCTGGAGCTGCGGCCGAAGTAGTCGAAGGCCAGCGCGAAGCCGTCGTAGACCGCCTTCTGCGCGTCGTGCGCCTGGGCGCAGAACTCGGCGACCGGGAGGCCCTGCTCCTTGGCGGCCAGCTCGGCGGGGGTGCCGTGCTCGTCGGTCGCGCAGATGTACAGGACGTCGTGGCCGCGCTGGCGGAGGTACCGGGAGTACACGTCCGCCGGGAGCATGGACCCCACCATGTTGCCCAGGTGCTTGATCCCGTTGATGTACGGAAGGGCGCTGGTGATGAGGTGTCGAGCCATCGCGGGCTGCTCCCAGGTCGCTACGTGTACGAACCTTGAAATCGTAGCCGACGTGTGTATGCCGCCCGCTTCCCGTATTACGGGGTGAGAAGCGGGCGGCACGGTGATCGTGGAGCGTTGCGGGCGCGTGTTACGGGCGCCAGTGCGCGAGGACGCCCTCGTACAGCTCGGTGTCCGTCAGCTCGCGGGGGGTCGGGCCGGCGTGGAAGAAGGACGTGTTGCCGGTCTTCAGTTTGCGGAGGTAGTCGAAGGCCTTGTTGTCGTGCTCGCCGAAGGCGACGAAGGAGAAGAACACGGCGGGGTGGTTCTTCGCGGCCTCGGTGAGCGCCTGGGTGGCGGGGGTCTTCGCGTCCGGGGCGCCGTCGGTCTGGAAGACGACCAGGGCGGGGGTGCCGGGGGTGGCGTGCCGCTGGTGGTGGGCGAGTACGGCCTCCACGGCGGCGTGGTAGCTGGTACGGCCCATGCGGCCGAGGCCGGCGTGGACGTCGTCGATCTTCGTCTCGTGGTCCGGGGTGAGGGTGAGGTCGGTGGTGCCGTCGACCTCCGTGGAGAAGAAGACGACGTGGACCGTGGCCTCGGGGTCCAGGTGGGCGGCGAGGGCGAGGGTCTGGTCGGCGAGGGCCTGGGCGGAGCCGTCCTTGTAGTACGGGCGCATGCTCGCGGAGCGGTCCAGCACGAGGTAGAGCTTCGCTCGGGCGCCGGTGAGGTCGGTCTTCTTGAGGGTGGCTGTGGCGGCCTTGTAGGCGGTGGCGAGGGCGGGGGTGCGGATGCCCGCTCCCTGGGCTCCGCCCGGGCGCGGCTTGCGGTGCGACGCCAAGGGTGGCGACTCCTTCCGTACTGCCGCCTACCGGGTCAGCGGTGGGGGCCCCAGGCCCTTCGGGCTCTGGGGGAGGGTTCGGGCGGAGGAAGGGTCGCCCTACGGCGTCGTCCCGGGCGGGAGTCGGCCGATTCACCCCAGGATCGGTGGGTCCCCGGCTCCGGGCACCGTGCGGGGCGCGCCGGACTCGGCGGAGGCCGCGCGGCCCGGCGACGTTCGCCGGAGGGGGGTCGTGCGGCCTGACGGCAACCTAGCCAACTCGTGTGTCTTCTGTGAAGGTTGGTGTGCGGTATGTCCGATACATTTCCGTGACCTTGGAGCAGATTCACGTCCGCGTGACCGGGTGCCTCCACTGTGTGAGCAGCGCAAAGGCGCCGTACCCGCGAAGATCAACTGGCGGTGGGGGCCGTGATGTTCCGGGGACGGCGACCGGTTGTCGGTGGGGCGCCCTAGACTCGGAGAGCGATGAGCAGCCTCTTTGACGACAGCTTCCTGGCGGACCTCCAGGCCCCTCGCGGGCACGAGGAGGAGCCTCCGCCGCCGCCCGAGGACGATCACACTCCGGAACCCGTGCCGGACGATCTGTTCGGCGGGAAGTTCGACGTGCCACCGGACCGGGACGCGTACTACCGCGACGGCGCCCCGCGCCCCGCGCTCGACTCGGCGGCACTCCTGGAAGGGCTGAACGAGAACCAGCGCGCCGCGGTCGTGCACGCCGGCTCCCCGCTGCTCATCGTCGCCGGCGCCGGCTCCGGCAAGACCCGCGTGCTGACCCACCGCATCGCGTACCTGCTCGGCGAGCGGGGCGTCCACCCGGGCCAGATCCTCGCGATCACCTTCACCAACAAGGCCGCGGGCGAGATGAAGGAGCGCGTCGAGCAGCTCGTCGGTCCGCGCGCGAACGCGATGTGGGTGATGACCTTCCACAGCGCGTGCGTGCGCATCCTGCGCCGCGAGTCGAAGAAGCTGGGCTTCACGTCGTCGTTCTCGATCTACGACGCCGCCGACAGCAAGCGCCTGATGGCTCTGGTCTGCCGCGACCTGGACCTCGACCCCAAGCGCTTCCCGCCCAAGTCCTTCAGCGCCAAGATCAGCAACCTGAAGAACGAGCTGATCGACGAGGAGGACTTCGCCGCCCAGGCCGCGGACGGCTTCGAGAAGACCCTGGCGCAGGCCTACGCCCTGTACCAGTCGCGGCTGCGCGAGGCGAACGCGCTGGACTTCGACGACCTGATCATGACGACGGTCAACCTGCTGCGCGCCTTCCCGGACGTCGCCGAGCACTACCGCCGCCGCTTCCGGCACGTCCTGGTGGACGAGTACCAGGACACCAACCACGCCCAGTACGCCCTCGTCCGCGAGCTGGTCGGCACCGGCGAGCGGCCCGCCGGGGACGTCGACGTCCCGCCCGGCGAGTACGACGTCCCGCCCGCCGAACTGTGCGTCGTGGGTGACGCGGACCAGTCGATCTACGCCTTCCGGGGTGCGACGATCCGCAACATCCTCCAGTTCGAGGAGGACTACCCGAACGCGACGACGATCCTGCTGGAGCAGAACTACCGCTCCACGCAGACCATCCTGTCCGCCGCCAACGCCGTCATCGAGCGCAACGAGTCCCGCCGCCCGAAGAACCTGTGGACCAACGCCGGCCAGGGCGCGAGCATCGTCGGATACGTCGCCGACACCGAGCACGACGAGGCGCAGTTCGTCGCCGACGAGATAGACCGCCTGGTCGACGCGGGCGACGCGCGCGCGGGAGACGTCGCCGTCTTCTACCGCACCAACGCCCAGTCCCGTGTCTTCGAAGAGGTCTTCATCCGCGTCGGCCTGCCCTACAAGGTCGTCGGCGGGGTCCGCTTCTACGAGCGCAAGGAGGTCCGGGACGTCCTGGCCTACCTGCGGGTCCTCGCCAACCCGGAGGACTCGGTGCCGCTGCGCCGCATCCTCAACGTGCCCAAGCGGGGCATCGGCGAGCGCGCGGAGGCGATGATCGACGCCCTCTCCCAGCGGGAGAAGATCAGCTTCCCGCAGGCCCTGAAGCGCGTGGACGAGGCGTACGGCATGGCCGCGCGCTCCACCAACGCCGTCAAGCGGTTCAACACGCTGATGGAGGACCTGCGCACCATCGTGGAGTCCGGCGCGGGCCCGGCGACCGTCCTCGAAGCGGTCCTCGAACGCACCGGCTACCTCGCCGAGTTGCAGGCCTCCACCGACCCGCAGGACGAGACCCGGATCGAGAACCTCCAGGAACTCGCGGCCGTGGCCCTGGAGTTCGAGCAGGAGCGCGGGGAGGGCGCGGCGGGGGCCGCCGCGCCGGGGGGCACGCTCGCCGACTTCCTGGAGCAGGTCGCCTTGGTCGCCGACTCCGACCAGATCCCCGACGAGGAGGACGGCGACGGCGTCATCACGCTGATGACCCTGCACACCGCCAAGGGCCTGGAGTTCCCGGTCGTGTTCCTGACCGGCATGGAGGACGGCGTCTTCCCGCACATGCGCGCCCTCGGCCAGACCAAGGAGCTGGAGGAGGAGCGGCGCCTGGCGTACGTCGGCATCACGCGCGCGCGGGAGCGGCTGTACCTCACGCGGTCCGCGATGCGCAGCGCCTGGGGCCAGCCGTCGTACAACCCGCCCTCCCGCTTCCTGGAGGAGATCCCGGCCACCCATGTGCAGTGGAAGCGGACGGGAGCGGCGGCACCGGTGTCCTCCGGGCCGGCGTCCGGGATCGCGGCCTCGCTGTCCTCGAGCCGTTCGCGTTCCTCGGCATCGGGCGCGTCCGGGTTCGCCACGCGGCGTACGGCGGAGAAGCCGGTGGTCGCGCTGGCCGTCGGGGACCGGGTCACCCACGACCAGTTCGGGCTCGGCACGGTCGTCGCGGTAAAGGGCACGGGTGCGAACGCGGAGGCGACGATCGACTTCGGTGACGCCAAGCCGAAGCGGCTGCTGCTGCGGTACGCGCCGGTGGAGAAGCTGTAGGGAGAAGCCCGCGGCCGACGGGAGGGGCCCCGCTGAAGAGCGGGGCCCGGGAGCCGGACGGTCTAGGTGGGATCCAGTCCGTGGCTCCGCAGCCACGACAGCGGGTCTATCGCCGACCCGCCTCCCGGCCGTACCTCGAAATGCAGGTGCGGGCCGGTGGAGTTGCCGGAGTTGCCGGAGTAGGCGATCGGCTGGCCCGCCTTGACGGTCGTACCGGAGGCGACGCGGTAGCTGGAGAGGTGGCAGTACCAGGTCTCCGTGCCGTCCTTCGCGGTCACGATCATCATGTTGCCGTAGGCGCTGTTCCACTTGGTGGTGACGGTGCCGTCGGTGGCGGCCATCACGGTGGTGCCGTAGGAGACCGGGAAGTCGATGCCGCTGTGCACCGACATCCAGTTGATGCCCGCCTGGCCGTAGTAGGCGCTGAGTCCGTGCTGCGCGACCGGCAGCGCGAACTTGGGGCGCAGCCGCTCCTTGAGCGCGGCCTCCGCCGCCGCCTTCTTCTTCTCCAGCTCCTGCTGCGCCTTGAGGTCGATCCGCTCCTGGGTGCGGCTCGCCCGGTCGGCGAAGTCGTCGGCACCCGCGGAGAGCGTCTGCAACTGGCTGTCCAGCTTGCTGTTGGCGACCGACGGCTTGACCGGCTGCGCGTCCGCCGCGCTGGCCGAGCTGTCCTGGGAGTCCTCGGTGAAGGTGCCGACCGAGGCGGCGGCGATCCCGGCGACCCCCATCACACAGGCCGACGGCACGGCGACGGTCAGCAGCGCGGAGCGTTTGGCAGGCGTACGGCGGCGGGAGCGCGCCCCGCTGCGCGAGCCCGCGCGGGCAGCGGGTGCCGGGCTGATCTCTTCCTGGCCGTCCAGCAGGTCGGTCACGACGGGCAGTTCGCCGGTGGCGTCGGGCTCGCCCTCGCCGGCGGGCTGGTCGCCGAAGGAGGTGTCCTCGTACGGCAGTTGCTCGAAGGCCGCAGTCGCCTGCGGGTCGCCGGCCTCCTCGAACGCGGTCTGCTCGAAGGCGGGCTGCGAGGTGCCGACCGCCTCGAAGGTCGCGGTGGCCTGCTGATCGAACGGTTCGCCACCCTGCTCGGACTGCGCCGGCACGGACTGCCCGGCGGAGTTCCACTGCGTCGCGTCGTAGGCGCCCGTGTCGAAGGCCTGAGTGCCCCACTCCCACTGCTGGGTGGCGTCGGCGCCGCCCGACTGGTCGGGCCGCAGCCAGGAGTTCGCGTCCCACTGGCCGCTGGTGTCGTTCCCGGTGGACTGCGCGGGAACGGTCCAGGCGGTGCTGTCGTAGGCACCGGTGTCGTAAGAGGCGTGGTGCTGGGCCGCGTACGGGTCGTAGGCCGGGGTCTGGACGGTGCCGGTCTGCCACTGGGTGGCGTCGTAGGTGCCGGTGGTCTGCTCGCCGCCCGGGAGGCTGCCGAAGAGCGGATCGGCCTGAAAGGCCGTGGCGGTGCCGGAACCATCGGTAAAACCGGTGGCGTCATAGCCGCCGTACGTGGTGAGGTCGTCGTAAGGGGCTTCCTGTGCCCCGTACGGCGCGTAGTGCGCGGTGGAGGCGTCGGAAGCCGGGGCCGGGGTGGTCAAGCTCCCCGGCGGGTGACGGTCGTTCACCAACTTCTCTTTCGCCTCGACAACAGGGGCTGCCAGAGCAGTGCGGCGACTGTACCCGGCAGTACCTGGGCGCGACAATCTTCGACTGGTTTCGCGTGGGCCGGAAACGGGCATTCGGCCGTGTTTCGGCGGACCCCGCACCTTACTTTGGCTTTGCGTTCGAAGAATGTTCGATGTCGAACGGCAATGTGGCCGCTGTGTGCCGACTGTGCCGAGGCTGTGCGCCCCCCGCGGGACCGGCGCCCGCCGCCCCGCCGCCCCTGGTCCCGGCCGGCCTCAGGCCACCGTCAGGCCGTCGGCGGACCGGTCGCCGGGGTGCGGGGCGTCGAGCGCTTCGCGTATCCCCGCCGCCACGGCGGGGTGGACCGGCAGGGCGAGATGACCGATGCCGGTCACCCGGACGTTCTGCGCGTCGAGGTCGGGATGCCGCACGCAGGCCGACTCCAGCGGATCCATCAGAGAGTCCAGATCGCTCCAGAAGCTCACGAAGCGGGTCCGGCAGCCGGGGGCGGGCCGGGCCAGCTCCTCGATGACCGCCGACCCCGGCCGCATCTGCCGCACGATCGGATGCGCGTCCGCCAGCGGCGCCACCCGCGTTCCGGAGTGCGGCGTGCCGAGCGTGACCAGCGTGCGTACCCGCAGGTCACCGCCCAGGCACTGAGCGTAGTAGCGCGCTATCAGACCGCCGAGGCTGTGCCCGACGACGTCGACCCGGGCACTGCCGGTGCGCTCGCAGATCTCCTCGATGTGCCGGCCGAGCAGCTCGGCCGCGGTGCGTATGTCGCACGTCAGCGGAGAGTAGTTGAGTGACTCCACCCGCTGCCGGCCGTGCTGGGCCAGGGTGCGGCGGAGCAGGACGAACACCGAGCGATTGTCGATGAAACCGTGCAGCAGGACGACCGGCGGTGCGGGGCGGACCGGCAGCGTGGAGGTGCCGTCCCCGTCCGGCCGCGCGCCGGAGCGGCGTTCCTGGATCAGACCGGTCGGATACAGCAGGAGATGACCCGCCAGGATCGCGGCCTCCAGGGCGGTCGCCCTGAGCAGCGTCATGGACAGTCCGGCCAGTCTGCCGGGCCACATGCGGCGGCAGAGCGGGAGAAAGAGCGGCAATACTCCGGTGACCTTCATGGCCGACCTCCCGTCGGCACGCCGGAGGACGGCTGGGTCCCCCGTGTGCCTTCATGTCCCATCATGTGATTTCCCCCTCGCCGGGCACCGTGAAACCGCCGGTTGCGAGATGCTGGAGATAACGTTCGTTCACTTCGCGACGGTGGCGGAACGCGCCAAAAGTGCGGTACTTGTCGGTACGGACGGAAGCCGATCGCTTCCGTGGTCGCTTGATGGAGGCAGTGATGGGTGTGGCAGCCGGTCCGATCCGTGTGGTGGTCGCCAAACCGGGGCTCGACGGCCACGATCGTGGAGCCAAGGTGATCGCGCGCGCTCTGCGCGACGCCGGTATGGAGGTCATCTACACCGGGCTCCACCAGACTCCGGAGCAGATCGTCGACACCGCCATCCAGGAGGACGCCGACGCGATCGGCCTGTCCATCCTGTCCGGCGCCCACAACACGCTCTTCGCCAAGGTCATCGACCTGCTCAAGGAGCGCGAGGCCGAGGACATCCTCGTCTTCGGCGGCGGCATCATCCCGGACGAGGACATCCCGCCGCTGAAGGAGAAGGGCGTCGCCGCGATCTTCACCCCGGGCGCGACGACCGCGTCGATCGTGGACTGGGTCCGGGAGAACGTCCGTCAGCCGGCCGCCTCCGGAGGCTGAGCGGCCGTCTCCGGCGCCTCGGCGGGCGGTGCGGACGGGGCGAGTTCCCGCGTCATCGCCGCCCGCAGCCGCAGCGTCGTCACCAGCCGCTGGAACGCCTCCGCCCAGTACCCGCCGGCCCCCGGGGCGGCGTCCTCGCGCTCGTCGGGTATCGCCAGCAGCGCTTCCAGCCGTACGGCGTCCCCCGGGTCCAGGCAGCGCTCGGCCAGCCCCATCACCCCGCTGAAACTCCACGGGTAACTTCCCGCGTCCCGGGCGATGTTGAGAGCGTCCACGACCGCCTGGCCCAGCGCCGGCGCCCACGGCACCGCGCACACCCCGAGCAGCTGGAACGCCTCCGACAGGCCGTGTGTCGCGATGAAGCCGGCGACCCACGCCGCCCGTTCGGCCGGATCCAGCGCGGCCAGCAGCTTCGCCCGCTCCGCCAGGGACACCGCGCCCGGACCGCCGGCCTCCGGAGCCGACGGCGAACCGAGCAGCGCCCGCGACCACGCGGCGTCCCGCTGCCGTACCGCCGCCCGGCACCAGGCCGCGTGCAGTTCGCCCTGCCAGCCGTCCGCCACCGGCAGCGCCACGATCTCCTAGGCCGTCCGCCCGCCCAGCCGCC
>NZ_MUMF01000647.1 GCF_002155905.1 Streptomyces tricolor | reverse complement strand
TCTTCCCCGCCGCGCCTTCTTCCCCGCCGCGCCTTCTTCTCCGCCGTCCTTGTGTCCGCTGCAACGGCGCTCACCCCGGACGGCGCGGATCGGCGGTCTGCACGGCGATCAGCCCACCGCAGCCGTTTCACCGCGGCTCGTCCGGCCACGGCTCGTCCCACCGCAGCCCTTTCACCGCGGCTCATCCGGCCACGGCTCGTCCCACCGCAGCCCTTTCACCTCAGCTCTTTCCACCGCAGCCCGTCCCACCGCAGCGCGTCCCCGGTGCCCACCTCAGCTCACGGCTCGGCTCCACCGCCCGCCCCACCACAGTCGGCGACTCGGCGGCGAGCCTCGTCACCCCAGCGGCACCGGCTCCGGCAACCCCACCGGCCACATGTGCACCGGCTCGCCCACGTGCATCAGCTCGGCGTACCGTCGCGTCGTCGCCGCCAGGGCGGCATCGCGGGACAGCCCGCGTTCCAGCGCGCGGTGGAAGGTGGCCGCCTGCCAGGCCGCTCCGTTGACCCGGCGCCGGCAGCGTTCCTCGATGACGCCCAGGTAGAGGTCACGGTCGGCGGCCTCCACCCCCCACGCGTCCAGCCCGGCCGACGCGAGCGGCAGCAGCTCGTCGCGGACCAGCGTGACCGCGTCGACCTCGCCCGTGCCGCCGTACCGTCCCCGCCGGGGCCAGACGAAGCGCGCGTCGATGCCGTACCGGCACGCCGCGTCGAAGTTCGCCTCCGCCGCGGCGAACGGCATCCGCGTCCACACCGGCCGGGAGTCCTCGGCGAGGGCGCGGACGAGGCCGTAGTAGAAGGCCGCGTTGGCGATCACGTCGGTGATGGTCGGCCCGGCCGGCAGCACCCGGTTCTCCACCCTGAGGTGCGGGACGCCGTCCGCGATGCCGTACACCGGCCGGTTCCAGCGGTAGATCGTGCCGTTGTGCAGGACCAGTTCGGCGAGCTTGGGCACCCCGCCGGCCTCGATGACCTCCAGCGGCTCCTCGTCGTCACAGATCGGCAGCAGGGCCGGGAAGTAGCGCAGGTTCTCCTCGAACAGGTCGTACGCGGAGGAGATCCACCGCTCGCCGAACCAGGTCCGCGGCCGTACGCCCTGCGCCTGCAGCTCGGGCGGCCGGGTGTCGGTGGACTGCTGGAACAGTGGGGGCCGGGACTCGCGCCACAGCTCACGCCCGAAGAGGAACGGCGAGTTCGCGCCCACGGCGATCTGCGCGGCGCTGGCCGCCTGGGCCGCGTTCCACACGTCGGCGAACCGCGCGGGCGTGACCTGGAGGTGCAGCTGTACGGAGGTGCAGGCGGCCTCGGGCACGATCGACTTGGAGGTGCAGACGAGGTGTTCCACACCCTCGATGTCGAGCCGGAAGTCCTCGCCGCGCGCGGCGACGATCTGGTCGTTGAGGAGGGTGTAGCGGTCGGCCTCGGAGAGGTTGGAGGAGACCAGGTCGTCCCGGTCGAGGGTGGGCAGGATGCCGATCATCACGATGCCGGCGTCCACCTCCTGGGCCTTCCGGTCGGCGTAGGCGAGCGAGGTGCGCAGTTCCTCGGCGAGCCGGTCGAATACCCGGCCGCCCAATCGGTGTGGGGCTATGTTGACTTCCAGGTTGAACATGGCGAGTTCTGTTTGGAAGTCGCGGCTCGCGATGCGCTCCAGTACCTGCCCGTTCAACATTTTGGGCATGCCGTCGGACCCGGCGAGATTCAATTCGATCTCGACTCCCATGAGGTTCTTCGGGCGATCGAATCGTTTCTCGCTCAGCAGCCGCTCCAGCCCCGTCAGACACTTCTGGAGCTTTTCGCGGTAGCGCTGGCGATCGGACAGGTCGAACTGCCCTGCCACGACCTTCTCCCCCATCGAAGTGTCCCTCCTCGGACGGGCGGGCCGACGATCCGGCCGCCG
>NZ_MUMF01000646.1 GCF_002155905.1 Streptomyces tricolor | reverse complement strand
CCTGGAGACCGTATGACCCTGCTGCGCGACGAGGACCTCACCGCCGCCTTCGACCACGCCTCCCGCAGCTACGACGCGCTGACCGCCGCCAACCCCGGCTACCGCGCCCATCTCCGGCGCTCGGTACGGCGGCTCGGCCTGCCCGGCGACGGGGCGGGCCTGCGCCTGCTGGACCTCGGCTGCGGCACCGGCGCCTCGACGGCCGCGCTCCGCGCCGCCCTGCCGGCCGCGCGCATCACGGCCGTCGACGCCTCCGCCGGCATGCTGCGGCGGGCCGCCGCCAAGCCCTGGGCCGGCGCGGTCACGTTCGTACGGGCACCGGCGGAGCGCCTGGCCGAGGCCGGGGTGACCGGACCGTTCGACGCGGTCTTCGCCGCCTACCTGCTGCGCAACGTGTCCGACCCCGACGCCGTCCTCGCCGGCGTGCGCGACCTGCTCGCGCCCGGCGGCCGGCTCGGCGTGCACGAGTACGCCCTCAGCGGGCGCCGCGCCGACCGCGCGGTGTGGACCGCGGTGTGCCGCGGTCTCGTACAGCCGGTGGCGTCCGTCCTCGGGGACGGCCGGCTGTACCGTCATCTGTGGCGCAGCGTCCTGGAGTTCGACACCGCCGACCGCTTCGCCGCCCGGGTCCGCGCGGCCGGCTTCACGCACGTCCGGGCCCTGCCCCTGCCGGGCTGGCAGACCGGCATCGCCCACACCTTCGTCGCCCGCCGCCCGGAGGCCGCCCGATGAACCGGGCCGGTCACCCGGAACACGCCCGGCACGGCCGGGACCGGCGGGCCCGGCTGCTGCCGGCCCGGCCCGGGAAGCCGCGCGTCGACGGTCCCCGTCCCACGACCGCCGTCGTCGGCGGCGGCATCGCCGGTCTCGCCGCCGCCACCGCGCTCGCCGAACGCGGGGTGGCCGTCACGCTGTACGAGCGGCAGCCGTACCTCGGCGGGCGCGCCGGAGGCTGGCCGACCCGTCTCCGGGACGGCACCCCGGTGACCATGAGCCGCGGCTTCCACGCCTTCTTCCGCCAGTACTACAACCTGCGCGCGCTGCTCCGCCGTACCGACCCCGGCCTGCGCCGGCTCACCGCCCTGCCCGACTATCCGCTGCTGCACGCCGACGGGATGCGGGACGGCTTCCGCCGTGTCCCGCGCACCCCGCCGTGGAGCGCCCTGGGCTTCGCCGCGCTCAGCCCGTCCTTCACCGTGCGGGACCTGCGCCGGATGGACCCGGTGGCGGCCCTGCCGTTGCTCGACGTCCGCGTCCCCGAGATCTACGACCGGCTCGACCACATCAGCGCGCACGACTTCCTCGACGCCGTCCGCTTCCCCGCCCGTGCCCGCCACCTGGCGTTCGAGGTGTTCTCCCGCAGCTTCTTCGCCGACCCCCGGGAGCTCTCGGCGGCCGAGCTGGCGCTGATGTTCCACATCTACTTCCTGGGCTCCGCCGAGGGCCTGCTGTTCGACGTGCCCCGGGCGCCCTTCCCGTCCGCCCTGTGGCACCCGCTGGCCGACCACCTGCGACGGCACGGAGCCGAACTGCGCACCTCCACGGCCGTCGACCACATCGCACCGGTCCCGGGCGGCGGCTACCGGGTCGCCACCGACCGGGACGAGCGCTCCCACGACACTGTCGTCCTCGCCCTGGACACCGCGGGGCTGCGCCTCGTCGTGGGCCGCTCGGACCGGCTGGGCGACGCCCCGTGGCGCGAGCGGATCGCCCGGCTGCGCAACGCGCCGCCCTTCCTGGTGACCCGGCTGTGGCTGGACCGGCCCGTGGCCCCCGGCCGGCCGGGATTCCTGGGCACCGGCGGGTTCCCCACCCTCGACAACGTCAGTGTGCTGGAGCGCTGGGAGGACGAGGCCGCGCACTGGGCCGCGCGCACCGGGGGGTCCGTGCTGGAACTGCACGCCTACGCGGTAGGGGCGCGGACGCCCCGGGACGTCGAGGAGAAGCACCTGATCGAGCAGCTGCACCGCGTCTACCCCGAGACGCGCGGGGCCGCGGTCCTCGACGTCCGTCACGAATGGCGCGCCGACTGCCCGCTGTTCCCGGTGGGCGGCTACCGCGGCCGGCCGGCCGTCCGCACCCCGGACCCGGGTCTCGTCGTGGCCGGTGACCTGGTCCGCACCGGCCTGCCGGTGGCGCTGATGGAACGGGCCGCCACCACCGGTTTCCTGGCCGCCGACGCCCTGCTGGAACGGTGGGGTGTGCGGGGCGTGCCCCTGTGGACGGTTCCCGACCGCGGTCGCAGCGCCCTGCTGCGGGGGCTGGCCGGGTGGGCCGGGTCACCCGGGCGGCGCGCCGGGCGTCGTCAGCGGGGTTGAGCGCGGCCCCCCTGCTGCGGGACGCGTGTCTCACCGGGGGCGCGCCGGACCGGGGGACGGCGGAGGCCCGGACCAACGCCAGGAGGGCGTCGCAGAGCTGCGCACGCTGCTGGACGGCCCCGGCGCTCACCGGGGTCCTGTGGTGAAGCGGGTGACGTCGGACCACCTGGCGGTGGCTGGCGAGAATCCGGAACCCTCTGTCATTTCCGCTGCTGTTCCGTCCGTGGCCGCCGTTCCTAGGCTCTCGGCGACAAGCCGTCAGCGAGAGGGACGACCAGATGACCCACGAAGGCAAGGACGGACAGCGGCCCAGCCGGCGCACGGTGCTCCAGCGCGGGGCCGGTGTCGCCGCGGCCGGCGCGGCGACCGCGCTCACCGGTCCGCCCGCCGCCGCGCACCCCCTGCCGAGCCCGCGCTCCGATGCACTGCCCGAGGCGGTGGCCGGCGTCCGGATCCCCGGCAGCGGGCCGGCCCGGCAGGCCGTGCGGCTGGCCCGCAGGGTGTCCTCCGAGACGCTCTTCCACCACGTCATGCGGACGTACGTGTTCGGCGCGCTGCTGTTCGACCGGCGTGGGGTGCGCTACGACCGGGAACTGGCGTTCGTGGCCGCCGTTCTGCACGACCTCGGTCTGGTCGAGGAGTTCCGGACGCCGGCCGAGCGTTTCGAGGTGGACGGCGCCGACGCCGCGCGCCGTTTCCTGGAGCGGCTGGGCATGCCGGCCGAGCGCGTGGAGGTGGTGTGGGACGCGATCGCCCTGCACACCAGCGTGGGGATCGCGACGCGCAAGCGGCCGGAGATCGCCCTGGTCTCCGTCGGCTCCGGACTCGACTTCACCGGCGACGGCCTGGAGCGGATTCCGTCCGACGCCCTGGACGCCGTACTGACGGCGTTCCCCCGGCGGGGATTCAAGCAGGAGGCGCTCGACACGGTGCTGTCGCTGTGCCGTACGAAGCCCATGGCGGAGCTGATGCACCCGTTCGCCGAGGTCGGCCGCCGGCACCTCCCCGGTTTCCCGGTGCCCACGCTGGAGGATCTGCTGCTCGCCGCGCCCTTCGACGAGTGAGCCGGCCACGGCCGAAGATGCCGTGATCGCCCGGGTACGGGAACATCGAGGGACGAGTGGGAGGAGGGCGTCGTGGGCGTACGCACCTGGATCGGCTCCTGGCCGGTCCTCCGGCAGCTCACGGGCACGGATCCGCTCGGCCGGGGCGCCGCGGCGAAGAGCGGGCGCAGCGCGCGGCTGACCCCGCGGGTGGCGACCGCCGACCGGGTGGTGAAGTCCGTCTGCCCGTACTGCGCGGTCGGCTGCGGCCAGAACGTGTACGTCGAGGACGGCGCGGTCACCCAGATCGAGGGCGACCCGGACTCCCCCGTCTCCCGCGGCCGGCTCTGCCCCAAGGGCGCGGCGAGCCTCCAGCTCACCACCGGGGACGCCCGCGAGCACCATGTCCTCTACCGGCGCCCGCACGGCACCGCGTGGGAGCGGCTGGACCTGGACACGGCGATGGACATGATCGCCGACCGGGTGATCGAGGCCCGCCGGGCCGGCTGGCAGTGGGAGGTCGACGAGACCCGCACCCGGCGCACCCTGGGCATCGCGAGCCTGGGCGGAGCCACGCTCGACAACGAGGAGAACTACCTCCTCAAGAAGCTGTTCACCGCGCTGGGCGCGATCCAGATCGAGAACCAGGCGCGCGTTTGACACTCCTCCACGGTTCCCGGTCTGGGAACCTCGTTCGGCCGCGGCGGCGCGACCACCTTCCAGCAGGACCTGCAGAACGCGGACTGCATCGTCATCCAGGGCTCGAACATGGCCGAGTGCCATCCGGTCGGGTTCCAGTGGGTGCTGGAGGCCAAGGCCCGCGGCGCGAAGGTGATCCACGTCGACCCCCGGTTCACCCGCACCAGCGCGCTCGCCGACCTGCACGTGCCGCTGCGCGCGGGCACCGACATCGCCTTCCTCGGCGGGATCGTCAACCACGTGCTCCAGCACGGGAAGTACTTCCGCGAGTACGTCGTGGCCTACAGCAACGCGCCGGTGATCCTGCGGGAGGACTTCCGGGACACCGAGGACCTGGCCGGCGTCTTCTCCGGGCTGGACACCGGCACCCGCAGCTACGACAACGCCAGCTGGCAGTACGCGGGCACCGAGCAGCAGGCCGCCTCCGGCGAGCGCGACCAGGAGTACGAGGAGCGCACCGGCGGCGGCCGTTCGGTGGCCGAGGCGGCGCGCGGCGAGGCGCACGGTGCGGGCGGCGCGGCGATCGGCGAGGGCGAGCCGGAACGGGACGAGACGCTGACCCACCCGCGCTGTGTGTTCCAGGTGCTGAAGCGGCACTACGCCCGCTACACGCCCGACCTGGTCGAGCGGGTCTGCGGGGTGCCCCAGGACCTGTTCCGCCAGGTGTGCGAGCTGGTCACGGAGAACTCCGGGCGCGACCGGACGACGGCCTTCGCGTACGCCGTCGGCTGGACGCAGCACACGGTGGGGGTGCAGAACATCCGGGCGGCCTCCGTGCTGCAGACCCTGCTCGGCAACATCGGCCGGCCCGGCGGCGGCATCCTCGCGCTGCGCGGGCACGCCTCCATCCAGGGTTCGACGGACATCCCGACCCTGTTCAACCTGCTGCCGGGGTACATCCCGATGCCGCACGCCCACCAGAACCAGGACCTGGCGGCGTTCGTCGCGGCCGAGGCGGCCCGCAAGGGCTACTGGGGCAACATGCGCGCGTACCTGGTGAGCCTGCTCAAGGCGTACTGGGGTGACGCGGCGACGCCGGAGAACGACTTCTGCTTCGACTACCTGCCGCGGCTGACCGGTTCCCACTCGACGTACGAGACGACGATGGCCCAGCTGGACGGCGTCTGCAAGGGCTACTTCCTGCTCGGGGAGAACCCGGCCGTGGGCAACGCCGACGCGAAGCTGATGCGGCTCGGCATGGCCAACCTGGACTGGCTGGTCGTCCGGGACTTCTCCCTCATCGAGTCGGCGACCTGGTGGCGGGACGGCCCCGAGACCGAGACCGGCGAGCTGCGCACCGAGGACATCCGCACCGAGGTGTTCTTCCTGCCGGCCGCCGCGCACACCGAGAAGGACGGCAGCTTCACCAACACCCAGCGGCTGCTGCAGTGGCACCACCAGGCGGTCGAGCCGCCCGGCGAGGCCCGCAGCGAGCTGTGGTTCGCCTACCACCTGGGGCGGATCGTCCGCGAGAAGCTGGCCGGGTCCACCGACGAGATGGACCGGCCGGTGCTCGACCTGGCCTGGGACTACCCGACGCGGGGCCGGCACGCCGAGCCGGACGCGGAGGCGGTCCTCGCCGAGATCAACGGCCGCGACGCCGAGGGGAATCCGCTCTCCTCCTACGAGCAGCTGAAGCCCGACGGCTCGACGGCCTGCGGCTGCTGGATCTACTGCGGGGTGTACGCCGACGGCGTCAACCAGGCGGCCCGCCGCAGACCGGGCCGGGAGCAGGACTGGGTGGCGGCCGAGTGGGCGTGGGCCTGGCCGGCCAACCGGCGGATCCTGTACAACCGCGCCTCCGCGGACCCCGAGGGCCGGCCGTGGAGCGAGCGCAAGGCGCTGGTGTGGTGGGACCCGGACAAGGGTGCGCGGGGCGAGTGGACGGGACACGACGTCCCCGACATCGAGAAGGACAAGGCCCCGGACCACGAGCCGCCCGAGGGCGCGACCGGTCCGCAGGCCCTGTCCGGCACGGACCCGTTCCTCATGCAGGCCGACGGCAAGGCCTGGCTGTACGTGCCGTCCGGGCTCACCGACGGACCGCTGCCGGCGCACTACGAGCCGCAGGACTCCCCGTTCCCGAACCTGCTCTACGACCAGCAGCGCAATCCGGTACGGCAGTTGCTGCCGCCGCACCCGGACAACCGGTACCAGCCGAGCGGCGACGAGCCGGGCGCCCGGGTGTTCCCGTACGTGGCCACCACCTACCGGCTCACCGAGCACCACACGGCGGGCGGCATGTCCCGCTGGCAGCCGTATCTGGCGGAGCTGCAACCGGAGTTCTTCTGCGAGGTGTCCCCACAGCTGGCCGCCGAGCGGGGCCTGACGCACACCGGGTGGGCGACGATCGTCAGCGCGCGGGGGGTCGTCGAGGCGCGGGTGCTGGTCACCGACCGGATGGTGCCGCTGACCGTGCACGGCCGCCCGCTGCACCAGGTGGGGCTGCCGTACCACTGGGGTCCGAACGGCCGCAGCACCGGGGACGCGGCCAACGAGCTGCTGCATCTGTCCCTGGACCCGAACACGCACATCCAGGAGACGAAGGCGTTCGCCGTCGACATCCGTCCGGGGCGACGGCCGCGGGGCGAGGCGGCCCTGGCGCTGGTGCGGGCGTACCGGATCCGGGCGGGCATCGACGAGCGGACCGGGACCGGGCCGTGAGCCCTACCGGAGGACCAGGGAGTGCGGTCCGCGCGGCACCAGCTCCCCCACCACCGGCGCGCCCGGCAGCTCCCCGGCGACGAGCAGCCCGCCGGAGGTCTGCGCGTCGGCGAGCAGCAGCCGGGTGTCCGCGTCGGTGGCACCGAAGTCGGTGTGCGGCGCGACCCATGCCAGATTGCGCCGGGTGCCGCCGCTGACGTACCCGTCCCGTACGGCCTGGCGGGCGCCCTCCAGGCAGGGGACCGCGGCGGTGTCGACCACGGCGGTCACCCCGGAGGCGCGGGCCAGCTTGTGCAGATGGCCGAGGAGGCCGAAGCCGGTGACGTCGGTGGCGCAGCGGGCTCCGGCGGCCAGGGCGGCCTCGGACGCCTCCCGGTTGAGGGCCGTCATCGTGGCGACGGCGTGCTCGAACCGCTCGCCGGTGGCCTTGTGCCGGTTGTTCAGGACGCCGGTGCCCAGCGGTTTGGTGAGGGACAGCGGCAGTCCGGGGCGGCCGGCGTCGTTGCGCAGCAGCCGCTGCGGGTCGGCGAGGCCGGTGACGGCCATGCCGTACTTGGGCTCGGGGTCGTCGACGCTGTGCCCGCCGCCGACATGGCAGCCCGCCTCGGTGGCGATGTCCAGTCCGCCGCGGAGCACCTCGCGGGCGAGGTCGAACGGGAGCCGGTCGCGGGGCCAGGCGAGCAGGTTGACGGCGAGCACGGGCCGGCCGCCCATCGCGTACACGTCGGACAGGGCGTTGGCGGCGGCGATCCGGCCCCAGTCGTAGGGGTCGTCGACGACCGGGGTGAAGAAGTCGGCGGTGCCCACCACGGCGGTGCCCCGGTGTGTGACCACGGCCGCGTCGTCGCCGGTGGCGAGGCCGACGAGCAGCGGGGTGTCGCTGCCGGGGAGCGGCGGCGCGGTGAGCCCCGCCACCACCTGCTCCAGCTCGCCGGGCGGGATCTTGCAGGCGCAGCCGCCGCCGCGGGCGAACTGCGTGAGCCGTACGGGCGCCTGACGGGTCGCCGGTGTCGCTGTCATACCGGTGGTCTCCTGGAGCAGTAGCCTGACGAGCGGTGGAGGCGTGTGGGTGCCTGGTGGCCCTCCCGGTCTTCAAAACCGAGGGGCCCGAGGATCTCGGGCCGGCAGGTTCGATTCCTGTCCGCCTCCGTTCACCGCGTCGGTACGGCAGCGCCGGCGCCGGTCGTCGACGCGCTCGGTGTGCCCGCGGGCGTCCAGGAACTCCAGCAGCGGTACGGCCACCCGGCGGGTGGTGTCCAGGGCACGCCGGGCCTCGCTGAGCGTGAACGGCTGGGGCAGTGCGCGCAGGACGGCGGCGGCGTCGGCGTCCGCGCCGGGCAGCAGGACGATCCCGTCGGCGATGCGCAGCAGGGCCCCGGCGGCCGCCGCGGCGGCCACGGTTCGGCGGTCGAGCCCGAGTTCGGTGAGCCGTCCGGCCTCGGGGGCCCGGAAGGGGGCCCGGGCCAGGTCGCGGCGCAGGGCGTCGACGGCCGCGCGGACGGGTGCCGGCAGGGCGGGCCGGAGGCTGTCGGCGGGGTACAGCCGGCCTTGGCGGGCGTGGATCCGGGGCAGCGCCGCGGCCAGTGCGTCGACCAGGGCGCGGTCGGGCAGGGCGAGCAGCCGGCGGGCCGCTTCGGCGGGCAGTCCGGGGTCCAGCGGATGGGCTTGGGCGTGGGCCAGCACCTGGTCGGCCAGCCGGTCCCGCAGGGCGCTCCAGTGCGCCGGATCGGCCAGCCAGTCCCCGGCGACGGGCTCGCCGGGCACCGGGACGCCCATCGCCCGCAGGTCGGCGCGCCGGATCAGCTTGCGGCGGCGCAGTTCGGCGGCGCCGTCCGGGCGGCCGGTCATGGTGCCCAGTTCGGCCGCGCGGGCCCGGCCTGCACCGCGCCGGGTCAGCCGGGGCGGGCGGACGTCGAGGACGGTGACCCCGCGGGGCAGGCGGGTGCCGCCGGGTTCCCGGAGCACCGCCCGGTCACCGGCCCGCAGGGGCAGCGCCCGGCGGAGCGTGAGCCGGGCGGTGTCCCGGCCGAGGGGGCGCACGGTCACCGGGACGGCGGCCGTCCCGATGTGCAGGACGGCGCACCGGGGCACCCCGGCCGTCGGCTCCCCGGCGATCCGTACGTCGGCGGCCTCGGTGCACAGCCAGCGGCCGGGGGTGAGCAGCGCCTGCCCCCTGCACAGGCCGCCGGCGCCCGGACCGTGCACGTTGACGGCGACACGGGCCACCGCGCCGACGGCCGTCCGCTCCTCGTGCAGGCTCTGCAGGCCCCGCACCCGCAGCACGGCCGACCCGTCGGCGGTGACCAGCCGGTCGCCGACGCGCAGGGTGCCCGCGCCGAGGGTGCCGGTCACCACGGTGCCGTGGCCGCGGACGGTGAACGCCCGGTCGAGCCAGAGGCGTACGTCGGCGTCCGGGTCGGGCGCGGGCAGAGTCGCCGCCAGCCGGGACAGTGCGGCGCGCAGCTCGTCCAGTCCGGCGCCGGTGACCGCGCTGACCGCGACCTGCGGCACGGTGCCGAGCGAGGTTCCGGCCAGGCGCTCGACGGCGTCGGCGCGTACCGGTTCCGGGTCGGCGAGGTCGCTGCGGGTCACCGCGAGGACGGCGTGCCGGACGCCGAGCGCGTCGAGCACGGCCAGGTGCTCCGCGGACTGGGGCTGCCAGCCCTGGTCGGCGGCGACGACGAACAGCACGGCGGGCACGGGACCGGCACCGGCCAGCATGGTCGGCACGAACCGCTCGTGCCCGGGTACGTCCACGAAGGCGAGGTGGTCGCCGCCGAGACGGGTCCACACGAAGCCCAGATCCAGCGTGAGGCCCCGGCGGCGTTCCTCCTCGTAGCGGTCGGGCTCCATGCCGGTGAGGGCGCGGACCAGCGCGGACTTGCCGTGGTCGACGTGACCGGCGGTGGCGAGGACCCGCATCACGCCCGCCCTTCGGCGGGGGCCGGCGCCGTCTCGTCCGCCTTGCCTCGGGGGGCGGCGTCATGGTGCCCGCCCTTCCGGGTTCGCCACCGGGTCTCGCCCGCCTCTTCCCGCGGGCCGGCCTCGTGTCGCCCGCCGTCCCCGGTCGCCCGCCTCGTCATGCCGTCGGCCCCTCGGCGCCGGTCAGGGCCGAGCGCACGGCCTCGGCGAGCCGGTCGTCGTCCTCCGCCGGCACCGCCCTCAGGTCCAGCAGGCAGCGCCCCGCCTCCAGGCGCCCGACGACCGGGGTGCGGCCGGTGCGCAGCGCGGCGGCGTACGGCTCCGGCAGGGAGATGGCCGCGCTGGGCAGGGTGACACCGGGTGCGCCCCCGCCGCCGACCGTGGCGGTGCTCCCGACCGGCCGTACGTCGATCCCGTCGGCGGCCAGCGCGGCGGCGAGCCGGTCGG
>NZ_MUMF01000645.1 GCF_002155905.1 Streptomyces tricolor | reverse complement strand
ACACCGTCGCGAAGTGGGTCGTGGAGCAGGGCGGCACCAAGGGCCTGGACGGCTCCCGGCTGGCCGTGGCCGGCGACTCCGTCGGCGGCAACATGACGGCCGCGCTCACCCTGATGGCCAAGGAACGCGGCGGCATCCCGCTGGCCCAGCAGGTGCTGTTCTACCCGGTCACGGACGCCGCCTTCGACACCCCGTCCTACCACCAGTTCGCCACCGGCTACTTCCTGCGCCGCGACGGCATGCAGTGGTTCTGGGACCAGTACACCACCGACCCCGGCGAGCGCGCCCAGATCACCGCCTCCCCGCTGCGCGCCACCACCGAGCAGCTGCGCGGCCTGCCCCCGGCGCTGGTCATCACCGCCGAGGCCGACGTGCTGCGCGACGAGGGCGAGGCCTACGCCAACAAGCTCCGCGAGGCCGGCGTGCCGGTCACCGCGGTCCGCTTCCAGGGCATCATCCACGACTTCGTCATGCTCAACGCCCTGCGCGGCACCCACGCCGCCGAGGCCGCCATCACCATGGCCGCCCGCACCCTGCACACCGCCCTGCACACCGCCTGACTCCGAGGAAGACACAGACATGAGCACCTCCACTCCCACCGTCGTCCTCGTCCACGGCGCCTTCGCCGACGCCGCCAGCTGGTCCGGGGTCATCGAGGAGCTGCAGAGCGACGGCATCCCGGTCATCGCTCCGCCGAACCCGCTCCGCGGCCTGGCGGCCGACGCCGCGTACGTCGCCTCCGTCGCCGCGCAGATCGACGGCCCGGTCGTCCTGGTCGGGCACTCGTACGGCGGCGCGCTCATCACCGTGGCCGGCGCGACGGAGAACGTCGTCGGCCTGGTGTACGTCGCCGCGTACGCCCTCGAAGAGGGCGAGAGCCTCGGCGAACTCCAGGGCCGTTTCCCGCTCTCGCCGCTGGTGAGCAACCTCAAGCAGTGGACGTACCCGGTCGCGGGCGGCGATCCCGCCGTCGAGGTCACCATCGCCGAGGAGGCCTTCCCGTCGGTGTTCGCCGCCGACGTGCCCGCGGAGGTCACGAAGGTCCTCGCGGCGGCGCAGCGCCCGCTCGCCGCCGCGGCCTTCGAGGAGAAGGCCTCCGCCGCCGCGTGGCGGACCAAGCCGTCCTGGGCCCTGGTGGCCGGCGCGGACAGCGCGATCAACCCGGAGGTGGAGCGCTTCGGCGCCCAGCGCGCCGGGGCGACGATCGTGGAGATCGAGGGCGCCTCGCACGCGGTGGCCGTCTCCCAGCCGAAGGCGGTCGCCGACCTGATCCGGGAAGCGGTCCGCGCGACCAGCTGACCCGGCCCACGAACGACCGCGCGGGCGCCTCCCCCGTATCGCGCCCGCGCGGTCCCGGTTCAGGTGATCCGGTCGTCCCGGCCGAGGAACCGGAAGGTGTCGCCCTGGGCCTGGTACAGGAAGTACACGGCGTTCCCTTGCAGGGAAAGGGTGTTGTCGTGCTCGAAGCGCAGGGTCTTGGCCAGGCCCCGGTGGGTGATGTCCAGGAGGCGTTGTGCCACGGCCCCGGGGGCGATGCCGGCCGAGCCGCCCAGTGCCTCCAGGGCCCGCGCGACCAGCCCCACCGCGTCGTACGCCTCCGGCGCCCAGCGGCCGGGCGCGGTGCCGTAGGCCGCCCGGTGGGCGGACACGAACGCGCGGGACACGCTGCCGGGGTCCGTGAACGGGGTGCCGAACAGCCAGTCCCGGGCGGCCGGTCCGGCCTGCCGGAGGAAGGCCGGCCGCATGATGTGCCAGGTGCCCAGACGCGGCCCGGTGAAGCCCGCTCCGGCGAGGGCGCGGGCGCAGCGCGCGGCACGCTCCGGTGACGTACCGCTGAAGACGACGGCCTGTGCTCCGGCGGCGAGGGCGGCGCGGACGGCGGGCCCGAAGTCGTCGCCGTCGGCGGCCACCGGGTGCACGCTGGTCGTGCCCTCGTGCGGCGGCAGCCCTTGCAGCGCGCCGGTGAGGTCGGTGCCCACGCGGCCCGCCGCGCCCCGGTCGTCGATGACGGCGGTGCGGTCGACCGGCCGTACGGAGGTGAGATACGTGGTCAGCGGCAGGGCCAGCCGCTGCTCCGGGCCCCGGGTCAGGCGCAGGATCCGCAGTTTCCCGGCGTCGAGTCGCGCGTCGTCCAGGGAGATCAGCACCATGGCGGTGTTGGCGGCCCGGTAGTGCGGGGCCGCCGCGAGCGCGGCGGCGGCCGTGCCGGGGCCGAGGACCGCGCTCACCCCGGCCTCGGTGAAGCGCTGGGCGGCCTGCCGGGCCCGGGCGGCGTCACCCCGGTCGTCGTAGGTGTCGAGCGCCAGGCGGAACGTGATGCCCGCGCGCGCGTTGTGGTGGGCCACGGCGAGACGTGCCCCGCGTTCCTGGGCCGTGCCGTCCGCCGTGCCGTCGCCGCTGAGATCGGCCTGGAAGCCGAGCGTGTGCACGGGAAGGCCGGCTCCGCGGCCGGCCGTCAGGTACGCGGCGGCCCCGCCGCCGACCGCGGCCACGGCGGCCGCGGCGCCCCCCGTCAGCAGGAACCGCCGCCGGGTCGGTGGCCGGGCGACGGCAGGGTCCGGGGGCACCCGGCCGTCGCCGTCGCCCGACGGCCGCCCGGCGGAACGTCGTGGGGTGGGCACGTCCAGCGCGCGTGCGGAACGCTGTGCGACCAGGCGGACGACGGCGGGCGGCAGCCAGCTCTCGTCCGAGGTGTCCGCGACGCCGCGTGCCAACGAGGCACGGGGGTCCCGCAGGGCGGCGCCGAGCCGCGTGGCCGTGGGACGCCGTGCCGGGTCCTTGGCCAGGCAGGAGGCGATCAGCGGCCGCAGGGCGTCAGGCACGTCCGTCAGGTCGGGTTCCTCGTGCACCGTACGGAACAGGACCCCGGCCGCGTGCCCGGTGCCGAACGGCCGCCGTGCCGAGGCCGCGTACGCCAGGACGCAGCCCAGCGCGAAGACGTCGCTCGGCGGGCCGACCTCCTCGGCGCGGGCCCGCGCCTGCTCCGGTGCGAGGAAGCCGGGGGTGCCCACGACGGCGTCGGGCGCGGTGAGCACGGTGGCGCCGGCGGCGTGGGCGATGCCGAAGTCGATCAGACGCGGACCGTCCAGGCCGAGCAGGACGTTCCCCGGCTTCACGTCCCGGTGCACCAGCCCCGCCGCGTGCACCGCGGTCAGCGCCTCGGCCAGCCGGACGCCCAGGGTCCGTACGGCCGCGACGGGGAGCGCTCCGTGGCCGTCGACCGCCTCCGCCAGGGCGGGGCCGGGGACGAACTCCGTGGCCAGCCACGGGTTGCGGGTGTCCGGGTCGGCGGCCGTGACCGGCACCAGCCACCGGCCGGTCAGGGCGCGCACGGCCGTGACCTCGCGCCGGAAACGCGCGCGGAAGGCCGGGTCCGCCGCGTGCTCGGCGCGGATCACCTTGAGCGCGACCAGCGTCCCGCCCGCGCTGCGGGCCAGGTACACCACGCCCATGCCGCCGGCGCCGAGCCGGGCGAGCAGCCGGTGGCCGCCGATGTCCTCCGGGTCGTCCGCCGTGAGCGGGCGCATCACAGGCTCGCCTCGCCCGCGTAGGCGTACCGGCCGCCCTTCACCTCGTAGCGGAAGACGTCATAGCCCTTGAGCATCCGGTTCTCGTCGAACGCGTACGTCCGCACGAGCCCCTGGTAGGTGCCCTTCGCCAGCAGGTCGTACAGCCGGCTCCGGGAGGGCCGGCCGCCCGCCTCGGTGAGGCGGGTGATGACCATGCGGGCCACGTCGTACGCCTCCGCCGCCCAGTACGGCGGCGCCGAGCCGTAGCGTTCGCGATAGGCGGCGGCGAAGCTCCGCACGGGCGCGGCCGACGGGTCGATGTA
Organism: Streptomyces tricolor; assembly: GCF_002155905.1. Classification (GTDB taxonomy): domain Bacteria; phylum Actinomycetota; class Actinomycetes; order Streptomycetales; family Streptomycetaceae; genus Streptomyces; species Streptomyces tricolor. The sequence continues at coordinate 7,923 of NZ_MUMF01000645.1, read as the reverse complement.
CGGGGCGAAGACCTGCCAGCCCTCCGCGGCGGGGCCCGCGGCGGCCAGGAACTCCTGGTCGGCGGCCGGGTAGCCGAGGACGCGGACACCGGTGAAGCGCCGCTGGGCGAGGGCCCGGGCGACGGCCGCCGCACGGGCCGGTGTGCCCGTGTAGACGAAGCCGTCCGGCTGGTGGGCGAGCATCTCGGCGACCACCGGGGCGAGGTGCCCGGCCAGCCGGGGGACGACCCGTGGCTCGGTCGGAATCCGCACGGCGCCGAGCGACTGGAACGTGGTGTGGCCGAGCTGCCAGGCCGCGATGCCGCCGTCGCGGTCGATCAGCAGCCCCGCGCGTCTGGCACCCGCCTTGCTGAGCTGGAGGGCGATCAGCGCGGGCGACACCAGGTAGCCGGGGACGGCCTGGAGGAAGCGGCGGGGCTGCGAGACGCCGTACACCTCCTGTGCGGAGGAGGCCGTGAGCTGGGGGACCAGCTGGGCGTCGTACGTGTCGAGGCTCGCGCCGGTGGTCCGGTCACCGGTCGAGCCGATGACGGCCAGCAGGTCGCGGGTGGCGGCGAGGGTCCGGGCGGCCCGGACGGCACGGGCCGCGTCGCCCCGGTCGTCGGCCACCTCCAGCGAGAGGGTGAACGGCTTGTCCCGGCGCGCGTTGAACTGCTCGACGGCCAGGCGAACGCCGCGTTCCTGGGCCGTTCCCACCTTTTTCTGCGGGCCCGTCAGATCGGCCTGGACACCGAGCACCCAGCGGCGGGCGGCGGGGGCGGGCGTGTCGTCGCGGCGGCCGGCCCAGAAGGCGGCTCCGCCGGCGCCCACGGCGAGCAGGGCGGCACCACCGAGGAGCAGGAAGCGGCGGCGACCGCCGGGCCGCCGCGACGGCCCCGGGTCCTCGGGAACTTCCGCCGGCCGCTCGTCCGTTGTCGCGTCGAGGGCCGTCGCCTCGATGTCCGGCAGGGCGAGCATCGCGGCGGAGCGGCCCGCGATGAGTCGTACGACGTCGTCCGGCAGCCAGTCGGCGGTGCCGGCCGGAGTGTCCTCGCCGAGCGCCTCGTCCAGCGCGCGGGCGGTGGGGCGGGCGGCCGGATCCTTGGCAAGACAGCGCTCCAGCACCTCGCGCAGGCCGTCGGGGAGGCCGCCGAGGTCGGGCTCGTCGTGCACGGTGCGGTAGAGGAGGGCGTCCACGGCTCCGGTGCCGAAGGGCGGGCGTCCGGTGGCGGCGTAGGAGAGGAGGCAGCCCAGTGCGAAGACATCACTGGACGCGGTGGCGGGGCGGGCCCTCGCCTGCTCCGGCGCCAGGAAGCCGGGGGTCCCGACGACCATGTCGGCCGAGGTGAGGGCGGTCTCCTCGGCGGCGCGGGCGATGCCGAAGTCGATCAGGCGCGGGCCGTCCACCGCGAGGAGGACGTTGCCGGGCTTGACGTCGCGGTGCACCAGCCCCGCGTCGTGCACGGCGGTCAGCGCCCGGGCCAGCATCCGGCCGAGCACCCGTACCGCGCGCGGCGGCAGGGGGCCGCGGGCGGCGACCGCCTCGGCGAGCGAGGGCCCCGGCACGAACGCGGTGGCCAGCCAGGGCGCGGGCGCGTCCGGGTCGGCGCCGGTCACCGGCACGGCCCACGGGCTGTCCACGCGCCGTGCGGCGGCGACCTCGCGGCGGAACCGTGCGCGGAACTCGGGCTGGTCGGCGTACTCCGGCAGGATCACCTTGACGGCGGCCAGCTCCCCGGACCCGGAACGGCCGAGGTAGACCACCCCCATGCCGCCGGCGCCGAGCCGGGCGAGCAGCCGGTGGCCGCCGATCCGGGCCGGGTCCGAGGGGAGGAGCTTCTCGGTCATCGGCGGGCGCCCTCCGCGGTGGGGGACCCGGACGCCGGGGGCGAGCCGGTACCGGCCGGGGCCTCCCGCTCGATCGCGCCCCGGAGCCGGGAGCGCATCATGACGTGCGGGTCCCGCAGCCGGTCGAACAGCTCGGTCCTGGACCACCCCTTGGCGCCCTTGGCGGAGACCGCGATGGTGAACGGACCGACGCGGGTCTGCTCCCAGACGTACGGGTGGGGGCCGCCGACCCGGTCGCCGGTGTAGGTGCCGGTCTCGGTCAGGGCGTCGTCGGCGAAGCCGTTCCCCGAGTCGCCGAGGGCGTTCGGCACGTCGGTCAGGTCGGTGAGCACCTCACCGGAGCGCAGCAGCTGGGAGGGGCAGCGCAGCATCTCCTCCAGCACCTCGGCGTTCTCCCAGTCGGCCTGCTCGGCGGTCCGGTGCACCGTGACGACGGCGCTCAGCGCGAGCGGCCCCTTGCCGCCGCTCGCCGGAACCTCGTAGTGGCGGGTGAGGCTGGCGAGGACGTCCTCCGGCAGCGCCCGCTGCTCCCAGACGCAGTCGTCCCCGAGCACCGCCCAGCGCCGCGGGTCGTTCTCGTACGGGTTGCGGCGGACGGTGTCCGGGCCGAACGCGGAGGGCTGCGCGATGACGGCACGGACCAGGGCGGCGGCCTGGGCGGCGGTCGCCGGAAGCCTGGCCGGGTCGATGTCGGCCACGGCGGTCGGCGACGGACTCGTGCCCGCCGTTTCCCCGGCCGTCGTCCCGGCCGCCGGTCGTCCGGGCCCGTCGCCGCCGGAGGTACAGCCGGTCAGTAACAAGCCGCACACCGCCACGGCGCAGCCGAGGCGCGCCGCTCCCCCTCCCAGCACCACGGACTCCCCCCGGGATCGACCGACCACCACGCGTCGGCATCATGCTAGGCGGCAACTTGCTTGTACGGGGCAGCCGTTGACGAGCACGTGGCCCAGCTGTGCCACAGCTGTCACACAGTCCCGGCACCGGCAGCGGGGGAGTGCGGACCGCCCGGCAGGACCGGTGGGCGGCACTGCTCAGTGGCTGTGCCCGGGACGGCTGTGCCCGGACTGCTCCGTGGGTTGCGGGGAGGCCGTCGCGGGGGCGTCCGGCCGCTGGGCCGGTGTGCCGACCCGGACGGTGAAGGCGGCGGTGCGGACCTCGCCGGCGTGCTGGAAGTCCAGGAACAGCCGGTAGGTGCCGACGCTGGGCGCCGTGGCGGTGAAGGAGATGTCCGGCCCCGGCGCGGTCGTGCCGTCGCCGGGCTCGCGGCCCGGGTGCACGTGGAGGTAGCCGAGGTCTCCGGAGCGCAGGGCCACCAGGTGGCCGTAGGCGCCGAGGTAGGGCTGGAGGTCGCGCACCGGCTTGCCGTTCTTGCGCACGCTCAGCGTCAGTTCGCTGCTCCGGCCGGGGGCGAGCCGGCCCTTGAGGCTCACCTCGTAGCCGTCGACCTCGGCCGTGGGCGTGGGGGCCGGGAGGGGGGCCGGTGCGTAGGCGCCCGATGCGGTGAGGTCGGCGCCGAGGGTCAGGCCCCGGCCGCCGCGGGGGGTGAAGTCGGCGAAGACCCGGTAGGCGCCGGCCTTGGGCAGGCTCACGGGGGTGGACCAGGTGCCGTCGGCGGCGCGGGCCGGGTGCAGATGGCGGAAGAGCGTCAGGTCGCGCGAGGCGATGATCAGGTGCAGTTCCTTGGTGTGCTCCTCCTGGTAGGCGGTCAGCGGGCGCCCGGTCGCGTCCTGGGTGACCGCGAACCGCAGCTCGGTGCGCCTGCCCGCCGCGACGGCCGGGGTCTTCAGGTCCAGGGTGTAGCCCCCTTCGGACAGCTGAAGCCCTCCGGGCGGCTCCGCCGAGGCCTGACCCGCCTCCCGGTCCGCGCCCCGCGAGGCGTCCGCGTGCTCATCGTGTGCCGCGTTCTTGGTCTCCAGGGAGATCTCGCCGACACCCCCGCCGACGCCGTAGGCGATGCCGAAGGTGGCGGCGAGCGCGGCGGCGTAGGCGGTGATCCGCAGCCCCGTGTTCATGGTGACTCCTCGTCTCTTGGCCGCCCGCGGGCGGATCGATGACGTTCAACATACCCCAGGGGGGTACGGAGTCAAGAGGTGGGCTCTTTTTCCTCGCATACGAGTAGGGGGTACGTGTCCGAACCCTTTCCCCTCTCCGTTCAGCGACTTGCTGCTCGATAGGGGTGGGGGGTATACCTATGGCTCGTCAGTGCGTGGCATACCCCCACGCCCTAAGGGTATGGACCCGGGGCGGGGAATCCGCGCTCAGTCCCCTCTCGATCCAGGAGGAATCCCATGTCGTCCTGCTGCACCACTGACGGCAGCTGCCACTCCGGCACCACCACCGGGACCGCGACCGACGGCATCAGGACCGTCTACACGGTGTCGGGCATGACCTGCAGCCACTGCGAGGCCGCGGTCACCGAAGCCGTCAGCGCGGTCGACGGCGTGCTCTCGGTCGACGTGGACGTGGACGCCGGCCGTGTCACGGTGATCGCCACGGAGAACCCCGACGACGCGCTGATCGCCAAGGCGGTCGACGAAGCGGGGTACGAACTGACCGGCCGCGCTTCCTGACACCGCTTCCTGCACCGGTCCGGCCGGGCTCGCGCCTACCCCCGTCGGCGAGCCCGGCCGGCGCTCCTTCTCCTCCCCGACGGCGCAATGCGCCCCTCGGCGCCGCCGTGCGCCCGCAGGCGAGCCGTTCCGGTCGGCAGTGCCCGGCCTGACAATGACGTGATGTCAGGGTGAGTCACGGACGGGGGAGAGACTGTGGCACGCAAGCGGGCGCCCGAAGACGCACCCCACCACGTACTGATCACGGAGATCGCCCGGGACGTGATCGAGGAGATCGCCCCGGACGAAGTGCCGATGTTCTCGGCCGTCAGCGACGCCTACTTCGCCGATCCGCGACGAGCGACATCGAGCAGGGGGACACGGAAGTCACCTCTCGGGTTCGGCTCCGGAGCCGTCGACCTCATCCTGACGCCCATCGTCCTGGCCGCCACGGCCAAGGCCGTCGAATGCCTGGCCGACCTCTTCTTCAAGCACACCACGGGGGAGGGCACCCGCGCAGCCCTGCGCGGGATCTTCCGGACCGGACGGCGCTCCCCGGGCGAACCCGCTCCGGACGCCGCCACCGAGGGCACGTCCGCCGCGGCCGTCGCCGTCGAACTGCGGCAGGAGGACATCGAGCGGCTCCGGCACGTGCTGGAAACCACCCTCCACGACTGCGGGGCGGCTCCGGACACCTCCCGTCTGATAGCCGACGCGGTCATAGGCCGGTGCCGGAGTCCGCGGCCGACCGGCTAGCCCTGCGGTCCCGGTGCACAGCGATGGCCACGACAAGGGCAGTACTGAGCGGGTGGCGTGACGGACGGCGCACGCGCCCCGCCCTTCCCGGCGGCACCACCAGCCGGTTCGTCCTCCTGATCGCTGCCGTGGCCGCCGGCGGGTTGTATGTCTTCCTTCAGGCCTACTTCCTCGTCCCGCGGAACGCGGACTACTTCTTCGACACGTTCAGCCGGTGCTTCCGGGACCCGCGGATCGGACTCCCGGATCAGAGCAGCCAAGGCTTCGAGGAGTCGCGGCGCCTGCTGGCATCCTGTCAGCAACCCGCCTTCGTGGACCAGGCGAGGTGGATCGCCATCGGGTTCCTGCTGCTGGGCGGCGTGTCGATCGCTTGCTACCTCGCGCACCCCTGGTGGGTGACGCGGAGCAGATGCGAGAGATTTCCGGCCCTGCCGAGCCTGCGCCCGCGCCGGCTGTCACGGTTCCCGTCGCGGGAGGACCCCGACGAGCGGGAGATCGCGGAGTACCTCGACCACCTGTGCCGCACGGTCGGCGTGCAACCCGCGCCCCGCTGGCTGCTGGACCCTCTGGCAGGAACGTCGAACGGGCTCGCCTTCGGCCTGCCTCGGCGGCGCCGCGTCATCATCGATGCCGGTCTGGTGAAGCGTTTCCGTGACGATCGGGACGTGTTCCGCGCCGTGATCGTGCACGAGTTGGCGCACCTGCGCAATCGCGACGTGGACAAGACGTATCTGACCTTCGGGATGGGGTGGGCCTTCCAGGCCGTCGCGGTGCTGCCCTTCGGAGCGCTGACCCTGCACAGTGCCTTGTCGGGCGGACCGTCGGTGATCCCCGCAGCCGCCCTGCCGTATCTCGCGGACGTGCCGCGTGCCCTGGGACTGATGGCCGTCCTCACCCTGGTCGTCCACCTCGTGCGGAACTCGGTCCTGCGGGCCCGCGAGCTGCACGCCGACGCCACGGCTGCGGCACACAGCGGGCACGAAGCGGCAGCGGCAGCGGCGTTCTCCCGCGCGCTCCGGGAGCCTCCCGCCACGGGCCGACGCCCCGCGCGCGCCGCCCTGGCCCGGCTCACGCTCCGGCTGGGCTACTGGCCGACGACCGAGACGCGGCACCGCGTCCTCGGTGAACCGGCCCTGCTCACCCGCCCGACGATGGGGGAGCTGCTGGGTGCCGGAGTCGTGGCAGGCGTCTTCACGGCCAGCGCCGACGACCTGGTGGGCACCCTCTACCGCCTGCTCTGGGGCAAACTGAACACCCTTTCGGGCGACCTGGCGGTCGGCTGCACCATCGGCGCCGGGCTCACCGGCGTACTCGCCGCAGCGGTGTGGCGCACCGTCGCGACGTCCGACCCGGCACCTCGGCCGACCAGGGCCACGTGGCTCGCCCCGCCCGCCGCACTCGTCGGGGGGTACCTCGCCGGAGCCAGCCTTCCTCTGCTCACGGACCGCACCGAGCTGCCCGCCACCTCACTCGAGTTCCAGGGCTTCGCCTGGCTGCCGAGGGCGGGGCCCGTTCTGCTCGCCGGCGCCGTGTGCCTCACGGTCTGGGTCGTTTCCGCGGCGCGGGGCATGGTTCACCGGGCCCGCGGGCGGAGGGCCCTGTACGCGGTGGTGGCCACGTCCGTCGTCTCCTTCGCCCCGTGGTTCGCCGTCTGGTACTCCGTCCGGCGCGCCGGCCCGGGCAACGGCTTCCAGCCCGTCCTGGGGGACGCTCCGGACCTCGGCTCCTCGATCGGCTGGTACACGGTGCTCAGCCGCTGGACGGGCTTCACATGGGAGCCGCTCACTGTGCAGGGGCGGCTCCCCTCCGCCCTCGTGGGCCTGATGCTGCTCTGGCTCGTGCCGCTCGCCCTGCTCCTGTTCCCGGGCAGGAGACACGCCACGGGTCCGGACGTCCGGCCACAGCTCGGGCGGGCTCTCCTGGCCGGCCTGGCCGGAGGCACCTTCGTGATCGCCGCGGGCACGGCCTTGCCGTTCCTCGCCCGTGCCGCACTCCCGCCCGCTGTCCTGCACTACTCCGGCGCGCCGCGGGACACGGGATTCCCGACCGTGTACTGGCACACCTACGTCGCCCTCGCGTGCGTCGCCCAGGGCGCCGTGGCCCTGGTGATCTGTGCGACGGTCCGCGGACACCGGCCCGCACTCGTCCTGGCGGGCATCTCGCTGACCGCGCTGGCGGCGGCTCTCGGCCGCGCCCTGGCCTTCGGGGTGGTCGGCTGCACGGGTCTCTTCGGCGGACCGGCCCGCCGGTGCTCCGTCCCCTTCGTCCCCGAGATCCTCGCGGAGGACCTGCGGACGATCACCCTCCGCGGGCTGCTGGCCGCACTTCCCGCGGCCCTGTCGGGAGCCGGCGCGGGAGCGCTCGCACGCAGACGGACACCCACGCCGCGCACGGCGGACCGCCCCCGGCCGCCCGCCAGGATCCACCGGTGGGCCCTGGCCGCGGCCCTCGTCGTCCTCGCCGCAGCCGTCGTCTGCGCAACGGCGGTGGCGCTTCCCCGTGATCAGTACGTCTGGAGCCTCTGGTTCAGAGGCTGACCTCAGGCCACTCACCGCGTCCGGCGGGCCGGCGCACCATGGTGCGAAAGGCTACAACGCCGACTTCGCCGAACGTATACTCGTCGGCCTGATACGACTCCTTGTGGCGGTGGCCGGCCCATGGCTTCGGCGGACGACTCCTCCCACTGGACCGGCCGGGCATCCGGTACGGCCCCGGCCACACCCAGCTGCGGCCGGACCCGGTGCACGGTCCGGTCGTCATCGAGACGCACACCCGGGCGGCGGCGTCGGCA
>NZ_MUMF01000644.1 GCF_002155905.1 Streptomyces tricolor | reverse complement strand
AGGCGGCCCGGGCCGCCTGCGGGACGCCCGCCAGGTTCTGCGCCACCAGCCCGCGCCGGAAGTCCAGCAGCGCCCGCCCCGCGGCCTGCGGCGGGATCAGCGCCGCCGCCCGCCCCAGCGCGGCCCGCGCCTCGTCGGCCCGGTCGCGCACGCCGTGCAGGGTGGCGGCGTAGGCGAGGTAGCCCCGCTCGCAGGCGGCGGCCCCGCGCTCCTCGTCGCTGTGCGCCAGCGCCTCCGCCGTCCGCAGCGCGTCCTCCGCCTCCTCCCAGCCCCGCTCGGTGTACAGGCACCGCTCGGCCAGCAGGGCGGCCCGCTGCAGGGCCGGCGCGGGGCGGTCGGCCGGCAGCAGGGCCGCCGCGTCGGCCCAGCAGGCCCGGCTGCGCAACCGCCATACCGCGGTCTGGAGCGGATCGTCACCGGTGGTTCCGTTACCAGACATGGCGGTATGCGCCACGTTGCCCTCCCCGAGCACGCCATCGAGCTGTTGAGTGGTGGCGGCATTCCAGCACCAATCGCGGGGCCCGGCCAAGAGGGTGGGTGAAAGATTTCACAAAGTCGTGGGGCGCGGACGTGACCGGGTTTGGCCGTCGCACGCCCCCGCTGACCTCAGCTCATGCGCAGGGCCAGGAAGAAATCCAGCTTGTCCTCCAGCCGGGACAGGTCCCGTCCCGTCAACTGCTCGATACGGCCCACCCGGTAGCGCAGCGTGTTGACGTGCAGGTGGAGGCGGGTGGCGCAACGGGTCCAGGAGCCGTCGCAGTCGAGGAACGCCTCCAGGGTCGGGATCAGCTCGGCCCGGTGCCGGCGGTCGTAGTCCTTCAGCGGGTCCAGCAGCCGGGCGGTGAAGGCGCGGCGGACGTCGTCCGGGACGAAGGGGAGCAGCAGGACATGGCTGGCCAGCTCCTGGTGGCCGGCCGCGCAGACCCGGCCGGTGCGGGCGGCGGCGACCCGGCGGGCGTGCCGGGCCTCCTCCAGGGCGCCGCGCAGGCCCTCCGCCGAGTGCACGGCCGCGCTGACCCCGAGGGTGAGCCGGCCGTCGTCGTCCAGGCCCGCCGACAGCGGTTCGCGTACCGACTGCAGGAGGGCGTCGGCGAGCAGGCCGGTCTCCGAACCGTCGTGCTCGGCGGTGACCGCGGGCAGCGGCACCAGGGCGATCGCCTCGTCGCCGGTGTGCGCGACGGCGATGCGGTCGGACGGCTCGGGGCCGGTCGCCAGCGGGTCGACCAGCACCTCCTCCAGCAGGGACTGGGCGACCGGGCCGCCGTCGACCTCCTCGCCCTCCCACTCCACCCGGGCCACCACGACCTGCCAGTGCGGGGCCGCCCCGAGCCCGGGCAGCAGCACCGGCGCGGCCACCCGCAGCCGGGCGGCGATCTCGGCGGGCGCGGCGCCCGTCTGCACCAGCTCCAGCACCTCCTGGGCGAGCCGGCGCCGGACCGTGCGGGCCGCGTCCCGGCGGTCCCGTTCGACGGCGATCAGCTGGGTGACGCCCTGGAGCAGGTCCAGGCGCTCCCCGGGCCAGTCGCCCGCGTCCGCCTCCACCGCCAGCAGCCAGTCCGACAGGACCGTCTCGCGCACGTCGCGGGCGGCCTGCGGGGAGCGGCCGGAGGAGCGGATCGGGAAGAGCGAGTACGTGGTGCCGTGCAGCTGGACCCGGTACGGGCCGCGGCGGCCGGTGCGGGTGGCCGCCAGGTGCTCCGCGGCGAGCTTCGCGCAGGACTCGGCGGGCAGCGCCGGGCCCGCCACCTTGGAGCCGGCGATCAGCCGGCCGGTGGGGGAGAGCACCCAGGCGCGCAGGTCCAGGTCGGAGCCGAGCAGGTCCAGGACCACGTCCGGGCCGCCGCCCGCCGGGCCGGAGGTCATCATCCGGCGGTGCCGGTCCACGACGGCCGCGAGGTCTCCGGCGCGCTCGCCGGAGACCTGCCGGACGACATGCTCGGTGATCGTCGCGAACGCCACCGACTCGTGCACGGCGAACAGCGGCAGCCGGTGCTTGGCGCAGGCCAGCACCAGGTCGTCCGGCACATCGCCCAGCTCCGCCTCGCCGGCCGCGAGGGCCGCCACCCCGGCCTGCACCAGGATCCGTACGAAGGGCTCGGAGTCGGCGGCGTCCCGGCGCCAGGCCAGGCCCGTCAGCACCAGCTCGCCGCCGGAGAGGTAGCGGCTGGGGTCGCGCAGGTCGGTGGTCATGACCCCGCGCACCGCTCGGTCCAGCTCGTCCTCGCCGCCGAGCAGCCGCAGGCCCAGCGCATCGGTGTCCAGCAGTGCGCGCAGCCGCATCTCGTCGCCGCCGTTCTTTGTCTCGAAACCTACGATGGATCTTGGAGGAGGGCCGGGAAGGGGCCCGGTGAGGGGCCGCACCGGCCGATATCCGGGCTTGCCGTGCCGTTACCTGCGTTTCCCCAGGAAAACGGAGAGGTTACCGATGACCTCCGTTCATACGAATCTACAAGATGCTCGCCCTGGCCAGCGAACTCCTTCATGGTTTCGGTGACTGACCCCGCCCGAGCACCGGGCGGTGTACTGAGTCCACTCCGCGTTAACAGCACATGAACGAGCCGGGCCCGCCGCACACGGATTGGCTCAATCTGTACGACCCACGAGACGAAGAAGAGAGCCGGTCATGGACTTCCTTCGCCCCGCCAGCTGGGAGGAGGCGCTCGCCGCTAAGGCCGAGCACCCCACCGCTGTGCCGATTGCGGGTGGCACCGACGTGATGGTCGAGATCAACTTCGATCACCGCCGGCCCGAGTACCTCCTCGACCTCAACCGCATCGGCGACCTCTACGAATGGGAGGTCGGCGAGGACACCGTACGGCTGGGTGCCTCCGTCCCGTACACCAAGATCATGGAGAATCTCCGTGCCGAGCTGCCGGGCCTCGCGCTCGCCTCGCACACGGTCGCCTCCCCGCAGATCCGCAACCGCGGCGGCGTCGGCGGCAACCTCGGCACGGCCTCGCCCGCCGGCGACGCCCACCCCGCCCTCCTCGCGGCCGGCGCCGAGGTCGAGGTGGCGTCGGCGGCCCGCGGCACCCGCCTCATCCCGATCGACGAGTTCTACACGGGCGTCAAGCGCAACGCGCTCCAGCCCGACGAGCTGATCCGCGCCGTACGCATCCAGAAGGCCGACGGCCCGCAGCAGTACTCGAAGGTCGGCACCCGCAACGCCATGGTCATCGCCGTGTGCGCCTTCGGGCTCGCCCTGCACCCGCGGACCCGGACCGTGCGCACCGGCATCGGCTCGGCCGCCCCCACCCCGGTGCGGGCCAAGGCCGCCGAGGAGTTCCTGAACGCGGCCCTGGCGGAGGGTGGCTTCTGGGACAACGGAAAGATCATCACCCCGTCGGTCGCCAAGCAGTTCGCGGACCTGTGCTCGGCCGCCTGCAACCCGATCGACGACGTCCGGGGCACCGCGAGCTACCGCCGGCACGCGGTGGGCGTCATGGCCCGCCGGACGCTGACCTGGACCTGGGAGTCGTACCGCGGCGCCCGCCGCGCCACCGAGGGAGCTGCGTGATGCGCGTCAACTTCACCGTCAACGGACGCCCGCAGGAGGCCGACGACGTCTGGGAGGGCGAGTCCCTGCTGTACGTGCTGCGCGAGCGCCTCGGCCTGCCGGGTTCCAAGAACGCCTGCGAGCAGGGCGAGTGCGGTTCCTGCACGGTCCGCCTCGACGGCGTGCCCGTCTGCTCCTGCCTCGTCGCCGCCGGCCAGGTGGAGGGCCGCGAGGTGGTGACCGTCGAGGGTCTCGCCGAGTACGCCAAGCAGCGCGCCGAGGGCGGCTGCGCGACCGGCGCCTGCGGCACCTCGCTCGACGAGGCCAAGTCCTGGCAGGCCAAGGGCAGCGACTCGCAGACCGGCGAGGGCACCGAACTGAGCCCCGTGCAGCAGGCCTTCATCGACGCCGGTGCCGTCCAGTGCGGCTTCTGCACCCCGGGTCTGCTCGTCGCCGCCGACGAGATGCTGGAGCGCAACCCGAACCCGACCGACGCCGACATCCGCGAGGCGCTGTCGGGCAACCTGTGCCGCTGCACGGGCTACGAGAAGATCATGGACGCGGTCCGCCTGGCGGCCGCCCGCCAGTCCGAGGGGGTCTGACCATGCCGGCCAACGGCGCTCCTACGAAGATCACGCAGGGCTACCGCACCAAGGGCGGCATCGGCGAGTCCACCCTCCGCCCGGACGGCACCCTCAAGGTCACCGGCGAGTTCGCGTACTCGTCCGACATGTGGCACGAGGACATGCTCTGGGGGCAGATCCTGCGCTCCACCGTGGCGCACGCCGAGATCGTCTCGATCGACACCTCCGAGGCCCTCGCCATGCCCGGTGTGTACGCCGTCATGACGTACGACGACCTGCCCACCGAGGTGAAGAACTACGGCCTGGAGATCCAGGACACCCCGGTCCTCGCGCACGGCAAGGTACGCCACCACGGCGAGCCGGTCGCGATCGTCGCCGCCGACCACCCGGAGACGGCCCGCCGCGCCGCCGCCAAGATCAAGGTCGACTACAAGGAACTGCCCGTCATCACCGACGAGGCCTCCGCGACCGCCCCGGACGCGATCCTCGTCCACGAGAACCGCGACGACCACCACGCCGGGCACGTCCCGCACCCGAACATCGTCCACCGCCAGCCGATCGTCCGCGGCAATGTCGAGGAGGCCCGCAAGCGGGCCGACGTGATCGTGGAGGGCGAGTACACCTTCGGCATGCAGGACCAGGCCTTCCTCGGCCCCGAGTCCGGCCTCGCCGTGCCGGAGGAGGACGGCGGCGTCCACCTCTACATCGCCACCCAGTGGCTCCACTCCGACCTGCGCCAGATCGCGCCCGTCCTCGGCCTGCCCGAGGAGAAGGTGCGGATGACGCTGGCCGGCGTGGGCGGCGCGTTCGGCGGACGCGAGGACCTGTCGATGCAGATCCATGCCTGCCTGCTGGCCCTGCGCACCGGCAAGCCCGTCAAGATCGTCTACAACCGCTTCGAGTCCTTCTTCGGGCACGTCCACCGCCACCCGGCGAAGCTCTACTACGAGCACGGGGCCACGCGCGACGGCAAGCTGACCCACATGAAGTGCCGGATCGTCCTGGACGGCGGCGCCTACGCCTCCGCCTCCCCGGCGGTCGTCGGCAACGCCTCCTCGCTGAGCGTCGGCCCGTACGTGATCGACGACGTCGACATCGAGGCCATCGCCCTCTACACCAACAATCCGCCCTGCGGCGCCATGCGCGGCTTCGGCGCGGTCCAGGCGTGCTTCGCCTACGAGGCGCAGATGGACAAGCTGGCGAAGAAGCTGGGCATGGACCCGGTGGAGTTCCGGCAGCTCAACGCCATGGAACAGGGCACGATCATGCCGACCGGGCAGCCGGTCGACTCCCCGGCCCCGGTCGCCGAACTGCTGCGCCGCGTCAAGGCGATGCCCCTGCCGCCCGAGCGCCAGTGGGAGTCCAGCGAGGGCGCCGACGTACGGCAGCTGCCCGGCGGTCTGTCCAACACCACGCACGGCGAGGGCGTCGTCCGCGGGATCGGCTACGCGGTCGGCATCAAGAACGTCGGCTTCTCCGAGGGCTTCGACGACTACTCCACCGCCAAGGTGCGCATGGAGGTCGTCGGCGGCGAGCCGGTCGCCACCGTGCACACCGCGATGGCGGAGGTCGGCCAGGGCGGTGTCACCGTCCACGCGCAGATCGCCCGCACCGAGCTGGGCGTCACCCAGGTGACCATCCACCCGGCCGACACCCAGGTGGGCAGCGCCGGTTCGACGTCCGCGTCCCGGCAGACGTACGTCACCGGCGGCGCCGTGAAGAACGCCTGCGAGCTGGTCCGCGAGAAGGTGCTGGAGATCGGCCGGCGCAAGTTCGGCTCCTACCACCCGGCCTGGGCGACGGCCGAACTCCTGCTGGAGGGCGGCAAGGTCGTCACCGACGGCGGCGAGGTCCTCGGCGACCTGGCCGACGTCCTGGAGGGCGAGGTCGTGGAGGTCGAGGAGGAGTGGCGGCACCGGCCGACCGAGGCCTTCGACCTGCGCACCGGCCAGGGCAACGGACACGTCCAGTACTCCTTCGCCGCGCACCGCGCGGTGGTCGAGGTCGACACCGAACTCGGCCTGGTCAAGGTCATCGAACTGGCCTGCGCCCAGGACGTCGGCAAGGCGCTCAACCCGCTCTCCGTCGTCGGCCAGATCCAGGGCGGTACGACCCAGGGCCTGGGCGTGGCCGTGATGGAGGAGATCATCGTCGACCCCAAGACGGCGAAGGTCAGGAACCCCTCCTTCACGGACTACCTGATCCCCACCATCCTCGACACGCCGACCATCCCCGTCGACGTGCTCGAACTCGCCGACGAGCACGCCCCCTACGGGCTGCGCGGCATCGGCGAGGCGCCGACCCTGTCGTCCACCCCGGCCGTCCTCGCGGCGATCCGGAACGCGACCGGGCTGGAGCTCAACCGCACTCCCGTACGGCCCGAGCACCTCACCGGCACCGCGTAACCACCCCCACAGCTCTCCGGGCGGCGCAGGGAACGTCACACACTCCGCCGCGCCGCCCGGAGGAACCCCTTTGAGTTCCGCTCCGCTCGCGGTCCTTGAAGTACCAGGAATCCAGTTCGTCTCGGGCCGTCCCCCGGGTCGTCCATTCCCCAAATCCCGTACCCCACAGGGACGACGTACGGGTGCCCCTTTGAACCTTGGGAGATGGCACCATGACCCAGCAGTCAGTGGAGCCCAGGACCGCAGCCGAAGACGCGGGCGAAGGCAGCCGCGTCCCGGCCGGGCGGTCCTGGCTCGACCGGTACTTCCACATATCCAGAAGAGGATCCACGGTCGCGCGTGAGGTGCGCGGCGGCATCACCACCTTCATGGCGATGGCCTACATCCTCCTGCTCAACCCCCTCATCCTGTCCGGCAAGGACGCGGCGGGGGACACACTCGGCCAGAAGGCGCTGATCACCGCGACCGCGTTCGCGGCGGCCTTCACCACGCTGCTGATGGGTTTCGTCGGCAAGGTGCCGCTCGCCCTCGCCGCCGGCCTCTCCGTCTCCGGCGTCCTGTCCTCACAGGTCGCCCCCAGCATGACCTGGCCGCAGGCCATGGGCATGTGCGTGATGTACGGCGTGGTCATCATGCTGCTGGTCGTCACGGGCCTGCGCGAGATGATCATGAACGCGATCCCGCTCGCGCTCAAGCACGGGATCACCATGGGCATCGGCCTGTTCATCGCCCTCATCGGTTTCTACAAGTCCGGCTTCGTGCACCAGGGCAAGGGCGGCCCGCTCACCCTCGGCCCCGCCGGTGAACTCGCCGGCTGGCCGGTGCTGCTCTTCGCCGGCACCCTGCTGCTGATCTTCATGCTCCAGGCCCGGAACATCCCCGGCGCCATCCTCATCGGCATCGTCTCCGGCACCGTCGTCGCCGCCGTCCTCAACGGCCTCGGCGTCATCGACGCCAAGCAGTGGGCCAACGGCGCCCCCGAGCTGCACGGCAGCGCGGTCTCGATGCCCGACTTCTCGCTCTTCGGGAACGTGGAGTTCGGCGGCTGGGGCCAGGTCGGCGCCATGACCGTCGGCATGATCGTCTTCACCCTCGTGCTCGCCGGCTTCTTCGACGCGATGGCCACCATCATCGGCGTCGGCACCGAGGCGAACCTCGCCGACGACAAGGGCCGGATGCCGGGCCTGTCCAAGGCGCTGTTCATCGACGGCGCCGGCGGCGCGATCGGCGGTGTGGCGGGCGGCTCCGGCCAGACCGTCTTCATCGAGTCGGCGACGGGCGTCGGCGAGGGCGCCCGCACGGGTCTCGCCTCCGTCGTGACCGGCCTGTTCTTCGCGGCCTGCCTGTTCTTCACGCCGCTCACCGCGATCGTGCCGCAGGAGGTCGCCTCGGCCGCCCTGGTCGTCATCGGCGCCATGATGCTGATGAACGCCCGGCACGTGGACTGGGCCGACCGCGCCACCGCCATCCCGGTCTTCCTGACCGTCGTCCTGATGCCGTTCACGTACACCATCACCACCGGTGTCGCCGCGGGCGTCATCTCCTACGTCGCCATCAAGGCGGCCCAGGGCAAGGCCCGCGAGATCGGCGCCTTCATGTGGGGTTTGACGGCCGTGTTCCTGGTCTACTTCGCCCTCAACCCGATCGAGAGCTGGCTGGGCGTCCACTGACCGCCCGTCCCGATCCCTCCCACCCGCTTAAGGAGACCGACAGATGCTGGACATCGCCGAGGAGCTGAACCGGTGGGTCGAGCAGGGCCGTGACTTCGCCGTCGCCACCGTGGTGGCCGTCGGCGGCAGCGCCCCGCGCCAGCCCGGCGCCGCCCTCGCGGTGGACGCCGACGGCACGGCGATCGGCTCGGTCTCCGGCGGGTGCGTGGAGGGTGCCGTGTACGAGCTGTGCCGGCAGGCGCTGGAGGACGGCGAGACCGTCCTGGAGCGCTTCGGCTACAGCGACGAGGATGCCTTCGCCGTCGGCCTGACCTGTGGCGGCGTCATCGACATCCTCGTCACCCCGGTCCGGGCGGACGGTCCCGCCCGGCCGGTGTTCGCGGCCGCGCTGGCCGCCGCCGCCCATGGGGAGGCGGCGGCGGTCGCGCGGATCGCCGAGGGCCCCGCCGAGCTGCGCGGCCGGGCCCTGCTGGTCCGGTCCGACGGGTCGTACGACGGCGGCTTCGGCGCCCACCCCGAGCTGGACCGCACGGTGGCCGCCGAGGCCGGCGCCTTCCTGGACGCGGGCCGCACCGGCACCCTGGAGATCGGCGAACAGGGCTCGCGCTGCGGCGCCCCGCTCACCGTCCTGGTGGAATCCTCCGTCCCCGCCCCCCGGATGATCGTCTTCGGCGCGATCGACTTCGCGTCGGCGCTGGTACGGGTGGGCAAGTTCCTGAACTACCACGTCACGGTCTGTGACGCCCGCCCGGTCTTCGCCACCCGCGCCCGCTTCCCGGAGGCGGACGAGATCGTCGTGGAGTGGCCCCACGAGTACCTGGAGCGCACCGAGGTCGACGGCCGTACCGTGCTGTGCGTCCTCACCCACGACGCCAAGTTCGACGTACCGCTGCTGAAGCTGGCGCTGCGGCTGCCGGTCGCCTACGTCGGCGCGATGGGCTCCCGCCGCACCCACCTGGACCGCAACGAGCGGCTGCGCGCGGTCGGCGTCACCGAGCTGGAGCTGGCCCGGCTGCGCTCCCCGATCGGCCTCGACCTCGGCGCCCG
>NZ_MUMF01000643.1 GCF_002155905.1 Streptomyces tricolor | reverse complement strand
GGTGGGGCTGGCCCCACCGTCCCCTAGGGGGCCAGGGTCAGGGTCGACTGGGTGGGATTCCGGATGGGCCGGCGGCCCCGGATTCCGTAGCTTCGAGAGGTGACCGCGGCAGGCGGTCACGGACCCGCTCGAAGACTCTCGGAGGCGACCATGCCGGCCCGCACCCCCACCCGGCCCCACCCGGCGCCCATGGGCGGCGTCGACATCCGGCTGCCCTGGTGGGCGCTCGCCCTGCCCGCTCTCGCGTTCCTCGTGCTGCTCGCCCTGATACTGAACCCGTCGGACGCCCACGCGGCCGGCGGCGACCCGGCGATCGCGCGCCTGCTGGAGCGCGCCCAGCAGCTCCTCGTGCGCTGACGGCAAGCCCCCTCGCGCGGTGGATCCGCACGTCAACTCCCTGCGCCGGGTGGCCTGTTTCATGCGAAGCTGGGTTTCATGAGCGTCGCAGAACCCCGCAGGATCGTCCTCTTCCGGCATGCGAAAGCCGACTGGCCCCAGGTTCCCGACCATGAGCGCCCGCTCGCCGAGCGGGGCCGCACGGACGCCGTAGTCGCCGGACGCAAGCTGGCCGACACCGGCATCACCTTCGACCTGGCCCTGTGCTCCACGGCGACCCGCACCCGCGAGACCTGGAAGCTCGCCGTCCACGAGCTGGAGCACCGGCCGAAAACCGTCTACGAGGAGCGGGTCTACGAGGCCTCGCCCGGCGAGCTGATCGCCGTGCTCAACGAGCTGCCGGACGAGGCGCGGAACGTGATCCTGATCGGCCACAACCCCGGCGTCCACGGCCTGGCCGAGATCCTGGCCGGCTCGGCCGAGGACGACGCCCGCGACCGGATGAACCGCCGCGGCTTCCCCGCCGCCGCCTTCGCCCTGCTGTCCTACGACGGCCCCTGGAAGGGCCTCGAACCCGCCGTGGCCACGCTCACGGACTACTGGGCACCCTCCGACTGACCCGGCACCCGAGGCGGCACACCGACGGCGAAGGGCCCGGCACCGCACAGGGTGCCGGGCCCTCCCGGCCGCCGGGCCCGGACCGCGCCCCTCCCGGCGGGAGACGCGCGGAGCCGCGCTCAGTCCTCGTCGTGCATGTCGGCGGCCTCGACCTCTTCCCGGGTGATCCCCAGCAGGTAGAGGACCGTGTCGAGGAAGGGGAAGTTCACCGCCGTGTGCGCCGCCTCCCGCACCACCGGCTTGGCGTTGAAGGCCACACCCAGGCCCGCCGCGTTCAGCATGTCCAGGTCGTTGGCTCCGTCACCGATCGCCACCGTCTGCGACAGCGGCACCCCGGCCTCCGCGGCGAACCGGCGCAGCAGCCGCGCCTTGCCCGCCCGGTCCACGATCTCCCCGGTGACCCGGCCGGTCAGCTTCCCGTCGACGATCTCCAGCGTGTTGGCCTGCGCGAAGTCCAGCCCCAGCCGCTCCTTCAGATCATCGGTGACCTGGGTGAACCCTCCGGAGACGACACCCACTTGGTAACCGAGCCGCTTCAGGGTGCGGATCAGGGTGCGCGCGCCCGGCGTCAGCCGGACCTCCTGGCGCACCTTGTCCACCACCGACGCGTCCAGCCCCTCCAGCAGGGCCACGCGCGCGTGCAGCGACTGCTCGAAGTCCAGCTCCCCGCGCATCGCCGCCGCCGTCACCTCGGCGACCCGGTCCTCGCAGCCGGCGTGCGCGGCGAACAGTTCGATGACCTCGTCCTGGATCAGGGTCGAGTCCACGTCCATGACCACCAGCCGCTGGGCACGCCGGTGCAGGCCCGCCGAGACCACCGCTATGTCGACACCCAGTGCCGCCGCATCGGAGACCAGGGCCGTGCGCAGCGGCTCGGTCTCCACGCCGGACACCGCGAATTCCACCGCGGTCACCGGGTACTTGGCGAGCCGGAAGATACGGTCGATGTTGCCGCCCGCCTTCGCGATCCGGGCGGCGATCGCGGCCGTCGACTCGGCGGTGAGCGGATGACCGAGGACGGTCACCAGGGAGCGCCCGAGGCCGCGCGGCCGGTTGTCGCCGTGCCCCGAGATGATCTCCGCCTGCATCTTCATCGACTCGGCCCAGCTGTGCACGGTGGACCGCAGGTCACCCTCCAGACCGGCCGGCGGCTGGGTCACCAGGACGCACAGCACCAGGCGGCCCCGGGTGACGACCTGCTCGATGTCGACCACGTCGACGAGGTAGGCGGCCAGGGTGTCGAAGAGGCCGGCCGTGATGCCCGGCCTGTCCTTGCCGAAGATCTTGACGAGGAGGGTGGGGACCTCGGAGGTCTCTGAGGCGGAGGTCTGCGAAGCGCTCATGGTGTCACCACCGTATCCGGCACCCAGTGCCTTCCGCCGCCGAGGTCCGCCTGACGGACACGGAACAATGGGTGTCGGGCCGGTGTCGGGGATCTTGCCACCGGGAAGCGGCTTCGCGCCGGGGCCCGCTACCGCTCCGGTTCCCTCATGAGGGTCCCATGGGCGAGGCCGGGCGGCATCCACGGGAGCGGACATCGCTGGGTGCGGCGCCACGGCGTACGGCACCACTGCGTACCGCGCCGTGCTCCCGATCAGGGCGCCCGCCTCCCCGCCGCGTGCCGCCCTGCCGGGCCCCGCCGCCGGCGGAACGATCACCTGGCGGTGCCTGGGCCTCGTACGCGTCCTGGCCCGCCCAGCTCCCGACATCGTGCGCCCGCCCGAGGCCCTCAGGTCACACGGGCTCCTTGCCGGCGGGGCATCCGCACCGACTCCGCTGTGCGGGCGACCGGCCTCGCGGGGAAGGGGGAGGCCGACCGTCGTCCGGCGTGCCCGGCGGGCGCTCGCCCGGCCGGGGCGTCGGGTGAGGAGTGCCCCGAGCGGTCCTGTGAGAGCGGGTACGCCGGACACGTCCTCCCCGGCAGTCGTCGGCACCCCGCCGTCCCGCACCTCGTCCGGCACGCGCGGATACGGGTACGTGTCGGGTTCGACGGCCGGTACGGCCTGCTCGGGGCACACGGCCCGACCGCGGGCTCGGCCCAGAAGCGTCACCCCGCACCGCCGGCCCCGCTCCCACGGCCAGCGCCCCGGCATCGTCCGCCACCGCTCAAGAAGGGCCGGCCCGCACCGCCGCAGCCCGCGCCCGCGCTCCGGTGCTTGTCGCCATGCCTCACGGCCCCATCTCCGTCCCCGGCGTCGTCCCCGAGTTGCTGTCCCCACCCTCGCCACCACACTCCCTCGGCGATCCGAGCAAGGCCCAGGGGGCCGGGAGCAGTTACTCGCGACCAGGGACGACGAGCAGGCGGTGTCCATGGATCCATGCCCCCGAGGCCGGGCATGCCCAGCCCTCCGGCTGCCGGGCGGCGCCGGGACAGACCGCCGAGCACGGCCCGGAAGAGCACGACCACCGCGCCCGCGCGCGCGAGGACTTCGGCCGGCACGGGCGCAACTCCGGCCGTGTGGACGGATCGTACGAAGACCCAGGACGGCAGTGGCCCACCCGCCAGGCCGACGCCGAGTGGCGTGAACTCGATGGCGGTACGGGCCTCGGCTGCTTTCCGGCCGAAGGCGGACACATCGCCCGACGGCGTGACCGAACCGCCCGCCCCGAGCGCCACGACGGCCGCCGTCATGGGGCGCGGCGGGCCCGCCGCGTCCGCCCGCAGCGGATGAAGTCCGAGCGGCGGCCGTGCCCGTCGGGCCGGGCAACGCCCAGCTCACGGCGACGATCACGGACAGCGGGACGGCCGCCCGGGGGCAGCCGCGCACGGTGCCGCGCGGTCTCGGAGCCCGGGACGGCACTCGTCGCAGGCGCCCCGATCCACGCCGCGGCACCGATCGCCGCTTGTCCCCCTCGCGGGGATTACCACTCTCCGACCCGGTTTCACCCGCGTCCGCGGGGCGAGTTGGAGCGCGTGGGGGAGCGCGTGGCAAGGCCCGGGTTTCGGTCAGGGGGCCGAGCCTGAAATAGTTCCCCACGATGTTCGACATCCCTAGACTCCCTGCGATGGGGGTAACTCGGGGGACAACTCAGTGGGGCATGGAGTGCCGGAACTCGTACTCGAAACAAACGGACGTACCTGGACGCTTGATCCATCCAGGGCATACACCCTCGGACGCGATCCGCAGGGGGACATCGTCTTCGACGACGCCAGGGTGTCCTGGCGGCACGCCACGGTCAGTTTCAACGGCCGCAGTTGGGTCATCGAAGACCACGGCAGCACCAACGGCACCTTCGTGCAGGGCCAGCGGATCCAGCACATGGAGATCGGCCCCGGCTCGTCGCTGCACCTCGGCAACGGGACCGACGGACCGCGGCTGAACCTGTCCGCGGCCGCGGCGCCGGTCGGCGGCCCGGCGCAGCAGGCGCAGACGGCGGCGCCGTACGCGGCGCAGGGCGCCGGCGCGCCCGGCTGGGCCCAGCAGGCACCCGCGCACCAGCAGGCCGCCCCGCAGCAGGCCGTGCCCCACCAGGCACCGGCCCCTCAGCAGGCGCAGCCAGGCTGGCAGCAGCCGTCCGCGTTCCCGCAGCAGCAGGGCGGCCCGGCGGAGAGCTACGCGCAGAAGACGCCCGGTGGTGGCGCGGGGGCGCCGCCGGTCCACGGCGACCGCAGCCCGACCACGTTCCACCAGTTCGCGCTCGGCCGCGTGATGCGCATCGGTCGTGCCCTGGAGAACGACCTGGTCGTCTCCGACCTCCAGGTCTCCCGGAACCACGCCGAGTTCCACGCCACGCCGGACGGCCGCTTCGAGATCCGCGACCTCGGCTCGCACAACGGCACCTACGTCAACGGCCAGCCGATCGCGAAGGGCGGCTCGGCGCTGCTCGGCCCGAGCGACATCGTCGGCGTCGGCCACTCCACGTTCCGGATCGTCGGCGACCGCCTCGAGGAGTTCGTCGACACCGGTGAGGTCTCCTTCTCGGCCCGCCATCTGACCGTCACGGTCGACGGCGGCAAGCAGATCCTCAAGGACGTCTCCTTCGGCGTTCCCGAGAAGTCGCTGATCGCGGTGATCGGTCCCTCCGGTTCCGGCAAGTCGACCCTGCTCAAGGCGCTCACCGGCTACCGGCCCGCCAACCAGGGCGAGGTGCTGTACGACAACCGGAACCTGTACAAGCAGTTCGCCGAGCTGCGCCAGCGCATCGGTCTGGTCCCGCAGGACGACATCCTGCACAAGGAGCTGAGCGTCAAGAAGGCCCTGAAGTACGCGGCCAAGCTGCGCTTCCCGGCCGACACCACGGCGCAGGAGCGCGACGCCCGCATCGACGAGGTGCTGCGCGAGCTGAAGCTCGACATCCACAAGGACAAGAAGGTCACCTCGCTCTCCGGCGGCCAGCGCAAGCGCGTGTCGGTGGCCCTGGAGCTGCTCACCAAGCCGTCGCTGATCTTCCTGGACGAGCCGACCTCCGGTCTCGACCCGGGCATGGACCGTGACGTCATGCAGCTGCTGCGCGGTCTCGCCGACGACGGCCGTACGGTCCTCGTCGTCACCCACTCGGTGGCCGAGCTGGCGCTGTGCGACAAGCTGCTGGTGATGGCGCCGGGCGGCGCGGTCGCCTACTTCGGCCCGCCGGAGGAGGCGCTGAACTTCTTCGGCTACGACAGCTGGGCCGATGTCTTCTCCGCGTTCGAGAACTACCGCGACTACGACTGGGCGGGCCGCTGGAAGGGCTCGCAGCACTACCAGATGTACGCCGCGGAGATCGACGCGATCGCCCCGCAGTCCGTCGCCATGCCGCCGCCGCAGGCGGTGCGGCCGCCCAAGCCGCAGAGCTGGGGCTCGCAGCTGATGACCCTGATCCGGCGCTATGTGTCGGTCATCGCCTCCGACAAGGGCTTCCTGGCGCTGACGGTGATCCTGCCCGCGGTCCTCGGCGCGGTCAGCCTGCTGATCGAGCACGACCGCGGCCTGCTGGTGAACCCGCCCAACCCGAAGACCGGCCTGCCCGTCCCGAACGGCACCGCCACCACGGTCCTGCTGATCCTCGCCGTCGGCGCGTGTTTCGCGGGTGCCGCGAACTCGGTCCGTGAGCTGATCAAGGAGCGGGTGATCTACGAGCGGGAGCGCGCGACCGGCCTGTCCCGCTCGGCGTACCTGATGTCGAAGGTCGTCGTGCTCGGCACCGTCACCGTGCTCCAGGGCCTGATGATCGGCCTGATCGGCTTCTCCAGCCGGGAGATCCCGAAGGAGGGGCTGGTCCTCGGCGGCTCGACGCTGTTCGAGCTGTGTCTGCCGATCATGGCGCTGGGCTTCACCTCGATGATGGTCGGCCTGGTGATCTCCTCGCTGGTGAAGACCGCCGAGAAGACCATGCCGCTGCTCGTGATGTTCGCGATCATCCAGGTCGTCTTCACCGGCTGCCTCTTCACCCTGCACGGCACGCTCGGCGTCAACGAGTTCTCGTACCTGATGCCCTCGCGCTGGGCGGTGGCCGCGGCCGGCACCACGCTGGACTTCAACAACATCGCACCCAACACCGACGACCCGGGCAGCACCGACCCGCTGTGGGACCACGCGGCCTCGGCCTGGGGCCTGGACATGGTCGCGCTGATCGCGCTCGGTGTGATCTGCGGCTTCTTCGTGTCCCGCTTCCTGCGCCGCCACGAGCCGGAGGTCATGCGCAAGTAGTCGGGCACGTGGTCACGCGCACGTGGCCGCGCCCCGCGCGCACCCTACGCGCGCGCGTACGACGCCGAAGGGCGGCACCCCGTGATCGGGGTGCCGCCCTTCGGCTTCACGTCGCAGAGGTCCCGCGCCAGGCCTCAGTACGCGCTGTTGACGTTGTCGATCGAGCCGTACCGGTCGGCCGCGTAGTTGGCGGCGGCGGTGATGTTGGCGACCGGGTCGTAGATGTTCCAGGACGTGCCGGGGACGTGGTACGCCTGGAAGGTCGGCGGGATGACCTGCAGCAGGCCCTTGGACGGGATGCCGTTGACGGCGTTGATGTCCCAGTTGTTGATGGCGTTCGGGTTGCCGGAGGACTCCCGCATGATGTTGCGGTGCAGACCGTTGTAGCTGCCCGGGATGCCCTTGGACTTCATGATGTCCAGGGCCTCGCGGATCCAGCCGTCGAGGTTGTCGGCGTACGTCTTCGCGGCGACCGGCTGCATCTCCAGGCGCTGCACGGAGCGGCCGGCGGCGGCCTTGGCGGCGCGCACCTGCGCGGCCTTCTTGGCGGCGGCCTCGGCGGCGGCCTTCTTCGCGGCGGCCTCCGCGGCCTTCTTGGCGGCGGCCGCGTCGGCGGCCTTCTTCTGCGCGGCGAGGGTGTCGAGCTTGATGCTCTCGGCGGCGAGCTGGTCCGTGACCGTGCCCTTGACGTGGTGCAGGACGGTGCCGGTGGCGACCTGGGCGGTCGGGGCCGGGGTGCCGGTCGTCACGGTGCCGGCGCTGCTGGGCGCGGCGGACAGGGCGAGGGCGGCGGTGCCGAGCGCGGCCACACCGGCGACGGCGACCTTGCGCTGCTTGGTCAGCAGACGACTATGAGCTCGGTTGAGGATGTTCTTGGGCATGGCTGATGGACCTCTTCGAATAGCGCGGAGGTCGCTCCTGCGTCCGCCGGGGGAATCGGCTCCTCCCGCACGAACGCCGCGGGGCCGAAACCCGCGGCGCTGAGCGACGGAAGCAATTCTTAGCGGGCGCAAAATGCCCAGGCAAAGGTGTGACGTACGATCCCGCATAGTGGATCAGGGAAGGGCAAAACGGGACAGACAGGGCCGTCTGTCCCGTTCATGTGGGGGCGGTTTATCTCCTATGCCCCTTCGTACGTGATGCAGGCCCTATGCGCGGGCTCACACCGAGCATCACCCCGGCTCACCGCGAGTTGCCGCCGCAACGCTCTGTGTGAGGGTTCTCCTCCGGGAGGATGAGATGGACGTCGCCGAACTCGTGCCAGAGGTAGAGCCGGCGCAGCGCCTCCTCGTAGGCACGGCCGACCGCCGCCCGGCCGGCGACCGCCTCCAGCATCAGCAG
>NZ_MUMF01000642.1 GCF_002155905.1 Streptomyces tricolor | reverse complement strand
GCGGTGCCCGGGCCGGCCGGGCGGGGCTGCTGCACGCCCGTACGCCCTTCGGCCCGTCCGGTCCACCGGTACCCCCGCCATGCGACCGCGCGGCGGCGCAGGCGCAGCCGTGAGTCCGGGGCGGCGCTCTCGGTCGGTTCCATTCCCGTCCCTCTCACAGCCGGCGGTGCCCACGCCACGCGGCCCGATGCCCGACAACCATCAGCAGCTCCGCGTCGAAGAAACCTTCCCCGCGCCTGTGGAGGGCACGGGGATGCCCCAGCCGCAGCTGGGCACGGCAGGCGCACACCTCAACAGTAGGCCGCGGAAGGCTTCCACGGGCAGCGGTCTCCGACGGTTGCCCGAATGCGCCCGGGCCACCCGTATGCAACTGATATGCGCCGATCGGGTGGCCTTCAACCGCTACTCCCCGGTCGGAAGCGCGACTTCGGCCGCCGCTTCGGGCCCCTGTTCCAAGAGGACGTTGAAACCGTCCTCGTTCAGAACCGGAACCTTCAATTGCATGGCCTTGTCGTACTTCGATCCCGGGTTGTCACCCACTACGACAAATGAGGTCTTCTTCGAAACCGAACCGGTCACCTTGGCACCCTGGCCCTGGAGTGCCTCCTTGGCGCCGTCCCGGGTGAAGTGCTCCAGTGTGCCGGTGACGACGACGGT
>NZ_MUMF01000641.1 GCF_002155905.1 Streptomyces tricolor | reverse complement strand
CCGCTGATGCCGAAGGAGGACACCGCTGCGCGGCGCGGCCGGCCGGTCTCGGGCCAGGCGCGGGGCTCCCGCAGGGGTTCCACCGCGCCGGCCGTCCAGTCGACCTGCGGGGTCGGTTCGGTGAGGTGGGCGGTGCCGGGCAGCACGCCGTGCCGGAGGGCCATCACGGCCTTGATGACGCCGGCGACGCCCGCGGCGGCCTGGGTGTGGCCGATGTTGGACTTCACCGAGCCGAGCCAGAGCGGTGCGGCGCGGTCCTGGCCGTAGGTGGCGAGCAGGGCCTGCACCTCGATCGGGTCGCCGAGCGGGGTGCCGGTGCCGTGGCCCTCCACGAGGTCCAGGTCGGCGGTGGTGAGCCGGGCGTCGGCCAGGGCCTGCCGGATGACCCGCTGCTGGGCCGGCCCGTTGGGGGTGGTGAGGCCGCTGCTGGCGCCGTCCTGGTTGACCGCGGAGCCGCGCAGCACGGCCAGGACGGGGTGGCCGAGGCGTTCGGCGTCGCTGAGCCGTTCGACGAGGAGCATGCCGACGCCCTCGGACCAGCCGGTGCCGTCGGCTTCGGCGGAGTAGGACTTGCAGCGCCCGTCGGTGGCCAGGCCGCCCTGCCGGGAGAAGTCCACGAACACGGCCGGGGTGGACAGCACGGTCGCGCCGCCCGCCAGGGCCATCGTGCACTCCCCCGCGCGCAGTGCGCGGATCGCGGAGTGCAGGGCGACGAGCGAGGAGGAGCAGGCGGTGTCGAGGGTGACGGCGGGGCCCTCCAGGCCCAGGGTGTAGGCGATCCGGCCGCTGGCGACGCTGCCCGCGGTGCCCAGGCCCAGGTAGCCCTCGACGCCCTGGGGCAGCGGGTCGGCCCCGGTGCCGTAGTCGTGGTACATCACGCCGGCGTAGACGCCGGTGCGGCTGCCGCGCAGCGAGGTGGGGTCGATGCCGGCGCGTTCGATCGCCTCCCAGGCGGTCTCCAGGAGGAGGCGCTGCTGCGGGTCCATGGCGAGCGCCTCGCGGGGGCTGATGCCGAACAGACCGGGGTCGAACTCGCCGGCGTCGTGCAGGAATCCGCCCTCGCGGGTGTGGCTGGTGCCGGAGCGCTCGGGGTCGTCGGCGAAGAGGGCGGCCAGGTCCCAGCCGCGGTCGGTGGGGAAGGGGCCCATGGCGTCCCGGCCGTCGAGCACGAGTCGCCACAGGTCCTCCGGCGAGCCGACGCCACCGGGGTACCGGCAGGCCATGCCGACGATCGCGATCGGCTCGTGCGCCCGGTCCTCCGTCTCGCGCAGCCGCTGCTTGGCCCGGCGCAGGTCGGTGGTCAGGCGCTTGAGCGTCTCCACGACCTTGCGGTCGTCGGTCTGTTCCTGGGACAACGCGGTGGCTCCTCGTGCGGTGGTGCGGTCGTTCGTGCGGTCGGTGTCGGTCATCAGAAGTCCCCCAGCTCCCGGTCGGCGAGGTCGAGCAGGTCGGCGAGGCTCTCCTCGCCGGTGTCGGCGAGCGGCTCGTCCGGGGCCGGTTCGTCGAGGGTGCGCAGCAGGGCGCGCAGCCGGCTGCGCAGGCCCTCGCGCAGCTCCGGGTCGGCGGCGAACTCGGCCGCCGCGGTCTCCAGTTCCGCGAGGGTGCTGGTGCGCAGGGACGCCACGGTGGGCCGGCCGGGGGCCAGTTCGGCCACCAGGTGGGCGGCGAGCGCGGCGGGCGTCGGGTGATCGAAGATCACCGTGGCGGGCAGCCGCAGGCCCGCGGCGGCGCCCAGCCGGTTGCGCAGTTCGACGGACATCAGGGAGTCGAAGCCGAGCTGCTGGAAGCCGCGCTCCTGGTCGACGCCGTCGGCCGTGGCGTGGCCGAGCACCTCGGCCGTGTGCCGCAGGACGACGTCGAGTGCCCGGCGTTCCCGTTCCGCGACGGGCAGCGCGGCCAGGGTGTCCGCGAGCGGCTCGGCCGGTTCGGGTGCCGTCCGGGCCGGTGCGGGCACCAGGGACCGTAGCACGGGCGGGAGTTCGGCCGCCCGGGCGCGCAGGCCCGGCAGGTCGAGCCGGGCGGCGAGCGGCGCGGCCGGCGCCCCGGCGCGGGCGGTGTCGAACAGGGCCAGGCCGAGTGCGGAGTCGAGCGGCAGCAGGCCGGCCCGGGAGGCACGGCGGGTGTCGACCTGGGCGGCCATGCCGTCGGCCCAGGGGCCCCAGGCCAGGGACACCGCGGGCAGGCCGGCGGCCCGGCGGTGGGCGGCGAGGGCATCCAGGAAGGCGTTGGCCGCCGCGTAGTTGGCCTGTCCGGGGGCGCCGAGGAGGCCGGCGGCGGACGAGAACAGCACGAACGCGTCGAGGTCGGCGGTGAGTTCGTGCAGGTGCCAGGCGGCGTCCGCCTTGGGCCGCAGGACGGTGTCGAGCCGGTCCGGGGTGAGGGCGGCCACGACGCCGTCGTCCAGTACGCCCGCGGCGTGCACGACGGCCGTCACCGGGTGCGCGGGGTCGACGCTCGCGAGGAGCGCGGCCAGCGCGGCCCGGTCGCCGACGTCGCAGGCCGCGAAGCGGACCTCGGCACCGGCCGCGGTGAGCTCCGCGGCCAGTGCGGGGTGCCGTCCCTGCCGGCTGACCAGCAGCAGCCGTCGTACGCCGTGTTCGGCGACCAGGTGCCGGGCCACCAGCG
>NZ_MUMF01000640.1 GCF_002155905.1 Streptomyces tricolor | reverse complement strand
GTACGACGGTCCGACCAGCGGGCCGCCTCGGCCAGCACGGCCTCCTCGTCACCGGAGAGGACCACCGACGACGGACCGTTGACCGCCGCCAGCTCCACCCCCTCCGGCAACTCCATCTCACCCTCACCCGCCTGGACCGCGACCATCGCACCGCCCTCCGGCAGCGCCTGCATCAACCGTCCACGCGCCGCCACGATCCGAGCCGCATCCGACAAAGACCACACACCCGCCACGCAAGCGGCAGCCAACTCACCCACCGAATGACCGAGTACCGCATCCGGGGCGACACCCCACGA
The DNA here is from genome assembly GCF_002155905.1 of Streptomyces tricolor. GTDB lineage: Bacteria > Actinomycetota > Actinomycetes > Streptomycetales > Streptomycetaceae > Streptomyces > Streptomyces tricolor. Next base: position 2,775 of record NZ_MUMF01000640.1, on the reverse strand, counting down.
CTCCAGCAGCCGGAACAGCGCCACCTCGAAAGCGAACAACGCGGGCTGCGCGTACACCGTCCGATCCAGCTCAGGGGTATTGATCACCTCCCGCAGCGGACGGTCCAGCAGACCGTCGAACGCGGCACACACCTCACCGAAGGCTTGGGCGAACACCGGGAAGGCGGCGGCCAGTTCCTCGCCCATCCCCACCCGCTGCGCACCCTGCCCCGCGAACACGAACGCGGTGACGCGGTTGTCGCGGGCGCGGGCGGTTTCGACGTGTGCGGTGACGCGACCGGACGCCAACGCGGCGAGACCGTCGGCGAGTTCGGCCTTCTCGGTGCCGACGACGACCGCGCGGTGCGGCAGCGCCGCTCGGCCGGTGGCGAGGGAGTAGGCGGTGCCGAGGAGGTCGGTGTCGTCCCGCAGCCAGTCGGCGAGCCGTGCGGCCTGTGCGCGCAGCGCGGCCTCCGAGCGTGCCGACAACAGCCAGGGAAGGGCGGGAAGTCCGGGGGTCTCGGGGTGCGCGGCCTCCTCAGGTGCCTCTTCCAGCACCACATGGGCGTTGGTCCCGGACACACCGAACGACGACACACCCGCCCGACGCGGCCGACCCGCACGCGGCCATTCCCGCGCCTCGGTCAGCAACTCCACCGCACCCGCGGACCAGTCGACCTCCGGGGACGGCTCGTCCACATGGAGCGTGCGCGGCAGCACGCCGTGCCGCATGGCCTCGACCATCTTGATCACACCGGCCACACCGGCGGCGGCCTGCGCATGACCGATGTTGGACTTGATGGAGCCCAGCCACAGCGGTGCGTCCGAAGGCCGCTCCTGGCCGTAGGTGGCCAGCAGCGCCTGCGCCTCGATCGGGTCACCCAGCCGCGTCCCCGTACCATGCGCCTCCACCGCATCCACATCAGCGGCCGCAAGACCCGCACCCGCAAGGGCCTGACGGATCACCCGCTGCTGCGACGGACCGTTCGGCGCCGTCAGACCGTTCGACGCACCGTCCTGGTTCACCGCGGAACCACGCACCACGGCCAGCACCCGGTGCCCGTTCCTGCGCGCGTCCGACAACCGCTCCACGAGCAGCATGCCGACACCCTCGGACCAGCTGGCCCCGTCGGCCGCGGCGGCGAAGGACTTGCAGCGCCCGTCGGGGGCGAGGCCCCGCTGCCGGGAGAACTCCACGAACGTGCCCGGTGTCGCCATCACGGACACGCCGCCGGCCAGGGCGAGGTCGCACTCCCCCGAGCGCAGCGCGCTGATCGCCCAGTGCAGGGCCACCAGGGACGAGGAGCACGCGGTGTCCACGGTGATCGCCGGGCCTTCGAGGCCGAGGGTGTAGGCGATGCGGCCGGAGGCGACGCTGCCGGAGTTGCCCATGCCGAGGTAGCCTTCGAGGCCCTCCGGGGCGGTGCCGAGCCGGGCCGCGTAGTCGTGGTACATCAGTCCGGCGAAGACGCCGGTGGCGCTGCCGCGCAGCGTGGTGGGGTCGATGCCGGCCCGCTCGACGGCCTCCCAGGAGGTTTCCAGGAGCAGCCGCTGCTGCGGGTCCATGGCCAGCGCCTCGCGCGGGCTGATGCCGAAGAACTCGGCGTCGAACCCGGCGGCGTCGTGCAGGAACCCGCCTTCGCGTGCGTAGCTGGTCCCGGTGTGGTCGGGGTCGGCGTGGTAGAGGGCGTCGAGGTCCCAGCCGCGGTCTTCCGGGAAGGGGGAGATGACGTCCCGGCCCTCGGCGACGATCCGCCACAGGTCCTCGGGCGAGGCCACGCCGCCGGGGTAGCGGCAGGCCATGCCGACGATCGCGATCGGCTCGTCCGCACGGACGGCGGTGGTGGCCGTCCGGGGCGAGCCGGCCGTGGCGCCGAGCAGCTCGGCGAGGATGTGCCGGGTCAGGGCGGCCGGGTTGGGGTGGTCGAAGACGGTGGTGGTGGGCAGGCGGAGGCCCGTCACCGTGCCGAGGCGGTTGCGCAGGTCGACCGCGGTCAGGGAGTCGAAGCCGAGTTCGAGGAAGGCGCGGTCCTCGGCGATGGCGGCGGCCGACTCGTGTCCGAGGACGGCGGCGGCCTGGCCCCGGACCAGGTCGAGCACGGTCCGGGTCCGCTCGGCGGGGGTCTGGGCGGCGAGGCGGTCGCGCAGGGTGCCGGCGTCGGCGGCGCGTGCCGTGCGGCGGGCCGCGGCGCCAGCGAGGCTCCGCAGCACGGCGGGCATACGGGTGCCCTGCGCGCGGAAGGCCGTGAGGTCCAGGCGCGCGGCGACGGTCAGCGGTGCCTCGGCGGCGCAGGCGGCGTCGAACAGTTCCAGGCCCCGGTCGGCGGGGAGGGGGAGGACGCCGCCACGGGCCAGTCGCCCGGTGTCGGCGCCGGAGGTCATGGCGCTGGCCGGTGCCCACAGGCCCCAGGCGATGGAGGTGGCCGGCAGCCCCTGCGCCCGCCGATGCGCGGCGAGCGCGTCCAGCGCGGCATTGGCAGCCGCGTACCCGCCCTGCCCCGCACTGCCCACGACACCCGCCAGCGACGAGAACAACACGAACGCCCGCACGCCGAGGCTGGCCGTCAGCTCATGGAGATGCCAGGCACCGTCCACCTTCGCCGCCAGCACCGCGTCGACCCGCTCAGCCGTCAACGACTCCACCGTGCCGTCGTCCAGCACACCAGCCGCGTGCACCACACCCGTCAACGGGAAAGCCGCGACCAGGCGCTCCACCGCACCCCGGTCCGACACATCACACGCCACCACATCCACGGCGGCGCCCAACCCGGCCAGTTCGGCCACCAACTCCTCGGC
>NZ_MUMF01000639.1 GCF_002155905.1 Streptomyces tricolor | reverse complement strand
CTCGCCGGTGACGGTGGAGCGGGCCGCGACCAGGTCCGCGGGGGTGCCCTCGAAGACGATCCGGCCGCCGTCGTGCCCGGCGCCGGGGCCGAGGTCGATGATCCAGTCGGCGTGCGCCATGACCGCCTGGTGGTGCTCGATGACGATCACCGACTTGCCGGCGTCGACCAGCCGGTCGAGCAGGCCCAGCAACTGCTCGACGTCGGCGAGGTGCAGGCCGGTGGTCGGCTCGTCCAGGACGTAGATCCCGCCCTTGTCGGCCATGTGCGTGGCCAGCTTCAGCCGCTGCCGCTCGCCGCCGGACAGCGTGGTGAGCGGCTGCCCGAGGGTGAGGTAGCCGAGCCCCACGTCGGCCATGTTCCGCAGGATGCGGTGCGCGGCCGGGGTGCGGGCCTCGCCGCCGCCGAAGAACTCCTCGGCCTCGGCCACCGGCATCGCCAGCACCTCGCTGATGTCCCGGCCGCCGAGGCGGTACTCCAGCACCGAGGAGTCGAACCGCCGGCCCTCGCACTCCTCGCACGTGGTGGCCACCCCGGCCATCATCGCCAGGTCGGTGTAGACGACCCCGGCACCGTTGCAGGCCGGGCAGGCGCCCTCGGAGTTCGCGCTGAACAGCGCCGGCTTCACCCCGTTGGCCTTGGCGAACGCCTTGCGGATCGGGTCGAGCAGCCCGGTGTACGTCGCCGGATTGCTGCGCCGCGAGCCGCGGATCGGCGCCTGGTCGACCGACACCACCCCGGCACCGGCCGGGATCGACCCGTGCACCAGCGAACTCTTGCCGGAGCCGGCGACCCCGGTGACGACGACGAGCACGCCGAGCGGGACGTCGACGTCCACGCCCTGGAGGTTGTGCGCCGTGGCGCCCCGGATCTCCAGGGCCCCGGTCGGCTTCCGCACCGTCTTCTTCAGCGCCGCCCGGTCGTCCAGATGGCGGCCGGTGAGGGTGCCGCTCGCCCGCAGCCCCGCCACACCGCCCTCGAAACAGACCGTGCCGCCCGCCGTGCCGGCGCCCGGGCCGAGGTCCACCACGTGGTCGGCGATGGCGATGACCTCCGGCTTGTGCTCCACCACCAGCACCGTGTTGCCCTTGTCCCGCAGCCGCAGCAGCAGGTCGTTCATCCGCCGGATGTCATGCGGGTGCAGGCCGGTGGTCGGCTCGTCGAAGACGTACGTGACATCGGTCAGCGAGGAACCGAGGTGGCGGATCATCTTCGTCCGCTGCGCCTCGCCGCCCGAGAGGGTGCCCGCGGGACGGTCCAGGGAGAGATAGCCGAGGCCGATCTCCACGAACGAGTCGAGGGTCTCGCCCAGCGCGGTCAGCAGCGGCGCCACCGACGGCTCGTCCAGACCGCGCACCCACTCGGCCAGGTCGCTGATCTGCATGGCGCAGGCGTCGGCGATGCTGATGCCCTTGATCTTCGAGGACCGGGCCGCCTCGCTGAGCCGGGTGCCGTCGCAGTCCGGGCAGGTCGTGAAGGTGACCGCCCGGTCCACGAACTCCCGGATGTGCGGCTGCATCGCCTCGCGGTCCTTGGCGAGCATGGACTTCTGGATCCGCGGGACGAGCCCCTCGTACGTCATGTTGATGCCCGCGATCTTCATGCGGGTCGGCTCGCGGTAGAGGAAGTCGTCCAGCTGCTGCCGGGTGAAGGTGCGGATCGGCTTCTCCGGGTCGAAGAAGCCGGACTCGGTGTAGAGACGGTGGTTCCAGCCGCCGGGCTTGTAGCCGGGGATCGTCAGCGCGCCCTCGCTGAGCGACTTGTCCTCGTCGTAGAGCTGGGCCAGGTCGATGTCCGTGACGGTGCCGCGGCCCTCGCAGCGCGGGCACATGCCGCCGGTGATGCTGAACTCGCGCCGCTCCTTCACCGTCTTCCCGCCGCGCTCCACGGTGACCGCGCCGGCTCCGCTGATGGAGGCGACGTTGAAGGAGAACGCCTTGGCCGAGCCGATGTGCGGGGTGCCGAGCCGGCTGAAGAGGATGCGCAGCATCGCGTGAGCGTCGGTGGCGGTGCCGACCGTGGAGCGCGGGTCGGCGCCCATCCGCTGCTGGTCCACGATGATCGCGGTGGTCAGCCCGTCCAGCACGTCGACGTCGGGACGCGCCAGCGTGGGCATGAAGCCCTGGACGAACGCGCTGTACGTCTCGTTGATCAGCCGCTGCGACTCGGCGGCGATGGTGTCGAACACCAGCGAGCTCTTGCCCGAGCCGGAGACACCCGTGAACACCGTCAGCCGGCGCTTGGGTATCTCGACGCTGACGTTCTTCAGGTTGTTCTCCCGGGCCCCGTGCACCCGGATCAGGTCATGACTGTCGGCGGCGTGCTGCGCGATGGCGTCGTCCATGCCGGCCACGGTAGCGGCGGCCCGACGGCGGGCGCTTCTCCATTCCTGACGTCCCCCGGTGCCGCGACACACTCTTGCAAGCGGGTGCTTGCAATTGTTAGCGAGGGTGGGGCAAGGTGGAGGCATGGCATCGCTGAACGTCGGCAATCTCGGTGAGTACCTGCGCGAGCAGCGGCGCAACGCCCAGCTGTCGCTGCGGCAGCTCGCCGACGCCGCCGGGGTGTCCAATCCCTACCTGAGCCAGATCGAGCGCGGGCTGCGCAAGCCGAGCGTGGAGGTGCTCCAGCAGGTCGCCAAGGCGCTGCGCATCTCCGCCGAGACCCTGTACGTCCGCGCCGGCATCCTCGACGCCGAGCGGGGCCGGGACGAGGTCGAGACGCGCGCCGTCATCCTCGCCGACCCCACGCTCAACGAGCGGCAGAAGCAGGTGCTGCTCCAGATCTACGAATCCTTCCGCAAGGAGAACGGGTTCGGGGTCGGCGAGCCTGCCGGGCCGGACGGGCAGCGGGAGGGCACCGTGGACCAGGGGCCCGGCGACGGCGGTCGTACGGCCGGCGCGGGCGATGCCGCAGGAAGTGACACGGACACCGGCCCGCGGCGGACGGCCGGATAACGCCGGACCAGGGCTCCGGACACCCGCCGCGGACCACACAACCCAGCCGAACGCGAATCCGATCCGGGAGGACCCTCACCATGGCCATCACCGACGACCTGCGCAAGACCCTCAGCGACCCGACCCCGCTCTACTTCGCCGCCGGCACCGCCGACATGGCGCTTCAGCAGGCCAAGAAGGTGCCGGCCCTGGTCGAGCAGCTGCGTGCCGAGGCTCCGGCCCGCATCGAGGCCGTGCGCAACACCGACCCGAAGGCCGTGCAGGAGAAGGCCGCCGCCCGCGCCAAGGAGGCGCAGGAGACCCTCCAGACCAAGGTCAACGAGTTCATCGGCACCCTCGACGTCGACCTGAAGAAGCTCGGCGAGACCGCCCAGGATTTCGCCCTGCGGACCGTCGGCGTCGCCGCCGAGTACGCCGTGAAGGCCCGCGAGACCTACGAGCGGGTCGCCGAGCACGGCGAGCAGGCGGTGCGGACCTGGCGCGGCGAGGCCGCCGAGGAGATCGAGGACCTGGCGATCGTGGTGGAGGGCAAGCCCGAGCCGGTCAAGGCCAAGGAGGCCGAGNNCACCACCGCGAAGAAGACCGTCCCGCCGGCCAAGTGACCATGGCCGACAGAGCGGATCCGGGCCGGGCACCTTGGGGGTGTCCGGCCCGTTCTATGGGTACGGTGGCGGCGTAGCAGGATCGGCAATCAACGGGCGGTGGGCAGCATGCTGATGTTGGGCTTCGCGGGGTTCATGGGCATCCTGAAGATCATTCTGATGGCCCTGGCCGCGTTCGGTCTGTTCGACGCGGCG
>NZ_MUMF01000638.1:3813-3994 GCF_002155905.1 Streptomyces tricolor | reverse complement strand
CGCGCAGGCGCTGGCCAAGCTGGCGCTGGACGCGCTGATCCAGCGGGACGTGCCCGAGCTGGTGCGCACCTCGGCCTTCGCCCGGTCGGAGACGCTGTTGCAGATGGCGTGGGTGTTCGGCGGCGCGGTCGGCATCGTGATGCCGCTCAACGGCACGGTCGGGCTGCTGGTCGGCGCCGCG
>NZ_MUMF01000638.1:0-3783 GCF_002155905.1 Streptomyces tricolor | reverse complement strand
GGGGCCGGGCCCGGCCCCGGGTGGCGTGACGCCGGGTGGGACGCCGGGGACGCCGGGCGCGGCACCGGCTGGCGTAACGAACCGGGCACGCCGCACCCCACGTGGGCGGAGGGCTCCGGGCGCCCGATAGCCTTCGGCCATGACCACGCTGCAATCCGCTGTGCGACGCCGCCGCGCCGTCGCCGTCGCCGGCGCCGTTTCCGCCGGACTGCTCGTCCTGTCGGCCTGCGACAAGCCGACGCCCGTCGCGACGATCACCGTCGGCAAGGACTCGGTCAACTCCGAGGCCCTCTGCTACAACGACGGCAAGGCGCTGGACGCCAAGTCGCTGAAGAAGTGCGTCAAGAAGGCCGGCGACGCCGAGTCGATCACGGTCGGCCAGGACGAGACCGTCCGCATCGGCGTCGACCCGGAGATCGCGGACGCGGGCTGGATCGTGCTGGTCAACGGCCGCCAGTTCAGCGACGTCAGCAAGGAGACGTACCGCACGATCCCGAGCAGCGCGTTCTTCAACGTCCAGTACGGCACGCAGGGCGAGACCAACACGCTCGCGGTGCAGATGGGCGAGCAGACGAAGAAGGGCCTGTGGACCTTCAAGCTGAAGAAGGCGAAGGACTGACCACGGCGCCCCTCCCGGTCCTCGTCGCCACCGCGGTCCCCGTCGAGCGGGACGCGGTGGCACAGGCGTTGCCCGGGGCGTTCGAGGAACTGCGGCTGCCGGGCGGGTCCCTGCTCCGTACGGCCGCGGGCTTCGACCTGCTCGCCGCCGGTGTCGGCCCGGCGCTCGCCGCCGCCGGCACCGCCGGCGCCCTCACCGCCGCCGCGCTGGCCGGCCGGCCCTACGGACTGGTCGTCTCGGCCGGGATCGGCGGCGGCTTCCTGCCGCAGGCGCCCGTCGGCTCGCTCGTCGTCGCCGACGCGATCACCGCGGCCGACCTGGGCGCGGAGACCGCCGACGGCTTTCTCCCGGTCACCGAACTCGGGTTCGGGACCGTCACGCACCGTCCGCCGGATTCACTCGTACGAGTCGCGTCCGAGGCCACCGGGGCCCGTACCGGCACGGTCCTGACCGTCTCCACGGTGACCGGCACCGCCGCCCGTGCCGCCGCCCTGCGCGCCCGGCACCCCGGCGCGCTCGCCGAGGGCATGGAGGGCTTCGGGGTGGCCGAGGCCGCCGCCGCGCACGGCGTGCCCGTGCTGGAGATCCGCGCGGTCTCCAACCCGGTGGGGCCGCGCGACCGCGCCGCCTGGCGCATCGGTGACGCGCTCGCCGCCCTGACCGAGGGCTTCGGGAAGCTGGCGCCCGCTCTGGAGAGTTGGAACACGCATGACCAGTGAGCAGCAGCGGTCCCTTCAGATCGCGTACTCCCCCTGCCCGAACGACACCTTCGTCTTCGACGCCCTCGCCCACGGCCGGGTGCCCGGCGCGCCCGCGCTGGACGTGACCTTCGCCGACATCGACCTCACCAACGGCATGGCCGAGCGCGGCGAGTTCGACGTGCTGAAGGTGTCGTACGCCGTGCTGCCGTACGTCCTCGACGAGTACGCGCTGCTGCCGTGCGGCGGTGCGCTGGGGCGGGGCTGCGGGCCGCTGGTGCTCACCCGGGAGGCCGGTGCCCACGCTCTCGGCAGTGGGGGACTGACGGGCCGTACGGTCGCGGTGCCCAGCGAGAAGTCGACGGCGTACCTGCTGTTCCGCCTGTGGGCGGCGGAGACGCTGCCCGGCGGGATCGGCGAGATCGTGGTGATGCCGTTCCACGAGATCATGCCGGCCGTGCGGGACGGCAAGGTGGACGCGGGACTGGTCATCCACGAGGCCCGGTTCACCTACCAGAACTACGGGCTGCACAAGCTCGCCGACATGGGCGAGCACTGGGAGCGGACCACCGGGCTGCCGATCCCGCTCGGCGCGATCATCGCCAAGCGGTCGCTGGGCGCCGAGACGCTCACCCGGCTCGCCGAGTCCGTCCGGGCCTCGGTCCGGGCCGCCTGGGACGACCCGGAGGCCTCCCGGCCCTATGTCATGGCGCACGCCCAGGAGATGGACCCGGCCGTCGCCGACCAGCACATCGGTCTGTACGTCAACGAATTCACCGCCGACCTCGGCGAGGACGGCTACGCCGCGATCCGCGGACTGCTGACGCGCGCGGCGGCCGAGGGACTGGTGCCCGCGCTGGGGCCCGGGGCGCTGTCTTTCCCCTGACGCACGCGAGGACGGCGCAAAAAAGCGCCGCGGGCGTCCGGGCGCTGTTCACCTGCGCGTGGCCGAGGGGCGGGTGATGCCCCTCGGCACGGATGCGCTCGCGTTTCCCCGACGGGGCGGGCGGGCCTAGACGTCGAGCTGGTCGGCGACCGCGCGGAGCAGGCCGGCGATCTTCTTGCCGGAGGCCTTGTCCGGGTAACGGCCCTTCTCCAGCATCGGCGTGATGTTCTCGAGAAGGGTCGTCAAATCCTGCACGATCGACGCCAACTCGTCCGGCTTCTTGCGCTGGGCGGCGGCCACCGACGGCGTCGGGTCCAGCACGATCACCGAAAGCGCCTGGTCACCGCGCTGACCGGCGACGACCCCGAACTCCACGCGCTGTCCCGGCTTGAGCGAATCGACTCCGGCGGGGAGAACCGAGGAATGGACGAAGACGTCACCGCCGTCGTCGCGGGAGAGAAAGCCGAAGCCCTTCTCACTGTTGAACCACTTGACCTTGCCGGTAGGCACGTCTGTCCTCGTCCTCGTACTCGTTGGGAAAACTACTTCGGAAACGGCTCTTGATAGCACTAGAGCGGGTCGACCATGACCCGCCGGTACCAAGGCTAATGGTCTTCGGGCGGGTGACAAGACGTCCCCCGGTTGTTCTCTCGCGCAGGGAACTACCCTGGTCCGGTGCGTGACAAAACCCAACCGAATTCCGCCGCGCCCGGTGACCGACTGATCCGCGCCGGTGTCGTCGTCTTCTTCCTCGGAGCCGTGGCCACCCTCGTCACGGTGGCCCCGCTGTTCCTCGGAGCGGATCCTTTTCCGACGTACATGTTCGGTCTGAGCATGCTCATGGCCGTCGGATTCCTGCTCGCCGGCGCCGGTGTCCTGCGGTCCGTCGCCGCCGGACGGCGTCAGGCGCGCAGGGCCGTCCCGGGCGCCTCGCGGTAGCCGCCGAGCCACTCCGGGAAGTCGGCCAGGCCGCTCAGCACGACGTCCGCGCCGGCCTCCCGCAGCTCCTCCGCCGGGCACGGACCGGTCGCCACGGCGACCGAAAACGCACCCGCCGCGCGGGCCCCGCGGACGTCTCCGACGTGGTCGCCGACGTACACGCCCGCGCCGTACTCGCGCAGCGCCGCCGCCTTCTGCTCGGCCCACAGGTCGCCGACGACCACGTCCGGCTCGATGCCGAGGTGGGCCAGGTGCAGCTTGGCGTTCGGTTCGTACTTCGCCGTCACCACCATCGTCCGCCCGCCGGCCGCCCGCACCGCGTCGATCGCCTCCCGGGCGCCGGCCATCGCGGGCGTCGCGGCGATGGCTATGGAGGGGTACATCTCCCGGTACAGGTCAGCCATCGCCGGCACCTGCGCGGCCGGGAACCAGTGGATCAGTTCCTCCACGAGCGGCGGTCCGAGCCGGGTGACCGCCAGATCGGCGTCGATGAACGTACCCGTCCGCTCGGCCAGGGCCACGTAGCAGGCGCGGATGCCGGGCCGGGAGTCGATGAGGGTCATGTCGAGGTCGAAGCCGACGGTGAGTTCGGTGGAGGCCATGGGGGACATTGTGCCGGGCGGCGCCGGCAGGCGGGGGTG
>NZ_MUMF01000064.1 GCF_002155905.1 Streptomyces tricolor | reverse complement strand
CCGTGCAGCCGGTAGGTGGCCTCGACCAGTTCCACCAGTTCCTTCTCGCGCCCGGCCCCGCGTCGGCGCCCACCTTCGCGGTGGTCTCCGGCAAGCAGGTGCGGCAGGCCCTCGCCGGGCGCGAGAAGGAACTGGTGGAACTGGTCGAGGCCACCTACCGGCTGCACGGTGCCGGGGACTCGGTCAACCCGCCGTCGTACTTCCTGCGCTTCCCCGACCGCCCGTCGTCGCGGATCATCGCGCTGCCCGCCTCCCTGGGCGGCGCCGCGCACGTGGACGGCATGAAGTGGATCTCCAGCTTCCCCGACAACGTGCGGGCCGGGCTGCCGCGCGCCTCCGCGGTGCTGATCCTCAACGACCACGACACCGGCTATCCGTTCGCCTGTCTGGAGAGTTCCGTCATCAGCGCGACCAGGACGGCGGCCTCGGCCGCGCTGGCCGCCGACTGGCTCAGCCGCACCCGGAGCCGGCCCCGCCGGGTCGGATTCTTCGGCACCGGCCTGATCGCCCGGTACATCCACACCTTCCTGGCCGGCACCGGCTGGACCTTCGACGCGATCGGCGTGCACGACCTGTCCGCCGACAGCACCGCCGGCTTCCGCGGCTATCTGGACCAGACCGGCGCCACCGGGCAGATCACCGTCCACGACCGCCCCGAGGACCTGATCCGCTCCAGCGACCTCGTGGTCTTCGCCACCATCGCCGGCCGGCCGCACGTCATGGCCCCCGGCTGGTTCGAGCACAACCCCGTGGTGCTGCACGTGTCGCTGCGCGACCTGGCCCCCGAGGTCCTGCTCGGCGCGGCCAACTTCGTGGACGACGTCGACCACTGCCTGCAGGCGGACACCTCCCCGCACCTGGTCGAGCAGCGCACCGGGAGCCGCGACTTCCTCAACGGCACCCTGTACGACGTGATGCTCGGCCGGGCCGCCGCGCCCCCCGACCAGCCGGTGATCTTCTCCCCGTTCGGCCTGGGCGTCCTCGACCTGGCCGTCGGCAAGTACGTCTACGACCAAGTGGCCCGGGCGGGCGAACTCCGCCTCATCGACGACTTCTTCCACGACCTGCGCCGGTACGGCTGAGGCGTTGCCCTCGGCCCTGGCATCAGGAGGCTGCCGTGCCCGTCATCACCGCTCCCCACTCCTTCAACGAAGGAAGTCTCTTCGTCGATCTGGAGCCGGTCTTCGGATACCGCCTCTACCTCAAGTGCGAGGGCTTCAACTTCGCCGGATCCATCAAGTTGAAGGCCGCGAACGAGATGGTGGAGAGCGCGGAGCGGGACGGGAGCCTGACGCCCGACTCCGTCCTGGTCGAGTCCTCGTCCGGAAACCTGGGCGTCGCGCTCAGCATGATCGCCGCGAGCAAGGGCTACCGGTTCCTGTGCGTGACGGACCCGCGGTGCAACCTGTCGACCAAGCTGCTGATGGAGGCCCTCGGCAGCCATGTGCACGTCGTGACCGACCTGGACGCCAACGGCGGCTTCCTGGGCACACGGCTGGAGTACGTCCGTGCGCTGTGCGCGTCCGACGAGCGGTACGTGTGGCTCAGCCAGTACACCAACCCGGGGAACTGGCGGGCTCACTTCCGGACCACGGCACCGGAGATCGCCAGCCACTTCCCGCGGCTGGACGTGCTGTTCGTCGGGACCGGCACCGCGGGCACGCTGATGGGCTGCGCCCGCTACTTCCGCAAATGGCAGCGGCCGGTGCGGATCGTCGCCGTGGACAGCGTGGGCTCGGTGGCCTTCGGCGGCGAGCCCGGCCGCCGGATGATCCCGGGGCTGGGCATGAGCATGCGTCCGCCGCTGCTGGACGAGTCGTACGTGGACGAGGTGATCCGGGTGGAGGAGGCGGACACCATCCGCACCTGTCACCGGCTGGCCCGGCGGGGCTTCCTGTTCGGCGGCTCCACGGGCTCGGTGGTCAGCGCCGCGACGGACTGGCTGGCCCGGCACGGCACCCGCGACCTCACCGCGGTGGCCATCGCGCCCGACCTCGGCGAGCGCTACCTCGACACCATCTACCAGAGCAACTGGCTCCAGGACCTCTACGGCGAGCACCTGCTCGACGCCGCCGACGCGGACAGCCCCTGGGAGCGGGACTCCGCCCCCCGGTCACCGGGCCGCCGCCGAAGACGGTGACACAGCCGCCCGCCGCTCGTACGACCACGCCGCCCGGTGAGCGGCCGGCCGGACCGGGTCAGCCGACCGGTTCCGGGGTGCGGGCGCGCCAGGGGATGCGGAACGCGGTCACCGTGACGATCAGGGCCGAGGCCGCCACCGTGGCCATGCCCACGGTCAGGTTCGCCGCGCCGGCCACGAAGCCGATCACGGCGGGGCCGGCCAGCAGGCCCGTGGTGCCCATCGCGGCGACCAGCGCCAGCGCGTCCGAACCGCGGCCGGCCGCCGCCACGTACACGCACGGGGTGACGGCCGCCGCACCGAGGCCGACGCAGGCGAAGCCGAGCAGCGTCGGCACCACGCCCCCGGCCAGCAGGGCGAGCGCCAGCCCCACGGCGGCCACCGCGCTGCCGGTGACCACCACCCGCCCGTCGCCCCAGCGGGTGCGCCAGCGGTCCGCGCACAGGCGGGCCAGCAGCATCATCACCGAGACCACCGCGATGCCCAGCGGGGCGACGGTCGCCGGCGCCCGGACGACGTCCTCCATGTAGAGCGTCGACCAGTCGTTCATGGCGCCCTCGGTGATCGTGCCGAAGGCCATGGCACAGCCCATGAGGAGGGTGGTGCCGGAGGGCAGGCCCCGGCGGGCGCGCCGCTTCGGCTCCTCCTGGGCCGCGGGGCTCGCCGGCTCGTGCGCCAGCAGGCCCGGGCGGGCGCCCGCGAGCAGGAGCAGCAGCAGGGCGCCGGCGACGGCGAAGTGGGCCGGGACGGACCCGGTCACGGCGGTGACGCCGGAGGCCAGCAGCGCGGCGGCGAGCAGCCCGCCGCTGAAGGTGGCGTGCAGCTGCGACATGGCCGTACGCCCGTGGGTGGTCTCCAGCGCGGCGCCCTGCGCGTTCATGGCGACGTTGAGGCAGCCGACCGCGACGCCGTCGGCGCACACGGCGAGCAGCGCGAGCGGGTAGTTCGGTACGACGGACAGCGCGGCCAGTACGGCGATCAGGCCGATGGCGGAGGCGAGGGAGAGCAGCCGCGAGCCGAGCCGCCGCATCAGGGCGGCGACCAGCGGGAAGGAGGCCGCCGCACCGGCCCCGCAGGCCATCAGCAGCAGCCCCACCTCGCCGGCGCCCAGGTCCAGCCGGGTCTTCAGCGCGGGCAGCCGGGCGACCCAGGTGCCGTACTGGAAGCCGAGGAAGCAGAACAGCGCCGCGATCGACCACTTGGCGCGGGAGAAGGAGGGTGCGGGCATCAGCTCGCCTTCCGCAGGGCGGTGACCTGGGCCGACATGTACACCGCGCCGCTGCCGTAGCCGTCCGGCACCGGCGCCTCGGGGTGGGGGAGGTAGCCGCACGCCCGCCAGAAGGGCTCCTTGCCGGCGACCGCGATCAGCGAGATGGTCGCGAAGCCCCGGCCGCGGGCCGCGTCCGTGAGGTGGCGGACCAGGCGGGTGCCCAGGCCCCGGCGCCGCAGCGGCGCGCTGACGACCAGGTCGTGCAGGTGGAGGTTGGTGGCGTGGTGGGCGATCTGTTCCCGGCGGGTCAGGTCGGGGCAGTGGAACCGCCGGTAGGGCAGGGCGAGCACGTAGCCCGCGATCCGGCCGTCGAGGTCCAGGACGAAGCTGGTGCCCGCCGCGGCCCGGGACCGCAGGACGGTCTCCCCCTCCGTCAGCGAGGTGCCGGCGTACGCCCCGGCCTCCAGGGCCGCGATCTGCGGCCAGTCGGCCTCGGTGACGCCCCGTACGAGGCCTGTCATGTCAGTGGTGTCCTTCCTGGCCACGGGTGCACACGCACGGCAGCGGGCGGATGCCGTTGAACCCCTGGGTCATGTAACTGGTGGCGTAGGCGCCGGCGGCGAGGATCCGGACCGGGTCGCCGGAGCGGACGGACCGGGGCACGCGCACCGGGTACCGGCCGTCGCCGTAGGCGTCGTCGCTGTCGCAGGTGGGGCCGGCGACGATCGCGGGGACGTACTCCTCGGTCTCCCGCCCGGGGAAGACCAGCGGGTGGGTCACCTGGTCCATCTCGTACAGGCCGTTGAACTTGCCGACGCTCAGGTACAGCCAGCGGGTCCGCCCGCCGCCCGGCTGCGCCCGTTCGGTCAGCCGGACCACGTGGGCCTGGATCACGCCGTGATCGGCGACCAGGTGGCGCCCCGGCTCCAGTACGAAGCCGAGCGGGGCGGCGGCCAGCGCGGCCAGGCGTTCCATGCCCTCGCGGAGCACGGTGAAGATCTTGTCGAGGGGCGGTGCGAGGGGGTTGCCGTGGCGGTCCCGGTAGCCGAGCGCGGGCAGTCCGCCGCCGAGGTTGACGTGGTCGAGCACGATCCCCCGCCCGGCCAGCGCCGTCAGGGTCTCGGCGAGGGTGTCCAGGGCCTGCCGCCAGGCCTCGCAGGTCATCTGCTGGGAGCCGACGTGCACGGACAGGCCGGCCGGGACGAGGCCGGCCGCGCGGGCCGTGGCCAGCACCCGGACGGCCTCGTCCGGCCCGCAGCCGAACTTGCGGTTCAGGCCCCACAGGGCGCCCTCCCCGCTGGTGGCCAGGCGGCAGAACACCCGGGCGCCGGGTGCGTGGGCGGCGATGGCGGTGACGTCCTCGACGCTGTCGGTGGCGAACGTACGGACACCCAGGCGGTGGGCTTCGGCGATGTCGTGGTCGGACTTGATGGTGTTGCCGTAGTGGATGCGGTCCGGCCGCGCGCCGGCGCGCAGGGCCTGGGTGATCTCGGCGGGGCCGGCCGCGTCGAACCCCGCGCCGCGGGCGGCGAGGCAGCGGAGGACCTCGTCGACCGGGCAGGCCTTGAGGGCGAAGCGGATGCGGGTTCCGGGCAGCTCGGTGAGCAGGGTGTCGTAGTGGTGCTCTATGCCGGTGAGGTCGTAGAGGAGGCGGTCGGTGGGCGCGCTCATGTGCGGGCCGCCTCGACAAGTGCCGGCCAGGACTCGGCCAGGTGGGCGAAGTCCTCGATGTCCCGTTCCGCCTGGTCGAGCAACTCTTCGCGTTCCGCCGTGAGTCGGTCCGCGAACGCCGCGTACCGGCCGCCCAGCTTCCGGTACGCCGTGTCGACCCGGTCCAGCCGCCAGACGTTCTCCGTGCGGTCCAGGGCCGTGCTCTCCCGCAGGAACTGCACGACGCGGTCGGGGCGCACCCGGTGCCGGGCGTCCAGCAGCCCCTCGCCCTCGGCCGCCATCCGGTCGTAGACGTCGTGGAAGTACAGCATCGACAGGAGGAACTTCACGAACCGGCGCTGGTAGGCCGGGAAGCCGGTGTCGGTGCGGCGTTCGGGGGTGTGGAAGTTCTGGATGTGGCGGTTGTGCAGGATGCCGGGCAGGTGCGCGTCGTGGACGAGGTGGAGGAGGAAGTAGTCGCTGCCGATGGTGTCGGTGGCGGGCGGGAGCGGGACCCGCTCGTACACCGCGCGGTCGAAGGCCACGTTGCACATGTCGACGCGCATGGGGTCGACCCGGGTGAGGGTCGCGCGGTCGCCGGTGAAGGGGGCGGTGCCCGCGCCGGTGAAGGACTCCTCGACCAGCGCGCGCCTGCGTTCCTCCGGCCAGTCGCCGGGTGCCCAGAGGCCGACCACGTCGTGGTAGACGCCCTCGTCCAGGCGTCGTATCTCCCCGATGTCGACGGAGAGTTCGCCGATGAAGGAGGCTCCGGCGAGGGAGACCGGGCGGTCGGCGAGGGCCGGTTCGAGGTCGGTGCGGGTGACCGCGGCCGCGGCTTCGGCGGCGGGGCGGCCCAGCCAGGGCAGCTCGTGGTGGACGGGGAACACCGGCTGCCCGTCGTGGAGTTGGTAGGTGCTGTCGGAGTCCCTGCGGTGCACCGAGCGGCAGCCGAGGGCGGCGGCCAGCAGGAACGCCCGGTTGGTGCAGGCGCCGTAGGAGACGGCGGGCGGGAGCATGAGGCGGAGCAGGCGGTCCGGGTCGGGCAGGCCGGCCCGCCGGATCGTCCGGCGCAGCCAGGCGCGTTGCCGTTCCTCGTCGAGGTGGTGGACGGTGACGCCCGGCCGGACGGGCAGGGCGGCGACCGTGCGGGTGTGCTCGGCCCGGGTGGTGTCGTCGGCGGAGTCCAGGATCAGCAGCTGGACGTCGGCGCCGAAGCGGCGGGCGGCGTAGTCGGCTTCGGCGTGCAGGGCGGTGATGGTGGCGGAGCAGGCCCGGTTGGTGGGCAGGGTGAGGCAGACGCGGTTCACCGGGCACCGTCCGCGGTGGCCCAGGAGTCGAGGCCGAGCAGCTTGCGCCCCAGGTCGTTCAGTTCGGCGGGGCCGTAGCGCAGGGCTTCGGGTTTCCGGGCGTCGCCGAGCAGGGTGGCGTTCCAGTCGGGGGTGGCGAGGGTGCGCCAGGACTCCACGCGGGAGTCGCGCAGGGCCGTGTGCTCCTCCAGCGCGGGCATCATCGACAGGTACTGGACGGCTCGGACAGCGTTGTCAGAGCGGTTGGGGGCGACGCCGTGGGCGAGCAGCCCGTTGAAGATGAGCAGGTCGCCGGCCTGGAGGTCGGGGCGGATCACGGGGAACTCGGCGCGGTCGACGGCGGGCCGGACGGGGTCGCGGCCGGGTGGCTGGGCGATGCGCCACTCCTCGAAGCGGCGGAAGAGTTCGGGCGCGCACTGGAAGCCGCCGAGTTCGGGGCGGGTGTCGGTGAGGGCGATGATGCCCTGGACGCGCTGCGGCAGCACGGCGAGGGTGGTGTCGACGTCCCAGTGCAGCTCGATGTCGAAGCCTTCGTCGGTGGGTTCGATCAGGGAGCGGGAGCGGGTGCGGACGTTGGGCGGGTTGAGGTTGAGCCGGTCCAGGGTTACCCACAGTTGGGGGCTGTCCCACACGTCCACGAAGGCGTCGTAGACCCGCCGGCTCTGCCGGCTGTCCCAGATGAGCTGGTGGTGGTAGGCCTCGACGAAGCCGTAGATGTAGAGGTGGCGGTCGAGTTCGGAGCGGAACGGGGGCTCCTCGTACCAGGTGTCGGGGCGGTCGGGGTCGAGCCCCTGGAACTGCCAGGCGAAGTCGAGCAGGGCCTTGGCCTCGCCGGGGGTGACGGCCTCGCGTACGACGACGTAGCCGTAGGTCTGCCAGAAGGCGAAGTCCTCCTCCGACAGCACGCGCAGCGGCTGGGTCTTGCGGAGGTCGCGCAGGGGGGTGGGGGCGAGGTAGGTCTCGCCGTCGGCGCTGAAGTAGGGGCGGTCGGTGGCCGCGCGGTGGAGGTGGGGATGGGGCGTCTGCATGCGTTTCCTCTGGAGCACACGTGCGGTTGAGATCCGGGAAAAAAGCACGGAGGAGCGGGCCGCCCGCTGGCGCGGGCGGCCGATGAGCCCGTGGGTTCAGCCCGCGACGACGGCCTCGGCCGCCGCCACACCGCAGACCCGGGCGGCGCCGTAGGTGGCGATGTGCAGGGTGCCGCGCGGTGGGGCCTGCGGCAGGCCCATCTCGACCACGACGGTGTCGGGCCGGGCGGCGAGCAGGGCGGAGAGCGCGGAGCGCATCCAGTCGTGCCGGTGCTCGTCGCGGACCACGGCGACGATCCGGCGTCCGCCGGCCGCGGCGAGGACGGCGTCACCGGCGCCCTCGCCGGTGAAGGAGCCGGAGGCGCTGCCGGGCAGCAGCCGCTGGAGTTCGGCGGCGACGCCCCACGGGGTCTGGTCGCCGACGGCGATGTTCGGGGCCGGGTTGAACTGGGCGACGTACACCGGTTCGGTGACCGGTGCGGCGGGGCCGGTGCGGGTCACGGTGAGCGCGCGGCGGGCCGCGACCAGGCCGATCTCCGGGTCGGGCGCGGTCTTCCCCGCGTCGCCGCGGGCCGCGGCGGTCCAGGCGGCGAGGTCGCGCACCCGGGCCGCTGCGTCGGCGAGCCGTTCGGCGGGCAGTTCGCCGGAGCGTACGGCGGCGACGAGCGCGTCCCGCAGTTTCAGCACGGTGCCCTCGTCGCACAGTCCGCCGCCCACGCAGATGGCGTCGGCGCCGGCCGCGATCGCGAGGACCACGCCGTGCTCCAGGCCGTAGGTCCCGGAGATCGCGCGCATCTCCATGCCGTCGGTGACGATCAGGCCCTGGTAGCCGAGTTCGCCGCGCAGCAGCTCGGTGAGGACGCGCCGGGACAGGGTGCCGGGGCGGTCGGGGTCGAGGGCTGGGACGAGGATGTGGGCGCTCATGATCGCCCGGGTGCCGGCGGCGATGGCCGCGCGGAACGGTGGCAGTTCGCGCTCGTACAGCGTGTCGGCGTCGACGTCGATGCGGGGTACCGCGTGGTGCGAGTCGACGTTGGTGTCACCGTGTCCGGGGAAGTGCTTGGTGCAGGCGGCGACGCCGGTGGACTGCAGGCCCTCGACCCAGGCGGCGGTGTGCCGGGCCACCAGGTCGGGGCTCGCGCCGAAGGAGCGGACGCCGATGACGGGGTTGTCCGCGTCGGCGTTGACGTCGGCGGAGGGCGCCCAGTCGAAGGTGACGCCGCAGGCGGCCAGGCGCCGGCCCAGCTCGCGGGAGACGGCGCGGGTGAGGTCGGGGTCGTCGACGGCGCCGAGGGCGTGGTTGCCGGGGAAGGAGGAGCCGGTGCGCACGTCGAGGCGGGTGACGTCGCCGCTCTCCTCGTCGATGGCGATCAGCAGGTCGTCGCGTTCGGCGCGCAGGTGCGCGGTGAGCGCGGTGACCTGGTCCTCGCTGACGACGTTGCGGCCGAACAGGGCGACGGAGGCGAGGCCCTCGCCGATGCGGCGGCGCACCCAGTCGGGGGCGGTGGTGCCGTCGAAGCCCGGTTGCAGCACCGCGAGGGCGTCCCGGGCAAGGCTGTCGCCCGCGGCGGATCCGCTGCCGGACGCGGTGGTGGCGATGGTGGTCATCGGGGGCGTCATCCCTTCACGGCGCCGTCGGTCAGACCGCTGACAGCCTTGCGTTGCAGGAAGATGAAGAGGATCAGGATGGGCAGCGCGAACAGGGACGAGGCGGCCATGGTGGCGCCCCAGTCGTCGCCGAAGGCGGTCTGGAACTGGGACAGCCACAGCGGCAGGGTCTGCTTCTCGGCGTCCTTGTTGAGGATCAGGACGAGCGGGAACTCGTTCCAGGCGGTGATGAAGCCGAACAGCGAGGTCGCCATCAGTCCGGGCGCCAGCAGCGGGAAGATCACCTTGACGAAGGCCTGGAGGCGGGTGCAGCCGTCGACCATCGCCGACTCCTCCAGCTCCTTGGGCACGGCGGCGACGTAGCCGCGCAGGGTGAGGATGGTCAGCGGCAGCACCATCATCGTGTAGAAGACGGTGAGCGGGACCAGGCTGTCGAGCATGTCGTTGTCGCGGACGATCATGTAGATGGCGATGATCATGACCTCCCAGGGGGCCATCTGCGCCAGCATGAACGTCACGATGAGGCCCCGCCGCCCCTTGAACCGCATCCGGGTCAGCGCGAAGGCCGCGAACAGGGCGATGACGAGGGAGAACACGACCGACAGGGCGGTGACGGTGACCGAGTTCAGGACCAGGGTCCAGAAGTGGTCGGCGTCGACGGCCTTCTGGAAGTGTTCGAGGGTGGCGTTCGTCGGGAACCACACCGGGTCGTCGGCGATGATGTCGCCGGTCGGCTTGAAGGCCGTGGCGAACATCCAGTAGACGGGGAAGACGAAGCCGGCGAAGAGGACGACGGCGGTCGCGCCCGGCCAGATTCGTCCGAAGAGCGAGCGCTTCACAGCTCGTCCTCCTCTTGCTTGAGCACCATGCGCAGGTAGTACGAGGTGATGGCGAGCAGGACCAGGATGGTCAGGAAGGAGATCGCCGCGCCGACTCCGAAGTGCTGGTTGCCGACGCCCTCGACGTAGGCGTAGATCGGCAGGGTCTCGGTGAGGTGGTCGGGGCCGCCCTGGTTCATCGCGAAGATCTGCGCGAACGACTTGAAGACCCAGATGACCTCCAGGAAGGTCGTGGCGTAGAGGAACGGCCGCAGGAAGGGCAGGGTCACCGAGGTGAAGCCCTTCCAGGCGCCGGCGCCGTCCAGGGAGGCGGCCTCGTACAGCTCCTTGGGGATGGTGGTGGTGGCCGCGTAGAGGTTGATCGCCACGAAGGGTATGGACTGCCAGACGATGAGCAGGGTGACCACGGCGAAGGTGGAGAACTGGGTCTGGAGCCAGTTGTGGTCGGCCATGGAGTGCCAGCCGAGCTTGTCGAGCACCCAGTTGACGACGCCGAAGCGCTGGGCGAACAGCCACTGGTAGACGGTGGTGGCCGCGATGACCGGCATGGCCCAGGCGAGGACGAGGCCCACCATGAGCAGCAGCCGCATCTTCTTGCCGAGGCGGGCCAGCAGCAGCCCGACCAGGGTGCCGAGCACCATGATCAGTACGACGTTGGCGGCGGTGAAGACGACGGAGCGCCCGACGACGCGCCAGAAGTCGTCGCCGCTGAGCACCTCCTGGTAGTTGTCGACGCCGTTCCACTCGGTGAGGTGCTGGATCAGCTGCCGGGGATTGAGGTTCTGGAACGACAGCATGCCGTTCTTGACCAGGGGCCAGCCGAGCAGCACCGCGGTGGCCAGCAGCGCGGGCAGCAGGAGCAGGTAGGGGGCGGCGGCGTGGCGCCGGGACGGGGCGCCGGGGCTGCGGCCGTCACCTCGCGGCGGGGCCGGCACCCGGGCCTTGCGGACAGCGGGCTCCCCGGCCGTGTCCGTGCCTTCGGTCTGCACTGACATGAGTTGCCATCTCTTCCGTGGCCGTACGGACGACACAGGTGAGCCGGGGGCGCGAGCGCGGCGCCCCCGGCGCGGTCATCAGTTCTGCTGGGCCAGGCGCTTGTTGATCTCGTCCTCGACCTGCTTCGCGGCGTCCGCCGGGGACTTGCCGTTGAGCACGGCCGTCATGTACGACTTGATCGGGTTCGGGTTGTTCTCCACCGCGCCCCACTCGGGGATCAGCGGGGTGGTGCCGCCGACCGCGGAGCCCGGCACGGCGGCCTCGGCGACGGCGTTGCCCTTGAGGTTGGACTCCAGGGACTTCTTGTTCGGGATGACGCCGTTGAGCTTGGCCAGCTGACCCTCGTACTGGTCGGACAGGGCGATCTTCAGGAACTCCTTGGCCAGGGCCTGCTTCTCGCTGCCCTGGGCGACGGCGAGGTTGGAGCCGCCGAGGAAGACGCCCTCGGGCTTGTCCGGGGTCTCGCCCGGGATGGTGAAGTAGCCGAGGTCCTTCTCGATCGCCTTGTTGGCGGCGACGGCGGTGCCGGCCTCCCAGCCCATGCCGATGAAGGCGCCGGTGTTGCCCTTGGCGAAGACCTCGGCCTGCTGCGGGGTGGCCTCGTCCTTGTCCTTGGGGGCCTTGGAGTAGGAGGCGTACTTCTTGTAGATCTCCATGGCCTTGGCGACCTTCGGGTCACCGAGGTTGGAGACGTACTTGTCGCCTTCCTTCTTCACCAGGTCGGCGCCCTGGCCGATGGTCAGGCCGTCGAAGAAGTACCAGTTCTGGCCGGGCAGGTAGATCGGCTCGGCGTCGGTCTTCTTGCCGATGGTCTCCAGGTCCTTGAAGAACTCGTCCCGGGTCTTCGGGGTGTCCTTGATACCGGCCTTCGCCCAGATCTTCTTGTTGTAGATGACCACGCGGTTGGTGAAGTACCAGGGCGCCGCGTACTGCTTGCCGTCGTAGACGGAGGACTGCGAGACCGACGGCGTCCAGTCGGCGCCGATCTCCTTCTTCAGGTCGCTCAGGTCGGCGAGGCCGCCGGTGGCCGCGTAGGCCGGGGTCTGGGTGTTGCCGACCTCCAGCACGTCCGGCGGGTTGGACTCGGAGAGGGCGGTGGTGATCTTCTGCTGGATCCCGTCCCACTTCTGCGTCTCGAACTTCAGCTTCGCGCCGGTCTTCTTCTCGAAGGCGGCCGTGACGTCCTTGACCCACTGGTCCGGCGTGGAGCCGTCCATCGCCCAGACCGTCAGGGTCTGGCCCTTGAAGCTGTCCGGTCCCGCGTTCTTGTCGTCGCCGTCGTCCCCGCCGCACGCCGACACGGAGACCATCATGCCCGCGATCACGATCGCGGCCGCAAGCTTGCGCTTCACGCCACCCTCCTCAGGGATGCCACTAACCCCCCACGCCCTCGGCGGTGACCTGCGTACGACGCTGTTGCACGTAGGGCTCGGGACCTGGCCACTAATGGTGTAGACCAGTACGGTGGAGCTTGGCCTAGACCTTTTGGAGTGTCAAGGGTGGTTCGGAAAGCCGGTCCGGGCCGTTACGAGAAAGTCACCGGAGCGCGTCCGTCCGCATTCCGTCCCTTTCGCCCGGACCGTTCAGTTGGACTAGACCATACGGGAGTTGGTCGCTATAACGGGAGCCCATCGACACAGCCGGGAAGGCAGGCATGACCACCGACGTCAGCAGCGCCCAGCCGCACAGGGGGGCGTCCGGCCGCACCGCGCGCGTGCCGAAGTACTACCGGATCAAACAGCAGCTGCTCACCATGGCCGAGGCGCTGCAACCCGGCTCCGCCATGCCGGCGGAACGACTGCTCGCCGTCCGGTTCGACACCTCCCGGACCACCGTCCGCCAGGCGCTCCAGGAACTCGTCGGCGAGGGCCGGCTGGACCGGATCCAGGGCAAGGGCACCTTCGTCGCCCAGCCCAAGCTGTACCGCACCCTCCAGCTCACCTCGCACACCGAGGACATGCGGGCCCAGGGCCTCACCCCCGCCTCGCAGATGCTGGACATCGGCGAGGTGCCCGCCGACGAGAAGCTGGCGGGCCTGCTCGGCATCGGGATCGGCGAGCGGGTGCTGCGCATCGAGCGGCTGCGGCTGGCCAGTGGCGACCCGATGGCGATCGAGACGACCCATCTGTCGGTACGGCGCTTCCCCGGCCTGCGCCGGTCCCTGGCCACCTGCCCCTCGCTGTACACGGTGCTCGGCGAGGTGTACGGCGTCCACCTCGCCGAGGCCGACGAGACCATCGAGACCTCCCTGTCCACCCCGCGCGAGGCGCAGTTGCTCGGCACCGACGTGGGGCTGCCGATGCTGCTGCTGTCCCGGCACTCACGGGACGCGCAGGGCCGCCCGGTGGAGTGGGTGAGGTCGGTGTACCGGGGCTCCCGCTACAAGTTCGTGGCCGCCCTGCACCGGCCGGGCTCCCCGGTGCTGCGACGCGGGACGGCTCCGCGGGACCGGGACGACCTCGGCCGCACCTGAGGCGAGCCGACGGCGCCTGCCTCGGATCGCGGGCGGATGACCGCGGTGCACCAAGCGGTGCACGGCCGGTTCGTTCGGCATGTCCATCGGGGCCGCCCGGAGGCCGGCTGGGCGGCCGGTTCGTGCGGCGGGTCCAGCGGGACGCGGAGGCCGGCCGTGCGACCGCGGCGGACGCGGATGCCGGCGCACCCTCCGAGCCGCCCGCGGACGACACACGTCGCTGACGGCCCCTCGGACACGCGGACGTCCGGCCCCGCGGCGCGGGGCCGGACGGCGGCCGGGGCGGCGCCCGGTGTCACTCCTGGGTGAGCGTGATGTCCTGGCTCGTCATCGCGTGGAAGGCCGGCAGCAGGACGATGCCCGAGGGGCGCAGCTCCGTGAGGGTGGCCTCCACCCGCGCCGCCCCGGCCTTCAGCGCCTCCCCCGACACCTTGCCGGAGTTCTGCCAGCGGTGCTCGGCGCCGTCGCAGCGGGCGGTGCCGCCGCCGATGCCGTGCTTGAGGCGGGTGTCGGCCTGGCTGAGCGAGGAGCTGACGAGCACCGGGCCGGTGCCGCCGGTGCAGCGATAGGTGCCGGACAGCGTCACCGTGCCGTCGGACGCGATCCGGCCGACCGGGTCGACGGTGATCAGTTCGGACGGGTCGGCGACGGCCGGGCCGACCGCGGCGCACAGCAGCGCGGCGGCGCCGAGGGCCGTGGCGACGACGGGGCGTACGGGCATGGGATACCTCCCGGTTCCAGCGGATCGAGGGCTTCCACTGGTACCGGGCGGTCGGCTCGGCGGGCGTGACCGTCACCCCATCGGTGGCGCGTCATGAAACCGAACGGGCCAGGTCACCGGGGGTGCGGCGGGGCCGGGGCCGGTCGTCCGGACCAGGCGGGCCGTCGAGCGCGGCGCCTGCCGGCCCACCCCGGGCGGGGTCCGGTGCGTGCAGCTGCGGGGCGCAGGAGGGCGCCGACGCGAGGGGCCCCCAAGCAAGTGCGGCCGGGCGTGCGGAAGTCGGCGACCGACAGCACCCCGGGATGTGTGCGCCAGACCTCGCGACGCCGGGACGATCCGGACGGCAGGCCCTAGGGCAGGACGGCGAACCCGTCCAGCTCCACCAGTGCCCGCTCGTCCCACAGCCGTACGACCTGTACGACCGCCATCGCGGGATAGTCGCGGCCCGCCGACTCCCGCCAGATCCGGCCGAGTCGCCGGGCGTGCGCGCGGTACGCGGCGACGTCCGTGGCGTAGACGGTGACCCGGGCGAGGTCGGCGGGGGTGCCGCCGGCCGCGCGCAGGGCGGTGAGGAGGTTGCCGAGGGCCTGCTCGAACTGCTCGGGCAGCGTCTCGCCGGTGATCTTGCCGTCGCCGTCCAGGGCGGTCTGCCCGGCGAGGAACACCACGCGGGAGCCGGCCGCGACGACGGCGTGCGTGAAGCCCGTGGGCGGGGACAGCTCGGGCGGGTTGACGCGCTCGGTCGTCACCGGTCCTCCTTCTCGGCCGTGGCGTACAACTCCTTGGCGATGATGCCGCGTTGCACCTCGCTGGCGCCCTCGTAGATGCGGGGCGCGCGCACCTCGCGGTAGAGGTGTTCGAGCAGGTGGCCGCGGCGCAGGGCGCGGGCGCCGTGCAGCTGGACGGCGGCGTCGACGACGTACTGCGCGGTCTCGGTGGCGAGTAGCTTGGCCATCGCGGCGCGCCGGGGGACGTCGGCGGCTCCGGCGTCGTACGCGGCCGCCGCCGCGTAGACCATCAGCCGGGCCGCCTCGGTGCGCAGGGCCATCTCGGCGACCTGGTGGGACACCGCCTGAAGGTCCATCAGGGTGCCCCGGAACGCCTCGCGCCGGCGGGTGTGGCCGACGGTGGCGTCCAGCGCGGCCTGGGCCATGCCGACGGCGAAGGCGCCGACGCTGGGGCGGAAGAGGTTGAGGGTGCCCATGGCGACGGCGAAGCCGCGGTCGATGTCGCCGAGCACGTCGGCGGCGGTCACGGGCACGGCGTCGAAGTCGAGGGCGCCGATGGGGTGCGGCGAGATCATCTCCAGGGCGCTGCCGGTGAGTCCGGGCCGGTCGGCGGGGACCAGGAAGGCGGTCACCCCGCGCGCCCCGGCGCCGGGGGTGGTGCGGGCGAAGACGGTGTAGAAGTCGGCCTCGGGGGCGTTGGAGATCCAGCACTTGGCGCCGGTGAGCCGCCAGCCGTCGCCGTCGGGCTCGGCCGCGAGGGCCAGCGCCGCCGCGTCCGAGCCGGCCCCGGGCTCGCTCAGCGCGAAGGCGGCGACCGCGCTGCCGTCGGCGACCCGGGGCAGCCAGCGTGCCCGCTGGTCGGGGCTGCCGTGGGCGTGCACCGGGTGGGCGCCCAGGCCCTGGAGGGCGAGGGCGGTCTCGGCCTCGGTGCAGGCCTGGGCGAGGGACTCCCGCATCAGGCACAGGTCCAGCGCGCCGGAGTCGAAGAGCCGCGCGAGCAGGCCCAGCCGGCCGAGTTCGGCGAGCAGCGCCCGGTTGACGCGGCCGGGTTCGCCCTGGTCGGCGAGCGGGCGCAGCCGCCGGGCGGCCAGCTCGCGCAGCTCGGCGCACCAGGCGGTCTGCTCCGGTCCGAGTGAGAATGCGGACACAGCCGGTCCTCCCTCCGGGGGGCACTGCCGGGGCGGTTCCCCGTGCCCTTCCCTACCCACCTGCCGACGGTATCGCGCACAGTTGACTGCCGTCACCAACACGATACGCTCGATCCGCGAGCCCACCAGGAAGCCCGTTCGGACATCTGTCCCGGACCTCGGTCACGGCAAGGGGGCGGACCGCCATGCATCTCTCGGCCCACGTGGACACGTTCGCGCGCGACCACCTGCCCCCGCCGCACGAGTGGCCCGAGCTGCGGTTCGAGCTGCCGGAGCTGCGCTACCCCGCCCGGCTGAACTGCGCCGCGGAACTGCTGGACCACACCGACCCGGCCCGCCCCGTGTTCCGCACCCCGGACGGCCCCGCCTGGACGTACGGCGAGCTGCGCGCGCGGGTCGACCGGATCGCGCACGTGCTCACCGGCTCCCTGGGCGTGGTCCCGGGCAACCGGGTGCTGCTGCGCGGCCCCACCACGCCGTGGCTCGCCGCCTGCTGGCTGGCGGTGCTGAAGGCGGGCGCGGTCGCGGTCACCGTGCTGGCCCAGCAGCGCCCGCACGAGCTGGCCACCCTGTGCCAGATCGCCCGGGTGGGGCACGCGCTGTGCGACATCCGGGCGGTGGACGACCTGGCGAAGGCGTCGATACCCGGGCTGCGCATCACGACGTACGGCGGTGACACACCCGACGACCTGCTGCGCCGCCCGGCCCCCGCCGACCCCTATCCGGCGGTGGACACCGCGGCCGACGACGTGGCCCTGATCGCGTTCACCTCCGGCACGACGGGTCGCCCGAAAGGGTGCATGCACTTCCACCGGGATGTGCTCGCCATAGCCGACACCTTCTCAAGACATGTGTTGCGGCCCCATAGCGACGACCTCTTCGCCGGCAGTCCCCCGCTGGGCTTCACCTTCGGGCTCGGCGGACTGGTGATCTTCCCGATGCGGGCCGGGGCCAGCGCGCTCCTCCTCGAACAGGCCGGCCCCCGGCAGCTGCTCCCCGCGGTCGCCGAGCACCGCGTCTCGGTCCTCTTCACCGCGCCCACCGCCTACCGGGCCATGCTGGACGAGCTGGACCGGTACGACGTCTCGTCCCTCAGGCGCTGTGTGTCGGCCGGCGAGAACCTGCCCGCGGCCACCTGGCGGGCCTGGCACGAGCGGACGGGCCTGCGCCTCATCAACGGCATCGGCGCCACCGAGCTGCTGCACATCTTCATCTCCGCCGCCGACGAGGCGGTCCGGCCCGGCAGCACGGGCGTGCCGGTGCCGGGCTGGCAGGCGCGGGTCCAGGACGCCGACGGCACGCCGGTGCCGGACGGCGAGCCGGGCCTGCTGGCCGTGCGCGGCCCGGTCGGCTGCCGCTATCTCGCCGACCCGCGCCAGCGGGAGTACGTCCGGGGCGGCTGGAACATCACCGGCGACACCTACGTCCGCGAGGCCGACGGCTACTTCCGCTATGTGGCCCGCGCCGACGACATGATCATCTCGGCCGGGTACAACATCGCGGGCCCGGAGGTGGAGGAGGCGCTGCTGCGCCATCCGGACGTGGCCGAGACGGCGGTCGTCGGCCGCCCCGACGAGGCCCGCGGCCAGGTGCTGGTGGCCTACACGGTGCTGCGCGCCGGAGCCCGGCGCGACCCGGAGGCGCTGCGCTGCTTCCTCACCTCGGAGCTGGCCCCGTACAAATGCCCGCGCGAGTTCGTCTTCCTCGACGCGCTGCCGCGCACCGCCACCGGAAAACTCCAGCGGTTCCGCCTGCGCACCGATGGTGACCAGCAGTGATGCCGACGACCTAAAATGATCAACGTGTCCGAGCAGCACGCCCCCAGGTCCCTCATCGTCACGCTCTACGGCGCGTACGGCCGCTTCATGCCCGGCCCGGTGCCCGTCGCCGAGCTGATCCGGCTCCTGGCCGCGGTCGGCGTGGACGCGCCCTCCGTACGCTCCTCGGTGTCCCGGCTCAAGCGGCGCGGGCTGCTGCTGCCGGCCCGCACGGAGTCCGGCGCGGCCGGGTACGAACTCTCCGCCGAAGCGCGCCAGTTGCTGGAGGACGGCGACCGGCGCATCTACGCGGGCGCGCCCGTGGCGGACGAGGGCTGGGTGCTCGCGGTGTTCTCGGTCCCCGAGTCCGAGCGGCAGAAGCGGCACGTGCTGCGCTCCCGGCTGGCCGGCCTGGGCTTCGGCACGGCGGCCCCCGGGGTGTGGATCGCCCCGGCCCGGCTGTACGAGGAGACGGAGCACACCCTGCGCCGGCTGCGCCTCGATCCTTACGTCGACTTCTTCCGCGGCGAGCACCTGGGCTTCGCGGCCACGGCCGAGGCGGTGGCCCGCTGGTGGGACCTGGCCGCGATCGCCAAGGAGCACGAGCGCTTCCTGGACGTGCACGCGCCGGTCCTGCACGCCTGGGAGCGGCGCACCGACACCCCGCCCGAGGAGGCCTACCACGACTACCTCCTCGCCCTGGACTCCTGGCGTCACCTCCCCTACACCGACCCCGGCCTGCCCACCCGCCTGCTGCCGTCCGGCTGGCCCGGTGTCCGCTCGGCGGAGGTCTTCCGGGGCCTGCACGCACGGCTGCGGGACGCGGGCGCGCGGTTCGCGGGGCTGTGAGACCGCCGCGCGGCACGGCTCAGCCGCTGAGCGAGAGGCGGGGCCTGGGGGCGTCGGTGCGCCCGGTGCGGGGGCGCCGGCTGCCCGCCCGGTAGGGCGCGGGCCAGACCGCCCCCGGGCCCTCGTAGCCCTGCTCGGCCGCCGCGTGCAGGGTCCAGTGCGGGTCGTACAGGTGCGGCCGGGCCAGCGCGCACAGGTCCGCGCGGCCCGCCAGGATCAGCGAGTTGACGTCGTCCCAGGACGAGATCGCGCCCACCGCGATCACCGGGATCCGGACCTCGTGCCGGATCCGGTCGGCGAACGGCGTCTGGTACGACCGCCCGAACTCCGGCCGCTCCTCGGCCACCACCTGCCCGGTGGACACGTCGATGGCGTCGGCGCCGTGCGCGGCGAAGGCGCGGGCGATCGCGACGGCGTCCTCGGCGGTCGTCCCGCCCTCCGCCCAGTCGGTGGCCGAGATCCGGACGGTCATCGGCCGCTCGGCCGGCCACACCGCGCGGACGGCGTCGAAGACCTCCAGCGGGAAGCGGAGGCGGCGGTCCAGCGAGCCGCCGTAGGCGTCGGTGCGCCGGTTGGTGAGCGGGGAGAGGAAGCCGGAGAGCAGATAGCCGTGGGCGCAGTGCAGTTCGAGCAGGTCGAAGCCGGCCCGGGCGGCCCGCCAGGCAGCGGCGGCGAACTGCTCGCGCAGGTCGGTGAGCTGGGCCCGGGACAGTTCGCGCGGGGTCTGGCCGCCCGGCTTGTACGGCAGCGGGGAGGCGGCGACGAGGGGCCAGTTGCCGGTGGGCAGCGGCTCGTCCATGCCCTCCCACATCAGCTTCGTGGATCCCTTGCGGCCGGAGTGCCCGAGCTGTACGCCGATCGCCGTGCCCGGGGCCTGGCGGTGCACGAAATCCGTGACGCGCCGCCATGCCTCGGCCTGCCGGCCGCTGTAGAGGCCGGCGCAGCCGGGCGTGATCCGGCCCTCCGGGCTGACGCACACCATCTCCGTCATCACCAGCCCGGCCCCGCCCAGCGCGCGGGCGCCCAGGTGGACGAGGTGGAAGTCGCCGGGGACGCCGTCGGTGGCGGAGTACATGTCCATCGGGGACACGACGACCCGGTTGCGCAGGGTCAGGCCGCGCAGCCGGAACGGTGTGAACATCGGGGGTGTGCCGGGCGGGCAGCCGAACTCGCGCTCCACGGACTCGGTGAACCGGGCGTCGCGCAGCCGCAGGTTGTCGTGCGTGACGCGGCGGCTGCGGGTGAGCAGGTTGAAGGCGAACTGGCGGGGTGGCTGGCGCAGGTACAGCCGCAGGTTCTCGAACCACTCCAGGCTGGCCCGGGCCGCCCGCTGGGTGGAGGCGACGACGGGCCGGCGCTCCTCCTCGTAGGCCGCCAGCGCGCGGGGCACGTCCGGCTGTTCCGTCAGGCAGGCGGCCAGGGCGAGGGCGTCCTCCACGGCGAGCTTGGTGCCGGAGCCGATGGAGAAGTGGGCGGTGTGCGCGGCGTCGCCGAGCAGGACGACGTTGCCGTGCGACCAGCGGTCGTTGACCACGGTGCGGAAGGTGGTCCAGGCCGAGGAGTTGGAGCGCAGGGGACGTCCGCGCAGGGCCTCCGCGAAGACCTTGGCGCAGCGTTCCATGGACTCCTGCGGGGGGAGTTCGTCGTATCCCGCGGCCCGCCACACCTCCTCGTGCATCTCGATGATGACGGTGGAGGCGTCGGCCGCGAAGGGGTAGCCGTGCAGCTGCATCACGCCGTGCTCGGTCTCGGCGATCTCGAAGCGGAAGGCGTCGAAGGCGAAGTCGGCGGCGAGCCAGATGTAGCGGCAGTGGTGGGTGGCCACATGGGGACGGAAGACATGGGCCAGGCTCTCGCGGGTGGTGCTGTGCACACCGTCGGCGGCGACGACCAGGTCGTACTCCCGCGCGAGCCGGTCGATGTGCGGAGCCTCGGTGGAGAACCGCAGCTCCACGCCGAGCGAGCGGCAGCGTGCGTGCAGGATCTCCAGGAGCCGGTGCCGGCCCAGCGCGGCGAAGCCGTGGCCGCCGGAGCGGTGCCGGACGCCCCGGTGCACTATGTCGATGTCGTCCCAGCGGACGAAGTCCTGCCGCAGGGCTTCGTGGACGACCGGATCGGCGTGTTCTATGCCGCCCAGGGTTTCGTCGGAGAGGACCACTCCGAAGCCGAAGGTGACGTCCGGGGCGTTGCGCTCCCAGAGTGTGATCTCGCGGTTCGGGTCGAGGCGCTTGAGGAGGGCTGCGGCGTACAGGCCGCCGGGGCCGCCGCCGATGATCGCCACGCGCAGGGGGCGGCCGGGCGTCGTCGGCGCGTGGACGGGACCGGTCACCGTCCCCTCCACTTGGGAGGGCGCTTCTCCGTGAAGGCCGCGTGGAACTCCGCGTAGTCCTCGCCGTTCATCAGCAGGGCCTGGGTCGAGGCGTCCAGTTCCACCGAGGCCGCCAGGGGCATGTCCAGCTCGGCCGTCAGCAGCGCCTTGGTCTGGGCGTGGGCCAGGGCGGGGCCGTCGGCCAGGCGGCGGGCCAGGGCCTGGGCGGCCTCGTCCGCCCGCCCCTCGTCGGCCAGCTCGCTGATCAGACCGATGCGCTCGGCCTCCGGGGCCCGTACCGGCTCGCCCAGCATGAGGAGGCGGGTGGCGTGGCCGAGGCCGACGACCCGGGGCAGCAGATAGGCCGCGCCCATGTCGCCGCCGGACAGGCCGACCCGGGTGAAGAGGAAGGCGAAGCGGGCCGAGGGGTCCGCGATCCGGAAGTCGGCCGCCAGCGCGAGGACGGCCCCGGCGCCCGCGGCGACGCCGTGCACCGCGGCGATCACCGGGAACGGGCACTCCCGGACCGCCCGGACGACCTGGCCGGTCATCCGGTTGAAGTCCAGCAGCTGGGCGGTGTCCATGGCCAGCGTGGCGCCGATGATCTCGTCCACGTCGCCGCCGGAGCAGAAGCCGCGGCCCTCGCCGGCCAGCACGAGGGCGCGGACCGCGCGTTCCCGGGACAGTTCGGCGAGCAGGTCGCGCAGGTCGGCGTAGGCGCCGAAGGTGAGGGCGTTGAGCTTCTCGGGCCGGGCGAGGGTGACGGTGGCCACCCCGTCGGCGATCCGTACCCGCAGGTGCGCCCAGTCGGCGGTGCGGGCGGCCGAGCCG